>NZ_ASPS01000144.1:0-81771 GCF_000517865.1 Paenibacillus sp. FSL R7-269
TTTACAAGCTCCTCGTAATTGCGTCCTTGTAAAATTATGCTACGGTTATGCGTTGGAAGCAATATCTAGTTTTAAGACACGCCCTAGAGAAATCCTGCAAAAAATACAACAATGCTGCCACAAACCGATACAAGTGGTGGCAGAGAGTGATAACCATCAAAATTGGCCAGAGATAGGCGGAACATCGCCATGATGTGCAACTGTGGGGAATCGGGGCGAATGTATGCCGAAAACTACATACAATGTGCAACTGAAAGGGTGAACGGGGCGAATGTATGCTGAAAACAACATACAATGTGCAACTGCAAGGGTGAACGGGGCAAATGTATGCCGAAAACAACATACAATGGGTTCGAGTGAGGGTGAGTGAGCCGAAGCGAGTGGAAGGGTATTCTCCTATTCGATTATTTTGCATTCACAGCAAAATTGCATTAAAAGAAATATTGCGTGTTGCGCAAAAATATGGAAAGTGCTAAAATTTGGATAGAGGTTGGATTTCGCTGGACGCCAACACCCGGGCCCGGAATCGCGCCGTAGCCAAATTCCCTCTTCCGCTTCGCGGCTGTTCTGCTGCGGATGCTCTTGAAATCATAGATTTGAGAAGGAGGAGAAGGGTATGGTACAGGTAGACGGGCAAGAGACAAAGGTGGCTGCACGGTTGACGCACAAGGTATTCTTCGAGCGCGATGATATTGAATTCACGTTCCAGTGGCTGCTGTCGTTCGTACATTGCGGCGGTGTGTCGCAGGGTGAAGTATTTAAGCTTGCACGGAACATTGATCCCAGCTCTTTGACCAGCTGGAAGACTGAATTCGAGAAGGAAGCCGTTAAGATCGAGGCAACGGCAGAGCGCTGCCTGAAGAAAGGGCATCTGATCAGTGCCAGCGAGGCCTTTATCCGTGCCCACTCGTATTACCGGGCAGCCTTTTACGGGGCTTTTCCAGATGAACCGGATTTTGCGCGGTACCACGGCAAAAGTGTGGAATGCTTCCGCAAGGCGCTTGATGCGAAGTCTGAGCAGATTCCCCACGAGTGGGTCGAGGTGGAATACAAGGGGTATAAGTTCCCGGGATGCTTCCTGAAGGCGGAGCACGGGAATACGCCTAAACCAACGATTATTTTCCATAACGGCGGGGAAACGCACAAGGAAGATACCTATTTTCTCGGAGGGCAAGCGGCTATTGACCGGGGATATAACGCGCTGATCGTAGACCTTCCTTATGATGTATGTGTCCGGTTCTATGAGCCTGAGGCAACGGCCAAGAACTTCCCGCGCGAGGAGCTGCATAATGTCTACAGAGCCACCACGGATTTCGTCCTGGCCCGGCCGGATGTGGACCCTGAGCGGCTGGTCGTCAGCGGCATGAGCTATGGCGGGGCCAAGACAATGGTTCATGCAAGCTGTGACGACCGCTTCGCAGCGGCAGTGCCGAACTCACCGGTGTACTCCATGGCGTCCTTCATTGAACGAGGCATGCCCTCGTTTCTCAGGGGCAGTGCAGAAGAAGCGGCGGAGCAGACTAAGAAAATGCCGTACACCGGCCAGGTGCTGTTCGCCGGATTGGCCTGGTCCCATGGCTTGGACAGCATTGCCGGGTGGCATGGTTCAGCCGGAGAAGTGATGGAGGTTGACCCTAAGGACGTCAAGTGTCCCCTGCTCTCCATGTATTCGGAAGCGGAGCATCCCGAGATGCAGCGGCAAGCGATCGACACTTACGAGAAGGCTCCGAACAAGAAGAATGCGATCTTCAAGGGGACGGAGGAGGATGGTGCCGACCTGCATTGCCAGCTGAACAATCTGCCGCTCAGCTACCAGGTGATGTTTGACTGGCTGGATGAGGTGCTCGATTATAACATTCAGCTACAACCGGCGCAGTAAGCGATCTTCAGGATTAAGGCCGGATCTGCGGTGCTGAAATGACAGCAACGCAGATCTTGACTACATATAAGGATTGGAGCAATTGAGTGACATGACGAATGAAAAACAGGGCTTGAGAGAACGCAAAAAAGAAGAGACCAGGCGGACGCTGAGCGATGTAGCCTGCAGACTTGCCATGGAGAAAGGGGCCAGCCAGGTTCGGGTGGAGGATATTGCCGCAGCCGCGAATGTCTCCATGCGGACGTTCAATAACTATTTTGCGTCCAAAGAGGCTGCGATTGTCGGCAATGCGTACCAGCGTTCCGAGCGGATAGCGGCTACCCTTGCCGGCCGTCCGTCGGGGGAACCGCTGCAAGACTCGATCCGGGCTGCTGTGCTTGACGGATTCGCCGAGACAACAGACCGGCAGTGGTATGCGCGTATCGTCCTCCTTCGCGATGATCCGGCATTGTTCGGCGCCACACGCAAGGTGGAGATTGAGATTGAGCGGGAGCTGGCCAAGGTGATTGCGGAACGCACACATAAGGATGTGAAGCTCGACCTGTACCCGGACTTATTGGCCGCGCTGCTTATGGCAGCGATACGCACAGCGGTTTTCCATTGGGTAAGTGCACCTCCCGGAGGACGGACGCTGAACGACATGCTGGAACAGGCGATTGGGCAATTGAGGTTTGAGTAATATGCACACGGAGGCGCTCCTGCTACGATAACGAAATCGTGGACAGGAGCGCCTTATTTAAATATAAGAACTTATATGTTTCACATGATAAATTATCCTTCTATTTCTCGCTGAAACGGTACCGTCCTTAAAAGGACGGTAAAGCCGTTTCCACTTGTTGCCGGGTGACAGTTGTCACTTTGAATCGGTGACAGTCCATACTGATGCTTCTCTCCGGTCTCCGGTACTATAGCAATATAGCCAAGAGGGCAGAAGGACACGGAGGGATACATGATGGAACATGTCATTGAAATGAACAATGTCAGCCGCAGCTTCCAGGAGAAGCAAGCGGTGAAGCAGGTGAGCTTTACGATTAGCCGCGGCTCGATCACAGCGGTGCTTGGCCCTAATGGAGCCGGCAAAACCACTACACTGGCGATGCTTCTGGGCTTGCTTGAGCCCTCGGAGGGCAGCGTGAAGGTGTTCGGTCATAAGCCAACAGACGTCAGGGTGAAGCAGCGGACTGGAGCCATGCTCCAGGAGGTCAGCGTTATGGACCGGCTGAAGGTCCGGGAGATTCTGGCCCTGATCCGCAGCTATTATCCGCAGCCCATGGAGATGGAGGTGCTGCTTCAGGCGACGGGGCTGGGGGCGGCGGATCTGAACCGCTATGCGGAGAAGCTCTCCGGCGGGCAAAAGCGCAGTCTCAGCTTCGCGCTGGCGCTGGCGGGCAACCCGGATCTGTTGTTTTTTGATGAGCCGACGGTGGGGCTGGATACGACGGCGCGGCGGCATTTCTGGGATAGGGTGCGGGGACTGTCTGATCAGGGCAAGACGATTCTGTTCAGCACCCATTACCTGCAGGAAGCGGAGGATATCGCGGACCGGATTCTGTTGTTCAACCGGGGAGTGCTGGCGGCGGACGGAAGCCCGGACGAGATTAAGGCGAGACTGGTGAAGAAGTCGCTGTCCTTCCTGGCGTCCGGCGACCCGGCGCTGCTGCGCAATCAATTGCTGGAGCTGCCAACCGTGGAAGGCTGCTACGAGAAGGATGGGCGGCTGCATGTGACGACGGAGAATACGGATGAGGCGCTGCGGGCTATTTTCGTGAACGGGCTGGCTGTGCAGGATGTACGGATCGACCAGGGGAAGCTGGATGAAGCGTTCGAGCAATTGACCCTGAATCAAGAGGAGGCGGCAGTATGATGAAACCTATGTTGGCCCAGTGCAAGGCAGAGCTGCTGCGGATTATCCGCAATCCCTATTATGTATTCTGGTCGCTGCTCATGCCGATTATGTTCTACTTCATCTTCACCCGGGTGGTGAATACGGGCACGGACGATACGAAGCAGTGGCAGGCGCATTATCTGATGTCGATGGCGGCCTTCAGCGTGATGGGCTCGGCGATTATGACCCTCGGCATCCGGCTGGTGCAGGAGCAGACGCAGGGCTGGAATACGTTTATCCGCATTACTCCGCTGCCGTCCCCGGTATATTTTTTCGGCAAAATGTTCGGTCAGAGCGTCATGCATCTGTTCTCGGTTCTGTGTATTTTCCTGGCCGGGTATCTGATCAACGGGGTGTCGCTGACAGCAGCGCAGTGGCTGCTTAGTGGACTGTGGCTGCTTGCGGGCTCACTGCCTTTTCTCGCGCTGGGTACGATTATCGGGTCCATGAAGCGGGTGGATACGGCGAGCGGGGTGAGCAATGTGCTCTATATGGGGCTGGCGGTGGCCGGGGGTATGTGGATGCCTCTCGACATTATGCCTAAGCTGATGCAGAAGATCGGGCACTGGCTGCCGTCCTACAATTATGGAGATGGAGCCTGGGCGATTGTAGCGGGAGGTTCCCCGTCGTGGAAGGCTGTGCTGCTGCTGCTCGGTTACCTGGCCGTATTTATGTTATTATCGGTCTATATAAGGCGAAAACAGGAAGCGGTGTAATGTACAATGGCTAGTAAGCAGTTCCGGTTCTTTCCGCAAAAATTCGGCTTCTTCCCCTACATCTGGCTGATCTATCTGGTGTTCCCGATTCTTAACCTTCAGGGGTATAGCGGGGTCAAGCTGATGGCGGGTTATGGGCTGGTCCTGCTGTTCCTGGTGACGTACCGTCAGCTCTACTGGACGGAGGGTAGAACGTACACGGCCTGGATGGGAGTGCAGCTGCTGATTATTGTCGTGCTAACCGTAGTCTATAGCCCCTACAACATGTATATGGGCTTCTTCTCCAGTAACTTTATTGGCTGGTATACTGATACGCGCCAATTCAGACGGGCTCTTGCGGTGTTCACCGCTGTGCTGGCCGGACTGGGCCTATTCTACCTGCCGCAGGTGTATGGCCCGGATATCCTTTTCATGCTGCCATTTGCGATAATGATGCTGATCACGCCCTTCGGCATCCGCTCCATTAACCGGCGGCGGGTGCTGGAGAAGGAGCTGGACCAGGCTAACGAGCAGATCAAGGAAATGATCAAGCGCGAGGAACGGATGCGCATCGCCCGTGATCTGCATGACACGATGGGGCATACCCTGTCGCTTATTACCTTGAAGAGCCAGCTTGTTGAGAAAATGGTGGTGAAGAATCCCGAGCGGGCACAGGCGGAAGCCCGTGAGATCCAGCGGACCTCGCGGGCCGCGCTGCGCCAGGTCCGGGAGCTGGTCTCTGAGATGCGTGCAGTCTCAGTTGCCGAAGAGCTGGCTGAGGCGGCGGAGATGCTGCGCAGCGCGGAGATCGCGCTTGAGGTAGAGGGAGATGCAGCGCTGCCGGGTGTATCCGATCTGACGCAGAATATTCTCAGCCTCTGCATCAAGGAGGGGATTACCAACATCGTTAAGCATAGCCGTGCGGACCAATGCCGGATTAGCATCGTAATGACACCCGGCGAGGTACAGATCACACTGGAGGATAACGGCATAGGGGTAGAAGCGAGCGGTTCAGGGGGGACGGAGCGCCGGGACGGCAACGGCATGAAGGGGATGGGCGAGCGGCTGGCCCTGATTGACGGCTCGCTGACGCTGGCTCCGGGACCCGGCGGGGGAACCCGGCTAACGGTGGTTACACCAAGAGTAGTGAAGGATGGAAAGGGTGGGGAAACAGCATGATCAGGATCATAATTGCCGAGGATCAGCGGCTGCTGCGCGGCGCGATGGCATCGCTGCTCGATCTGGAGGATGATATTGAGGTGGCGGGCGAAGCCGGGGACGGGGCGGAGGCGCTGGCCCTGATCGAACGTGTCCAGCCGGATGTATGCCTGATGGATATTGAAATGCCGCTGATGAGCGGCCTGGAGGTGGCGGAGATACTGAAATCGTGGGGTTGTGCCACCAAGATTATTATCCTGACCACCTTCGCCCGTCCCGGCTATTTCGAGCGCGGAGTGAAGGCCGGAATTCAGGGGTATCTGCTGAAGGATGAGCCGGTGGATAAGCTGGCGGATGCCATTCGCCGCGTGATGGGCGGAGGCCGTGAGGTCTCGCCCGAGCTGGTCTTCGGCAGCCTGCGCGAAGAGAACCCCCTCTCCGACCGGGAGCGGGAGATTCTGAAGCTGGCCGCAGCGGGCCGCAGCGCCGGTGAGATCGCTGCGGCGCTCCACCTTTCCTACGGTACTGTCCGCAACTACATCTCGGAGATCCTCAGCAAGCTTGCGGTCAAGACCCGGATCGAAGCGGTGCGGCTGGCAGAGGACAAGGGCTGGATGTAGGACGGCCTGGGGTACTCTGTACAACTAAATCATCTGATGTACCGCCGAATCTCTATATAGCTGTATTTGGTGCAATTAAACTAACTGTTTATCCTGGATTTCACCCCTTTGGGGCTAACTTAGTTGTACCAATTGCAGCTACAGAAGACAAACTATGTTTTTGGCTGCTTTTAATCGCACGTAATACAGCTATGGGTGGAATGGTTAGCTCAATTGTATTTTATACAACAGATGTTCCCTGAATCCGCAGCAAATCCGATTCTGTTGTACTCTGTACAGCAGAAATCTGCGAAAGTGGTATTTTTGGGCAAATATACAAAATCTGCTGTACGAAATACAGCAGAAGTGAATTTTGTCCGGAATATTGAAGATTCTATTGCACTAAATACAATCAGGCAGAGTTATGCTGCTACAGGCAAGGCAGTGCCGAGTCACGAGGGCTGTTGTTATGTATAGCAGGGGGCGCCACGCCACCTTTCCTGCTAAGTCACCAGCGCAGCAACCCCTCTTAACTCTGGCTCTTCGCCTGCTCCTCGCGCATCCACTGGGAGAGCTGACGCCGCATCCGAAGGAACTCCGGCGAATCGGCGATCTCTTCACGGCGCGGGCGCGGGAAAGGGACCTCCACGGTGTGGAGGACGGAGCCGGGACGCCCCGAGAAAACATAGATGCGGGTGGAGAGCAGCAACGCCTCTTCGATGTTATGGGTGATGAACAGCACGGAGCGGCGGTTCTCCTCCCACAGCTCCAGCAGCCAGCGCTGCATCTGCTCGCGGGTCAGCGCGTCGAGTGCGCTGAACGGCTCATCGAGCAGCATCAGCTCCTGCGGCGCGAGCATGGCCCGCAGAAAGGCGGCCCGCTGCTGCATGCCGCCGGACAGCATGTGCGGGTAGGCCCGCTCGAAGCCGCCCAGGCCGATCTTCGCCAGCCAGTGGCGCGCAGTCTCGCGGGCCTCCCGCTTGGGGGCGCCTTGCAGCTCGCCGCCAAGCAGAACGTTGTCGAGCGTGCTGCGCCACGGGAACAGCGCGGGCTGCTGCGGCATATAGCTGATCTTGCCGCGCTGCCCGGTCACCGGGAGGCCGTTCATGCTCACCGTTCCGGTATCCGGCAGTGTAAGGCCGCCGATAATATGGAACAGCGTGCTTTTGCCGCAGCCGGACGGGCCGACAATGGAGACGAATTCCTGCGGCTCCACGGTCAGGGACACCTGATTCAGCACCTGCGTCTCCCGGCGGCGGTGCGTGAACGATTTGGAGATGCCGCTGACTTCGAGCGCAGGCGGCACACTCTGAGTGCGCAGGCGTCCGTCTCCGTCCGCCTTCTCCAGTTCAATCCTCGTAAGCTCAGACAATTCGCCCAGCCTCCCTCTGTTCATTATGGTTACTTCTGTTGTGGATGATCCTTCTGTACACATTAAGCATCCTTACGCGGCTTCCAGCGCACCAGCCATCTCTCCAGCAGGGCAATGAGCGCGAATAATACGAGACTCAGCAGCACGATGATGGCGATGGCCACGAACATCCGGTCCGCACGGTAAGAGGACTTTTGCAGCAGCATATAGTAGCCGATTCCCTTGTCGGCGCCGATCCATTCGGCCACGACTGCGCCCATCACCGCATAGGTGGCCGAGATTTTGAGCCCGGAGAACAGGGAGGGCAGGGAGCCGGGAAGCTCCAGCCGGGTGAAGATCTGCCACTTGCCCGCACCGGCCATCTTCATATAATTCATCATCACCCGGTCGCTTTGGGCCAGTCCGCCCATGGCTGCAACAGCTACGGGGAAGAAGCAGACGAGGGTGATCAGGATGATTTTGGGCAGCAGGCCGAACCCGAACCAGATCAGCAGCAGCGGGGCAAGCGCAATAGAAGGCACATTCTGGCTGAGGATCAGGAGCGGATAGAGCGCTCTCTTGAGCCAGGGCAGCAGATGCAGCAGCAAGGCGGTGAGCAGGCCAATGCCTGTGCCGACAGGGAAGCCGATCAGGGTCAGCCGCAGCGTAGCAGCGGTGTGCTCCCAGATCCCGGAGGCGTTGTTCTTCGACTCACGCGCGATATCCGCAGGGCTGGGCAGCTGGTAAGCCGGGATGTCGAACACCATGACCGATAGCTGCCATATCCCGACAAAAAAGAGGACCGCCACAAGGGGCGGCCACACTAGCTTCCAGGTGCTTCTCACGGCCGGTATTTCTCCGTCAGCTTATCCATGCTGATGCCGCCCGGATTATGGGCGATCTTGATCTGTGAGATCACACTCGGACTGCCGGAAGCGATCAGCGCCTCATGCATGTCACGCACAATATCCAACAGATCGGACAGCTCACCTTCCATCGTGGTCTCCAGCGGATTCACCTGATGCTTCACGCCTGACTTCTGAATGACCTCAATGGCCTTGTCCACGTATGGGATAGAATCCTCGTTGTTCGGTGTCTTCGGAATGACCTGAATGCTCAGCAATGTATTAGCCATGATGAATCCTTCCTCTCCAAGTTAAGTATAAGATTCCCGCCATGCGGGTTCATTATGATTCCGGCAAAAATTCATTCGTAAACGTACTCTCCGCATCCAGCGGCTTATCCAGCAGCTTCAGGCCGTACATCCAGTCGGCGTAATTCTTCCAGATCTCAAGCTTCTGCTCACCCCAGCGCGGGGCGTCGTCCTTGTATTTCGGGCTAAGCCATTTCTGGCTGGCCAGCACCAGCTTGGGGTCCAGATCAGGTACAGCATCCGACAGGACCGTCGCGGCTTCTTCCGGGTTATCGATAGCGTACTGATATCCCTTGGACGTAGCCTTAAGGAAGGCCTTCACCACTTCAGGATGCTCGGCGATCTCCTTCTCGCTGGTGGTCAGCACCGGGGTGTAGTAATCGAGCTGCGGAGCGTAATCCTTCAGATACAGCATATCCAGCGGCTCCCCGCGCAGCTCGGCTTCTACGCCGGTCCAGGCATAGAAGATCCAGGCGAAGTCAATATCCCGCTTCACGGCTGTGAAAAAGTCCGCTTCACCGATATTCACCAGCTTCACCTTGGAGACATCCCCGCCTTCGGGGTCCATGATGGCTTTCATGGCAGCCTGCTCCGCAGGGGAGCCCCAGCCTCCGTAGGTTTTGCCTTCGAAATCCTTCGGCGTCTTAATGTTGCGGTCCTTCGGAGCCGCGAAACCGGAGGTATTATGCTGAATGATTGCAGCGATCGACACCAGCGGTACATCCTGCAGACGGGCCAGGGTCAGCGCCTCTTGGGCACTGATGCCGAACTGGGCTTCACCGGAAGTGACCATCGTATCAGATCCGGCAGCGCCAGGCTGTACAATCTGCACGTCAAGACCTTCCTCCGCGTAATAGCCCAGCTCCTTGGCGGCATACAGGCCGGTATGATTGGTGTTCGGCGTCCAGTCCAGGGCAATCTTGACCGGGGTCAGCACCTTAGGTGCATCCGTGGGTGCGGCTGCGGTTGCATCAGGTGCAGCCGTGCTGTTCCCGGCAGCAGGGGCGCTGGCTCCCGCATTCCCGCTGTTGTTCCCGCCGCCACATCCCGCTACAGTGAGCAGCAGCATGGAGCTGAGCAGTAGTGTGACTGTTTTTTTGACTCCCATTTCTCTTTCTCTCTCCTTCCAGCAACCCCTAGTCTTCAGAGCTTACAGAAACCTTATTCCTGTACATCCTTAGAATCAAAAAAGCGTCCCGATGATCGGGACGCCAGTGACTTGCGTGAGGGGACTTCAGCTTCAGTACTGCTTAAGGCACTGTGCCGAATGAAGATTCCTACGCTGGCATTATCCAGATCAGGTATAAGGGTCAGTATCTTGTGGGATACAATCTCAGCCGGCCAATTCCAGCACCCCTGGTTCTATAAAGTTCACGGGTATTGCTATGTTCTTACGGTGTATTATAGACGGCAGCTTCGCCGTTGTCCACCCTCTGTATCTTAATCCCTCGTATAATGCCGCTTCTTGCGGCGGCTGCGGATACCGTTCCAGAGCTCTCTCAGCGTTAAGCCGACACTGACGGTGATCCCCGAGAAGGTCAGGAACAGAGCGAGATACTCGAACGCGGAGTACTCCAGCATTTTGCTCCAGTCGATCTGGCCCTTCAGATCCTCGATTACCTGATTCATCCCGTAGATTCCGCTGATGACCGTAAATACCGTGAGCACCATCAGGAGCGTATCCCGCCGTTTGGCCTGGAATTTGTCCTGATACTGGAATAGGTCATTCAGGGTCATTTTCACCTCATCGAACAAGGCATCATTGCCATACACCTTACGCAGCTGAAAAAAAATCTCACGCCCCTGCGACTGCGAAATCAGCTCCAGGAAGTAGAATTTGGCCGAGAATTTGTTGATCAGGAAGATCAGATTCTCGATCTCGTCGTTATCGTGGTTGATGCGCAGTCGGGAGTGGAGGTTGGCGAGCTTCAGCAGTACGATTTTATGAAAAATACTCAGCAGCATTCCGTAATAATACTCGCCGTACATCTGGCTGATCAGGCCTGCGGCAATCGCAGGCGTAGCCCGGCTCACGCAGCAGAAGGTCTGCTCATTGGTCATATAATAGGTGTCCGGCCCCCAGCGGCTATAGCAATGCTCCCGGGTGTACTGCTTGATATAGTCCGGATCACTCGCACTCATGTAGGGGGTGCCGTCAATGTTCAGACCGTCCACCTGGGAGGCCCGGTAGAGCATTTCAACACTGATCTCTTCCTCATCCTCCTGGAGATTAACGCCGTAGAAGGCCTGCACCAGCATCCGTTCATCGACGAAGAAGGGCAGGGTCTCGAAATAATTGCCATTCGTCTCCGCAGGATCGAGATACGGCTCAAGCCCCGCTGCCAGATGCCTGAACACGAAATCCTCCACCCGGGCAAAAGACTTCTTATGACAATGAATGAAAGTATGCTCATCCTGAACACTGACATCCTCCAGATTGCGGAACCGGTCGGCGAATTCCAGCACCATGCTGAAGGGGAGGTTCTCCTCCTCAATAGCCACTCTTACCGTCAGGAAGCCCAGCTCGAACGGGCAGAGGAACACATCGGTCGAGAGCACGCGGAAGGGAACCGTCCGAAAGGGCATTTGCAGCCCGCACAGCAGATCATTGGCCCGGGAAAAGCGGCGAAAGGAATCCTTGTCCTTCTCACGCGGAAACAAGACATGGGCGGCAAACGGAAGATAGCTTCGCTCCATTTTCTCATGGGATACACAGTGATTCTCCCCGTAATAAGCATGCTCCAGTTCCTTGTTCTCCAGAAAAAAACGCGTAAATCCATCCTCCTGCAGACTCTCAATCAGCTCTTGATCGACTTCCGCCTTAATTGAAAAGGGGAAAATGAATTGCAGCAAGGCGGTATGCAGAGTGGGCTCAGAATGCAGTTCAGCCATGTGTGGGTTCCATCCTTATTCACAGAATATGGACCTTGTCAGCTATAATTACCCGATTCTCCAGGCTGTCACGCTCAGCACGAATAACAGTGCGGCAAAAGCGGCCAAAAGTCCCGAGGTCTGGGCGATCTGCAGATGATCCATGGACCAGCCGGTCAGCAGCGGCAGCACCGCGCCGCCAATTCCGCCGGAGGCGATCATAATGCTGGGCGTCGATTCTTCTGCGCCGGGCAGGAGCTTGCTGGAGAAGACCAGCGCGATCGAGAAGATGCCGGACATGAACAGGCCAAGCAGCAGAATGATCGCAAAGGCGGCAAGCCGGTGACCGGCGAACGGGAAAATGATAAGCAGCAGCAAAGCGGCAAAGCAGCTGACGAGCACATAGATACGGTAGGAAATCTTCTCGGCAATGACACCGGCGAACAGTCTGCCTGCCGACATAGCAAGCCAGAAGAAGGTCACCGTGAGCGCAGCCGTGGCCTCGCTCATGCCCAGCTTCGCGATGAAGATCGCCGGCATGAAATTCACCAGGCTCATCTCGGTGCCTACATAGAGGAAGAAGAACAGAATGAACAAGCCAAGCACGACCCACTGCTTGCCTTTGTAGGGCAAGGATAATCTTCTGGCGGTTCCCGCTGCCGCAGCGCGGTCAGGGCGGGCAGGCCGCTCATCCAGCGCGCTGTCCAGCGGGCCGAATCTGCTCTTCGCCCAGAAGAGCAGCGAGAGGAGGGAGAAGGCTGCAACGATCAGGAAGGCCAGCCGCCACTGCCCTGCGGCAATCAGCGGACTGGCCGCCAGCGGCATGAGCAGCGCCCCGACACCGAACAGCACCTCCAGCCGGCTCATGGCAACTGCTGTTCCTTCGGTGACTGCGGCTATAATAATCGTGCCGATGACGGCTTCGATCATCCCGAAGCCGAACCCTGCGGCTACGGCAATTACGTACATCCAGCCCCAGGGCGGGAGGAAGGCATAAGCAATCTCGGCGCACAGCAGCAGGCCGGTGGCAATCATAATGCCGCCGCGCTTGCCGAACCGCCGGTTCAGCAGCGGCGAGACCAGTACGCCGGCCAGGAAGCCCGCGAATTGGCTGAAGATCAGCTCGCCCCCTGCACTGTAGCTGCGGTCATAATGCTGGAGCAGCACTGGCAGAATGGAGCCCAGGACGACATGGGCAAGGCCGATTACGAAATAGGAGAGACAGCCGATCCAGATTAGTTTTTTCAAGGATAAGACTCCTTATGAATCAATTTATGAGCAGATGGCGGGATTCAGAATGAACGGGAAGGGTACACTATATTAGGCACAGGTTAATCATAAATCCAAACCGCGGACGTGAATATATAAACTTATATTCACATGAATTTGAAGGGAGCTGTGACGTCAATGGACAACAAAGAGCTGGAGAAAACAATCATACAGGTGCTGGACGAGAACAGGTTCGGTTCCTTCGGCACGATTGAGGCCGGTAACAAGCCTAAGGTGCGATACATGGCGGTATTTCATGACGGGCTGTCCATCTATCTCGCAACGAGCCGCAAGACTCATAAGGTAGAAGAGCTTCAGGATAATCCGAATGCTTGTCTGCTGCTTGGTTATGAACAGGGCGGCGGCAAGGAAGTACTGGAGATTGAAGCTACGGTTGCTGTGACGAAGGATGATAGCTTGCGCTCTAAGGTATGGAATGAGTCCCTGGAGAAATGGTTCAAGGGACCGGATGATCCCGATTATGTCATTCTTGAGCTGTCACCTTCACGGATTGAATATATGGGCAAGAACGGCGAGCATGGGGTATGGCAGTCTTAAGCGGGTGTCTCCGGTAAAAGGATGGCCGTGTCCGGTAACGGGTGAGTTCTGCCAAAGCCTGAGCACTATATAGTCTGGCAACCCGAGCCTCTTATGGACCTTCATGGTTCAAAAGAGGCTCTTTCTGCTGCTTCTTTCCGGATTGTGCCGGAGGAATCATGCTATAATGGCCTCAGGTTATCGACATCATGAGGCGGAGGGGATTGCCATGAACTGTGTTGATTGTGCTGACATCGACCCGATAGAGGATCAAGGGGAGTTGAAGCTCCGCCCCTGCTCAGCTCCGCTGGCTGCTGCCATCCGAAATGCCGGTTATGAAGTTTATCAGACAAGCAAGACCTGTATCATTCCATATCATCGTAAGGAAGAGCTGTTGAAGCTTATTGAAATACTGGTGGCGGCTAAGGACATAGCGGATACCTTAACCGTATGCGTTAAGAGTAAAGGTGCCTCTGCGGCCCCGGACCGGTGGCTGACCTTTGAGCAGCTGAAGGTCCGCTTCGCTAATGAGAATCTGGTATCCATCATTATGAGCCATGATTTCTGTAGCCATATGCAGCCGATTGTGAATTTCAGCGAGGAGATTGTCGGTTTTGAATTTCTGCTGCGGCCGCTGGCCCAGGGCAGTTACTTTCAGCCCTATGAGCTATTTGAGATTGCCCGCCGTACAGGGTTTCACTCCTTCCTGGACCGGGCCGCCCGGATCTCGGCGATAGAGACCAGCAGCAGGCTGCTGCCCAAGGGCATCAAGCGGTTCATTAACTTCCTGCCCTCTTCTATTTATAATCCCAAGTATTGTCTTACGCATACCTTCGAGGCGATCCGCAGGCTGGACCAGGACCCGGAGGATTATGTATTTGAAGTTGTGGAGACGGAGCAGATCAGCGATATTCCGCATCTGCGAGCCATCTTCGCCGAATACCGCCAGCAGGGGATGCGGGTTGCGCTGGATGATGTGGGCGCGGGCTATTCGACCATTGAACTGATGTCCAGTCTCCAGCCGGATTATGTCAAGGTTGACCGCAGTCTAATCAGCTTCTGTGACCGGGATGAAGGGAAGCAGCGGATGCTTGGGGAGATTATCTCCAGGGCCGGAGAATTCGGTGCAAGCCTGCTGGCCGAAGGCATTGAACGCCGTGAGGAATTCCTGGTCTGCCGTGATCTGGGCATGGATCTGGGACAAGGCTATCTGTTCGGGCTGCCGGAGGATAAGCCGCCGGGACGGTTCGGAATTATGGCCTGAACAGCAAGTATGAACCTCCCCGGATGCAGGCAGACCTCAAGACTGCTGGTATCCGGGAATTTGTGATGCCATTTGGAAGGAAGAAAGGATGGAGAACAACGTGAGTGTAACCCTATTGTACGTAGAAGATGACCGGGAGATCGGCAGTGCCTTGGCGGCTGATCTGCGGGAACGGGAATATGCTGTGCGCTGGCTGGAGAGCGGGGACGGGGCGCTTGAAGCCGCAGAGGGCTGCCAGCTTGCGATTCTGGATGTGATGCTGCCGGGGCTGGATGGCTTCACCGTCGGCCAGCGGCTGAAGCGGGCGTATCCGGAGCTGCCGGTTCTGATGCTCTCGGCGCGCACCTCCATTGACGATAAGCTTCAGGGGCTGGACTTCGCCGATGATTATCTGACCAAGCCATTTCATCCCGATGAGCTGGCGGCGAGAATAGAGGTGCTGCTGAGAAGAAGCGGTGCTGCTGCGCCCGCCCAGCTCACGCTTAAGCATCTGGTTGTCAGACCGGGAAGCAGTGTGGTCACGGAAGCTGCGACCGGACGGGAGATTATGCTTACCGGCAAGCAGTTCCAGATCTTCTCTTATCTGCTGCGGCATTTGGGCCAGATTCTAACCAAGGAGCAGATCTATGAGGCGGTCTGGGGGGAGAGCTATATCGAAGGCGACAAGACACTGATGGTACATATCCGTTATCTGCGCGAGAAGCTGGAGCTTGATCCTGCAGCGCCGGAGATTATTGAGACGGTCCGGGGGATCGGCTACCGGGTGAGAGGGTGAAGGGGACAGGGCGTTTCCAGCTGCTGCACCGTTCGCTGCTTTTTCGTTATCTGCTGATTATTGTAGCTGCACTGCTGTTCGTGCCCGTTGTTATTCCGCTGACGATTGCTGTGTACAGTATCTTCGGGGGGCTTACTCATACTAGTCCACCTAAGGAGTATGAGCAGTATTCCAGTATAGATAAGCTGGAGATTATGTGGCATGAGGAGGCCCGCAAGCTCCTTGACCAGTCTCCTGCAGATATCACCCGGCGGTTGTCGGCCTTAAGCGAAGCCTATCCGCTGGCGAGAATATTCTGGGTCGATCCTGCGGGGGAAACACAGCTGGTTAGAGAGCTTTCAGGACCGCCGCTGCTTTTGACGGGAGAGGCTCCGGCCGTTCCCGCCCAGTGGAGCGCCGCTGAAGCGGTATCCTTCATGAAGGACAGTGTAGCGCTGAAGCCGCTGGCGATTGTCGCTTTCATAGGGGACCGGGCAGAAGCCGCTGAGGGCTTCATGGTTATGCAGATTCCTGAGGATATTACGAAGAGCAAATATACCGCAGGTCTGGATAAATGGTATACGATTGCCATGCTGGTGTTCTTCCTTCTGTTCATCACCAGCTCCTGGTTCTTCTTCATCATGATCCGCAGAAGGCTGCTGCGGCTGCAGACCGCTATGGTGTTCACCGGGCAGGAGGGCTTACCGCAGATTGTTCCGCCGGGGAAGCCGGATGAGATCGGACGTCTGGAGGAAGCCTTCAATACCATGGTGACGGAGCTTAAGGCAGGCCGTGCCCGAGAGGCGGAAGAAGAGGCGCTGCGTAAGCGGCTGGTGGCCGATCTGTCGCATGATCTGCGGACTCCGCTTACCGTCATTCGCAGCCATCTCCATGTACTGGGCAAGGAGCCTTTGTCACCGAACGGGCAGTCCTCCCTTGACTTGATGGATCAGCGGATCGAGAGCCTAAGCATCCTGATTGAGAACCTGCTGTCCTACAATCTGCTGAACAGCGGGCGCATTGCGCTGCACCCGGAACGCCGGAATGTGCTGAGACTGGTGCGGGAGAGCGCCGCCGCCTGGTATCCGGTGTGGGAGAGGGAGGGGTACCAGATCGATATTGATCTGGAGGCTGTGCCGCTGTACTGGGAGATCGATGACAGCTGGTTCCGCAGAGTGCTGGATAATCTGTTCCAGAACATTCTGCGTCATGCACGCAGCGGATTGTATGTAGGAATACTTACGGAGATCCGTGAGGGCAACCGGGTGATTATCATCTCGGATCACGGCGGCGGCCTTGCGCAGAGCACTGACTCCGCAGGAGCAGGCCTGGGCCTGTCGATTGTTGATCTGCTGCTGAAGCGGATGGACCTGGAATGGAGCATGGAGAGCACGGCGAAGGGAACCGAGGTTGTGATCTGGAAGCGGAACGCCTGAACAATTTAAACGAAATTTAAACTTGCTGCTTCCGTGCTTTTAACCTTGGGGCGTTATGCTGTTACCGAGGTGAAGAGAAGAATGAAGGATACAGTGATAGAGACAAGAGATCTGCTTAAGGAATACCGCGGCCGTGCAGCTGTGAAGAACCTGAATCTCAATATTACAAAAGGGGAAATCTACGGCTTCCTCGGACCGAACGGTGCCGGTAAAACAACAACCATCCGAATGCTGCTCGGTCTGATTAAGCCGACCTCCGGCAGCATTGAAATCTTCGGCAAGGAGCTGCGTGCGAACCGGATGCCCATTCTGCGCAAGGTAGGCTCACTGGTGGAATCGCCGTCCTACTACGGGCATCTGAGTGCATGGGACAACCTGGAAGCGATCCGCCGCATTCTGGCTGTGCCGAAGGTGCGCATTGCCGAGGTGCTGGAGATCGTCTCACTTACCGGGGAGGAGACGCGGCCGGTCAAGGGCTTCTCGCTGGGCATGAAGCAGCGGCTGGGGATTGCGGCAGCTCTGCTGGGCAGCCCGGAGCTGCTGATTCTCGATGAGCCGACCAACGGGCTGGACCCGTCAGGCATACAGGAGATCCGTTCCCTGATTAAGCGGCTGCCCGGAGAGCAGGGGATTACGGTGCTGGTCTCCAGCCATCTGCTGAGCGAGATTGAGCAGATGGCCGGTACGGTTGGCATTATCCGCGAGGGACAGATGGTCTACCAGGATACCATTGCCCATCTCCAGCAGCAGGCGGCCGGCCATCTGCGCCTGGCGTTATCCGAGCCGGAGACTGCGCTGATGACGGCGGTGCGGCGCGGCTGCGGCGGCGAGCTGCAGGAGGGCCGGCTGGTTTTGCCCCGGATGAGTGATGCGAGAGTATCGCTGCTGGTCAAAGAGCTGGTCGAGGAGGGTCACGCGATCTACAGGGTGGAGGAGCACAGGCAATCTCTGGAGGAATTCTTCCTGCAGGTGGTTGGGGGAGGGGAGCTATGATGTGGCGTGCGCTGTCGGCGGACTGGCTTAAGATCCGCGGCAAAGGCATATGGTTCCTCACCTTTCTCGGTCCACTGGGCCTCATCGCCATGCAGGGACTGAATTTTGGCCTCCGCTATGACTATCTTCGCGGGCAGTACCGCGAGGATCTGTGGGGTGGCCTGCTCAGTGAGGTCATACCTTTCGTACCGATTGCCCTTTATCTTGGAGGCACACTAATCTGCTCTCTGATTGCGAATGTCGAGCATCAGACCAGCGCCTGGAAGCAGCTTTTGGCGCTGCCTGTCTCCCGTACGGCAGTATTCATGGCGAAGCTGCTGCTCTGCCTGCTGCTGCTTATCGTGTCCTGCCTGCTGCTGTCGGCGGGAACCGTCATTCTCGGACTGCTGCTCGGCTTCGGTACTCAGCCGATACCGCTCGCAGATGTCCTGCGGATGGGCTTCGCCGCCTATGCTGCGGCCATGCCTATCATTGCACTCCAGCTGTGGCTGTCTTTAACCAGCCGGAACCAGACCCTTCCGGTATCGGTGGGATTGACCTTGTCGCTGGTCAGCCCGTTCGGTTCGTACTTCACGCAGTGGTTCCCGCTCTCCTGGCCGGAATTAGCCTGGAGTGATCCGCGTCCTTGGCTGTTCAGCGGAGCCGGCCTGGTGCTTGGACTCCTGGTAATCCTGCCTGGAGCCATCCATTTCGCGCGAAAGGATGTGGACTGAATATGAGGAATTTTCTGCGAATCATGTCTGCGGAGTGTCTGAAGATAGCCGGATTCCGCACCTGGCTGTTGATTCTGCTCAGTCCGCTGGTCTCCCTGCCGATTGGTGCGCTTTCGGACATGCCGGGAAATCAGACAATCACCTGGCAGGTTCTGCTGAGTACGATGTCAACGCTACATGCGCTGCTGTTTCTTCCGGTGCTCTCAGGACTCTTCGCTGCCTTAATCTGCCGCAATGAGCATAGTGACGGCGGTTGGAAGCAGCTCCTGGCGCTCCCGGTTACGCGGACTTCAGTATACTTTGCCAAATATGTATTGATAATAGCGCTGCTGGGTGCGGTGCAGCTGTTATTTGTTGGAGGGGTTCTGGGGGTCGGATGGTATCGGGGTGCAGAAGGGGGAGTTCCCTGGGAGCTGCTGCTGAGCAGCCTGTTCGGAGGATGGTTTGCCTGCCTGCCCCTGGCTGCCCTGCAACTGGCGGTATCCCAGGGCTGGAGCAGCTTCGGCGCTCCGCTGGCGCTGAATGTCTGCTTCACCATTCCCAATATACTGATTGCCAATTCTGCCACCTACGGACCTTATTACCCATGGGTACAACCGATGCTGGCCATGTCCCCCTTTGGAGAAGAACGGTTCGGCGCCTTCAACCTGCCGCTGGAGAGCCTGATGATTGTCGTGTCGGGCAGCCTGCTTCTGTTCCTGGGTGCTGGCTTGATAGGCTTTTGGCGTAAGGCGGTATAAGGTTAGCAGGTATAGGAATGCGGCTGGTGGGAAATGTTAAATACTAATCCAATGACTACAACTAACACGGAATATTCGAAGCGAACCCGAACGCAACGCTATACACCGCCGCATGTTTGAGTGAAATCCCTTACGCATTTCCCTTCTCCATGGACATTCGACGCCATTTTTCCTATAATTAATCGTAGAAGATACTATTAAGCGCCGGCGATGCCGGATGAGTATATGGAGGAGGGCGGGAGCATGGAACCAGCGGCACTTGAAGAATGCGACAACACCTGTAATGGTTCCGAACTGGAACCGGAATCTATGGCCTTGATTCTGCCGGACCGCGAGACTACAGATAAGATGGCGGAAATGTTCAAGGCACTGGGCGATCCGACAAGAGTTCGGCTGATTTACGCGTTATCCCAGCAGGAGCTATGTGTGCATGACTTGTCCTCCATACTGGATATGGGACAGTCGGCAGTCTCCCATCAGCTCCGCTATCTGCGGAATCTGCGGATTGTGAAGCGCCGCAAGGAAGGCAAGACCGTATATTATTCGCTGAATGATGCACATGTGGAGCAGATCTTCCTGCAGACTCATGAACATATCCGGCATGAATAGATTGTTATGACAGCAAAAGGGCTGTCCCCAAGCCAGGTAATGGCTTGGGGCAGCCCTTTTATATTATGTTGTGCGGTAAACCAAATATATATGTGCCAGTGCGCCGAATGTATGTGGAAAACAGCATATATTCGGCAGGCCTACAGAATCGTTAGGTTTCCTCCGACTATCCCGGACTCCCTTGGACTCGCATACTCCCTCACCCTTCTCCGCGTACCACCTCTTCCTCAAACCGGAAGGTGACCGTGCTTCACAGCAGAATTCTCAATCTGCAGTGTGGTATGCTGGATGCCGAAATTCTCTTCCACTAATTGAAGTGCCTGCTGCAGTACCTGCTCCGTATTCACCCCGTCTCTGATCAGCAGATGACCGCTGAGGGCATCCAGGCCGGAGGTGATGGTCCAGATATGCAGATCATGCACATCTTCAACCCCTTCAATGCCCAGTAGCGCCTTCTTCACCTCTTCAGCATTCACGTTAAACGGAGTTCCTTCCATAAGAATATGGAAGGCTTGCTTGATGACACCCCAGGCGCTGCGCAGGATCAGCAGGGCAACCAGCACACTGATGATAGGATCTGCGACATACCAGGAGAACAGGTTCATAATTAGACCAGCCGCCAGCGCGCCCACGGAGCCGAGAGCATCGCTGATTACATGCAGGTAAGCGCTGCGGATATTGATATTGTCTTTAGCCCCGCTTTTGCGCATCAGTGACCACGCACTGACGAGATTGGCCAGCAATCCGACACTGGCAATCAGCATCATCGTTCCGCTGGCTACCACCGGAGGGGCGGAGAAACGCTGGAAAGCTTCATACATAATGAATCCGGCAATGACGAACAGAGTCACCCCGTTGAATAAGGCCGCCATAATCTCGAACCGGTGGAAGCCGTAGGAGTTCTTGGAGGATGCCGGCTTCACCGCGATAATCATTGCCACAAGGCTAAGGGCAAGGGAGGCGGTGTCACTGAGCATATGGCCTGAATCGGACAAAAGAGCCAGACTTCCCGTAAACAGACCGCCGAAGAATTCAAGGAACATAATGCCGCCGGTGATAATTAAGGCGATTAGCAGCCCCTTTTTATTATCCGGTGCGTGGGAATGTGAATGTGCATGTGAATGAGAGTGGGAATGCCCGCCAGATTGCGAATGAGCATGTGCTCCAGTATGTGTCCCAGAGTGTGAGTGAGCATGTGAGTCACTATGCGTATGCTCTGCATTCTCATGACTTGCGTGCTCCGATCCACTGCTGTTCGAAGCTGTTACATTCGGATGCTGCCCGGAAGGTTTAACGTTGTTCATTTTGGAATTGTTCATTAGATAGGACCTCTTTTCAGTTAACATATGAATGTTTGCTCATATGTTAATATTATGGCGTCTGCAGGTAAATTACAAGCTTTTCTTATTTTTATTTTGCCACAATCTGTGGGCTGAATGCATTGACACTGTATGTTTCAGGAGAATATAATAGGTGTAAGTTAACATATGAACAAATACTCATATATAGGGACGATCAAGGGAGATGAGTCATTTGAGTACGTTAGAAGACAATGTGAAGCGGAAATGGGTACTGGATGGGCTGGACTGCGCGAACTGCGCAATGAAGATCGAGAATAAGGTCAAGAAGATTGAAGGTGTGTCCTCCTGCACCGTCAACTTCGCCACCAAGACCATGACACTGGAGACAACGGCTGCTGCTGCGGATGAGATCGCCGGGCAGGCTGAGCAGACGGTAACCAAGCTGGAGCCGCATGTGAAGCCACGGGCGGTTCAAGCTTCGCGGGCTGTTAAGAAGCCCTTGTCTGCGGAGGATGCAGCTCAGGTGCGCGGCGTAGCAGTTCAAGGACAGGGCCATGTTCATAGCCACGGCGAACCGCACGGTCATGAGCATGCCCACGGAGAAGTGCATTCCCATGAAGACGGGCACAAGCATTCACATGCTGCTGAGCACAGCCACAGTCATGAGGATTCCCATGGCCACGGACACAGCCACGAGCATGGGGAGGGCGATACGCGCCGCATCCTGATGCGGCTGGGCGGTGGTGCCATTCTGGCCGCTGCCGGGATGTTCCTGCCAGTCAGCGGGATCACCGAGCTGCTGATCTTCCTGGCAGCCTATCTGATTGTCGGCGGTGAGGTTGTCTTCTCTGCTGCCCGGAATATTGTAAGAGGCCAGGTGTTCGATGAGAACTTCCTGATGGCCCTTGCGACCATCGGTGCCTTCGCTATCGGCGAATATCCTGAAGGCGTCGCGGTTATGCTCTTCTATCAGGTGGGTGAGCTGTTCCAGGGAATGGCTGTGAACCGTTCACGCCGTTCGATTACAGCGCTGATGGATATACGGCCGGAGTTCGCTTATCTGAAGGAAGGCAATAATCTGCGCAAGGTGTCCCCCGAAGAGGTTAGCGTAGGGGACAGCATCGTGGTTAAGCCCGGCGAGAAGGTTCCGCTGGACGGGATTATTCTTGAGGGCAGCGCGATGATGGATACCTCGGCGCTGACCGGAGAATCGGTACCCCGCTCGACACAGCCGGGAAGCCAGGTGCTGAGCGGATTCATTAACCGCAATGGTGTGATTACCATTGAAGTGACCAAGGACTTCGGCGAGTCAGCAGTCTCGCAGATTCTGGAGCTGGTGCAGAATGCTACGAATAACAAAGCGAAGACAGAGAATTTTATCACCAAATTCGCCCGCGCCTATACGCCGGTTGTAGTGATAACAGCGCTGCTGCTGGCAGTGGTTCCGCCGCTGGTTCTTAGCGGAGCCACCTTCTCGGACTGGATCTACCGCGCACTGGTCTTCCTCGTTATTTCTTGCCCTTGTGCGCTTGTCGTGTCGATCCCCCTTGGGTTCTTCGGTGGTATTGGTGCCGCGTCCAAGAACGGGATTCTGGTGAAGGGCAGCAACTATCTGGAAGCCTTGAATGATGTGAAGATCGTTGTGTTCGATAAGACAGGAACCTTGACCAAAGGCCAGTTCACGGTAACCGGCAATATTCCGGCGGAAGGCTTCACCGGGCAGGAACTGCTGCGGGTAGCGGCTTATGCGGAGAGCCATTCCAGCCATCCGATTGCGGAATCCATCCGTGCAGCCTATGGCGAAGCGATTCCCGGCGAAGCGATTACCGACTATAACGAAATCTCCGGCCACGGCATCGCCGTTACCGTGGAGGGGAAGGCAGTGCTTGCCGGGAATGCGCGGCTGATGGAGCGTGAAGGGATTGCCAGCGTAACCCCGCAGGAGTACGGGACGATCGTTCATATTGCTGTAGATAAGCGCTACGCAGGTTATCTCGTCATTGCAGATGAAGTGAAGGACGATTCTCTTAAGGCTATTCAGGCTCTGAATGCACTGGGAATCCACAAGACGGTTATGCTGACTGGTGACGCCGCTCCGGTAGCCGAGTCTGTCGGCAGACAACTGGGTATTCAGGAGATCCATGCAGAGCTGCTGCCGGGGGATAAGGTCGCGGCGATTGAACAGCTGGAGCGGGAAAAGGGACCGAAGGAGAAGATCATTTTTGTCGGGGACGGGATTAATGATACTCCGGTGCTGGCCAGAGCGGATGTCGGGATTGCCATGGGCGGACTTGGCTCGGATGCAGCCATTGAGGCTGCGGATATTGTAATCATGACGGATGAACCTTCCAAAATCGCCTCCGCCATCGGCATCGCCAAGCGGACACGGACCATTGTCTGGCAGAACATTGCTTTTGCGCTGGGAGTTAAAGCGGTCTTCCTGCTGCTGGGAGCGTTCGGAATTGCCACCATGTGGGAGGCCGTATTCTCAGATGTCGGAGTTACTGTACTTGCTGTACTGAACAGTATGCGAGCTTTACAGCCGCCGAAATCGGTATAATGGTGTAATATGATGCGATAATGAAATAATTATGAAAAGTATAAGCCTTAATGATCCTAATTTTTGGGTCTTAAGGCTTATTTTTATTGCATGTATTATGCTTTTTGTCTATTTATGCCGATATATCAATATATATTTACAGCATATGGAAGACCACAAAGGGTTTCTAGGGGGATTTTGCGGTGAATGAGGCAAGTGTACGGTCCAAATTGAAAATGAATGCAAAGAATGGAAAATCATTGTCGCTACAAAGCAAGTATTCGCTTGTTATTTTGGCAATTGCTATTGTACCTCTGCTTGGTGTCACGATCTTTTTCATGCAGTACTTCGGGGGTGTAACCAGAGACGACAGTGAGGAGCTCGCCCAGAATATTCTGGAGATGAATACCACACGGATCGCAGAGTGGCTGAATACGCGGACATCTGCGGTCCAGGAGCTGATTGCACAGCATCCTGAATTTGATACCTCGAGACCGGATACTATTTTTCCTGTGGTCAAGGTACTCGAAGAGAGCGATACTCAGTCCGAAGGTTACAGCGTCATTAACAAGCAAGGCATTCTGGCCAATTCCCTTAAGCTTACGGCGGATGTAGGCCAATCGGCATATTTCCTGCAGGCAAAGGAGAGTCTTGCTCCGGCTGTAGCGGAGATGTCTTATCTGGAACAGCTCAGTAAATATATTATTCCGGTATTCGTTCCGGTCGTGGACAAGAACAAACAGTTTGGCGGCGGCATCGCCTTCTCGGTGACACCGGACATTCTGATGGAGATGGGCAAAAATATCCACGTGGGCGACACCGGCTACGGATACGTAATCTCGGGCAAGGGTGATTATTACGCCTACTCCGAGACCGAGCGGATCGGCAAGAATATCGCGGATTACGCCAAGACAACAGAGATGAAACAGGCTGTAGAGCATATTCTCGGCAAGGAAGCAGGCTCGGAAGCCTACAGGGGAGAGGACGGCAAACAGGTGATTACCTATTTCCGTAGCGTTCCGGGCACAGACTGGAAGCTGCTGATTACGGTTCCCAAAAGCGAGATTACCGCCAAAGTCACCTCAGCCCAGCGGATATCCACCTTGTTCATTGTAATCATCATTTTAGCGGTCATTGCCTTGGCCTTGTATCTGACCCGTCTGATTGTGAAGCCGATTGCAGCGATCTCCGGGGTGATGAAGAAAGTGGCGGACGGCCATCTCAGCGAACGGGTGACCGTACGCTCCAGTGATGAGATCGGCCAGATGAGCCAGAGCATTAATGATATGATCGGATCATTATCCGGCATTGTCGGCAAAATCGATGCTACAGTGGCCCAGGTTGCTGTCTCAGCAGAAAGTGTGCTGAAGTACGCCAATCAGACCTCGAATACGTCGGCTGAGATTGAGACGGTCGTCCAGGAAGTCGCCCAGGGCATGGGCGAGCAGTTCAAGGGCTCGGAACAGGCGGCAAGAGCTACGGAGGAGATGGCGATCGGGCTGCAGCGGATTGCGGAATCCTCCGTCAATGTGTCCGACCAGGCAGAGACGGTCAGCACCGAGGTCGAGAACGGATATGTAGAGATTCAATCCACACTTAAGCAGATGACTGTCATCAGCGGCGCTGCGGAGGAGACCTCGGCTCTGATCAGCAATCTGAGCGGACAATCTGAACAGATTGGCCAGATTGTTGATGTAATCTCTGAAATCTCCAACCAGACGGGGCTGTTATCCCTCAATGCGTCGATTGAAGCGGCCAGAGCAGGCGAGCATGGGCGCGGGTTCGGCGTGGTGGCGAATGAAGTGAAGAAGCTGGCGGAGCGCACGAACAGCGCCATTGTGAATATTGTGGAGCTGATCCGTCAGATTCAGGAATCCACCAGAGCGGCTGAGGTCTCTATGGGGAAGAGCATTGCTGAGATCGGAGACGGAATGGGTAAAATGCAAAACGTAGGCACCTCCTTCGACCATATCCGCTCGTCCATCCGTGAGGTATCGGTTCAGATCCAGGACGTCTCTGCCGTCAATGAACAGATGTCCGCCGGGACAGAGGAGATTACAGCCTCCATCTCCGATATGCTGATCATTGCCAGAGATTCTGCCGAGAGTGCCGAGATGGTGGCGGAGGCTTCCACCGAGCAGCGGAATCTGATGGGCCGGGTCGTCACCTCAGCCGAATCCCTCAACCAGTTAATGAGCGAATTGCGGAGCGAGATCGAGAAGTTTCAATAATATCAGGTGAAATCATCGCAAACACCCCTCTGTCGCACAGGTTACTGTGTGAAGCAGAGGGGTGTTTACTGTATAGGCTATGCTGTTAAGCTTAGTGCTGCTCCTCTAGCGTGAGGCTATCAATTCCCGCGCGGATGATGCTACAGGAGGCGGTGAATTTGGCCATCTCCGTATCGCTGAGGTTCAGCTCCAGCAATTCCTGAATGCCGCTGCTGCTGATAATAGCCGGTACTCCGGCACATACGCCGCTTTGTCCGTATTCCCCGTCCAGGATGGCGGAGACGGCGATGATTTTGTGCTCGTCATTCAGAATGGAGCGGGTGATATAGGCGAGGGCACTGCCGATCCCGAAGTGAGTGGAGCCCTTGCGCGTAAAAATCTCCCAGCCTGCATCTTTCGTCTTGCGGGCGATATCCTCCAGATCCAGGCTGCTGAAGCGCTCGCGGTGCTGCTCCATAATCTGCAGAATCGGCTTGCCGCCGATGGTCACATGGGACCAGGCCACGAACTGCGATTCCCCATGCTCGCCAAGGGCATAGCCGTTGACGCTGCGCGGATCGATCGTGAATACTTCCGACAACAGTGTCTTCAGCCGGGAAGAGTCGATGGAGGTGCCTGTGCCGATTACCCGGTGCCGCGGCAGGCCGGAGATCTGCCAGACCATATAAGTCACAATATCTACAGGGTTCGCAGCGACGACGAAGATACCATCGAAGCCGCCCGCCATAATCTCGGTTATGATCTCCCGGGTAATTACAGCAGCAGCATCCAGTACATCCAGCCGGGTCTGCCCCGGCTTGGGATTGGCGCCTGCCGTCAGAATGACGACATCCATCCCCGCACAGTCGCTGGCGGTGCCGGCATAGACCTTGGTGCGTGTTCCGGTGAAGTCCATGCAGTGCGAGAGATCAAGCGCTTGTGCCATGGCGCGGTCGTAGGTGCGGTCAATCATCATGATCTCATCGCATACGGCTTGATTCACCATGGAATAGGCAACACTTGAGCCGACCATGCCGGAGCCGACGATTGCCACTTTTCTCGATTTACTTTTCAATTGCCCCGTCCCCACTCTCTACAAGTATGGTACTATTCTAACCGATCTCATCGCAAGTTACCTGACATAGCACCGAAAATGCCCGCTGCCCCCGTCCGTTATTTAGCCACAATTCACATGGAAGGTTAGAGTGTCAGGGTTCTTATGAACTATAATATGCAGCTGATGGGCATTTGGGAAGGCAGAAGGAAAGGGTGCCTCCGGCAGTCATCCCTAAGGCTGCCGGGGACACCCCCTGTTAATTGAAAATCATTCGTCCCCGCTTCGTCCTAGACCCGGGGCTGCGGAATCTGCGGCTCGGCAGGCAACATTCCGGTATAGTGCTTATACATGAACAGTCTCCAGTGGAGGATCATGCCGAAGGCCAGAATGAAGAATAATCCGCCGGACTGAGGAACAGATACATACCGGTTGATGAACTCGTGGAGCAGAGTGCGGACCAGCAGCAGTCCAAGCAGAATGAACGCGAAGCTCTTGGAGCGCTGGGCATAGATCAGCCCTTCACGTTCTTCGAACCGCGTACTGCGGATTAGCGGATAGGCAAAAATAAACCAGCCGACCAGGAAGGCCGCGGCCGCCCACCACCAGGGGAAGCGCACTTCCGGTACGACGAACATGGCGAAGCCAGTGGACATGCCAAGCGGCGGAATCCATATTTTGCGGATCGTTACCGGGCGGGCACTGGCCTTCATGCGGATGAAAATCACCATCAGCGCCATGAATACGGCCCCCAGCGTAGAGCCCACATGCAGAAGTGAGGGGTTGATGTTACCCATAATTCACTGTCCTCTCTGTGATTTTGGTCACTATTGTCTTCATTATAGCAGATAATGATTGGATTTCAGAATGAGGTACACACAACAAACCCGCCAGGAGTCTAACCCCGGCGGGTCTGCTTGCTAAGTATAGTTCAGCAGCTTCATCGAAGAATGCTGCCATAGAGCTTAAGAACGGCTACGTCCGCCAACCGAACGCAGAATCAGGCTTACGATAAAGATCAGAATCACAGCACCGATTAGTGATGGGAAGACATAGAAGTCGCTGACCTTAGGTCCCCAGCTTCCCAGCAGCATGCCGCCCAGCCATGAACCGAGAATACCAGCGATAATGTTGCCAATAACTCCGCCCGGAATGTCCCGGCCCATAATCAACCCGGCCAGCCAACCAATTACGCCACCAACAATCAACATCCATAGTAAACTCATTTACTTCAGCTCCTTTTGTGTTTGTTGTCTTCGATGGTTACTATTAACCTCATGCTCAGCGTTTAAACCAGTGTTAAATTTTGCCGGCACACATTTATTTAGTATTCCAGTCTGTCCAAATTTATGCTGTTTAACCCTGATAAGGCCGCGGGTACATAAAGATGTTATAGTGAATTAATGGATCACCCTCTGAGTGAGAATAGGGGTGTACAGGTTATATAAGATTATATACTTTAGAACAAAAAGGAGCCGCAGCCATGCACCAGCCTAATGAAGTATTATTCTATATTGGAACGTACAACAGTAAGGAGAAAGAGGCCATCCTGCTCGGTGCGCTGGATAAGGAGACCGGAGAAATGAGGCTTATGGGCGGTACCCGGGGGACCCAGAATCCCTCCTATCTGGCGGTCAATGCGGCGCAGACTGCATTATATGCAGTGAGCGAGCAGGATGAGGGTGAGATTCATGCCTATGCGATTGAACCCGGCAGCAAAGCCCTGCATCCGCTGGGCAGCAGAGCAACCGGAGGCGGCGCACCTTGTTATGTCTCGGTTGCTCCGCAGGGAGATTACATAGCCGTGTCTAACTATATGGGGGGCAACGTCAATGTGTTCCCGCTGAACCCGGACGGGTCCTTGCAGGAGATGTCTTCCCAGGTGAAGCATGAGGGCTCGGGAATCCGAAGTGACCGACAAGAGGCTCCCCACCCCCATTCGGTGATTCCGGATAAGACGGGTGAACATGTGCTGGTCTGTGACCTTGGTCTTGACCAGATTGTGATCTACCGGGTGGAGGAAGGGAAGCTGGTCACTCACCGGGAGGCGGACCTTCCTCCAGGTTCAGGACCGCGCCATCTGGCGGTTCATCCTTCGCGGCAATGGATCTATCTGGTCAATGAACTGAGCAATACGGTCACCGTATTCGCCAATGATGAGCCTCAGGGTAATCTGAAGCTCCTGCAGAGCATCAGCAGTCTCCCAGAGCACTATACGGCCGGAAGTGATGACACGGCTGCTGACATCCATGTATCGCCATGCGGGCGTTACCTCTACGTATCCAACCGTGGACACGACAGCATCGCACTATTCCACATCGATAAGGCTACAGGTCTGCTGGAAGCGGAAGACTGGGTAATCTCCGGGGGTCGGACACCGCGCAATTTCGCTCTGATCGGCGGCATGCTGCTCGCCGCTAACCAGAACAGCGGCAATATTGCCTCCTTCCGCATAGACAGTGAGACCGGGCGGCTGATCCCTACCGGCAATGAGCTGGAAGTACCAGCCCCTGTCTGCCTTGTAGCCCTGGACTAACCTGGACAAGTATCTTTGTGCAGGAACGGCAAAGCCCCCTGAACGCCGGAGTATGGCGGGCAGGGGGCAATTTGGGCTTTTTATAGATAGAATGATGTCCGGTTAATACACTCCTGTCAGCGGGTCCCCCCGCTCGTAGAAGCCGATGTCGTCCAGCATAATCTTGTCTTCTGAGCCTTGCAGATAAAAAGTGATATCAGTCAAACTGTCCGGATCAAGCTCCGGTTCTTCCTCAAGGAACAGCTCGAAGGGCAGCTTGTAGGTCTGGTAGACGGCTTCCGAGAGGTTGCTGAATTTGCCGTCACTGATCCGCTCCTCCAGCCACGGACTAAGCGTGAATTCAGTCTGCGGGAGCGGCAGAATATCCATCACCTCGTCCAGAGGGATTCTTGCGGCGGTGCCGTTGCTGTCAGTCAGCTCCACCTCCACATCCGGAGAGAGCTCAGCTTCCGGCATCGGCCCGGCATCGCCGTCCTGGTTAGGATCGGAGTTATGGTTCGCCAGGGAGAAGGTGAGCCCCTCTACAGCAGGGGATTTCGCAAGCGTCCGGGTCAGCGTATCGCTGAGCCTAATGCTGTAAGCCGCCTCGGCGTCCGCAGACTCCTGATCCGGGCTTGCGCTGCGCTCCAGCAGGATACCGTAAGAGGGCTTATTGTTCCGTTCACGGTCCTTCGCGGCCTCTTCGCTCCAGTGAAGCCCCGTAGTCGTAGAGACGGTCCCGCCCTGAACGATGCCTCTGTTGCGATCTTCATCATAGTCCGCTACCGTGATATAGGACCCGCTCTGGAAGCGGTTATAATAGGCGGTATCCGGCAGCCACCGGGCGCCGCTGCGGTAATCGCGGAACAATTGCCGGTACTCGGTTCTCCCGTGCAGCGTGTTCTCCAGGAAGGCAGAGACATAGACCTTGGCGATTCTCCGCTGCTCCTCCCCGTCCATGATCCGGGAACGCTTCAGGAACAGGCCGGTCGGCAGCGTCTGGTCATAAAGCCCCCAGTCCGTATTGAACTGACTATGGTTGGCATCAGCGATGTAGAGCGAGCTTTTGAAGCCGGGGGTATTGCCGGTGTAGGAAGAACGCATATATTGCCGGTCCCCGTAGAAATCATGCACATCGCCGTCACGGGCGCCCTGCAGCGTCAGATAGCTCACATCCGTTAGACGGGCCTGCTTGCTGTCGATCATTTTATCCGTAGGGGCCAGGGCAATGACTGAAGTAATATGGAACTGCTGAATAGCCTCCAGAACCGGATCACTGCTGAACCAGAGCGATGCATCCGCAGCCATGGCTACAGCCTGGCCGCCCCGGCTGTGGCCGAGCAGCGCAACAGAGTCATAATCAACCTTCTGGTAGAAGGGGGTGCCGGGATGCTCCGCGAAGCTTCCGATCTGCTGCAGATGCTTTAGAATCATTAAGGTCCTTACCTTGAAGTCGTTGTCTGGAATACCCGACCAAGCTGAATAATTCAGGAAATTCTCATCCAGGGCGACCGCGATGAAGCCCCGGCTGGCCAGCAATTCACCAAGATAGGCGTAGCCGCCCTCGGAGAAGTCCTCCATCATATGGTTGCCATGCACCATGAGCACCAGCGGATACGGCCCGTCCCCGTCCGGCATCCATACTCTGGCGTTCAGCGGGAGGGAAGCGGGATCGAATCCCCAGAACAGGGTCCGCAGCACAGGCCAGGAAGAGATATACCCGGTAGCATCCACGGAAGCAGAGGTTAGCAGGACATCCTTGCTGTACTCCTTGCGCTGCAGATCCTTGCCGCTTCCATAGGTGAAGCTGTGGAATGTATAGCCGCCCGGCTGTGCGGGATCGTCTGCAAGTAAGGGAAGCACCTGTCCGTCTGCCGCCAGACTCTGAAGCGACGGTACCGATACCGGGCTGCTCCCCGTCCCGGAGCCATAGGCCAGTGCGAAGGGGGAGAGGAGGAGTGCCGCTGCCAGCAGACTGCCGCTGAGCATTCTGCGGGTCCGCAGCAGGCCGGCCGCAAGTCCCCCTAACCCGCAGGCCAAGGCTGCGATACCGGCGATAACGGCTGCAGCTTCAAGCTCCAGATCGGAAAAATATAAGATTAGCAATACAGCCCCATAAGTGCTGAGCAAAGAGCCTGCGAACAGATGCGGAAGCCGCAGTCCGGTTAGAGAGAGCAGCACAGCCAGCAGATTGCTGGCCAGCGCCATAACAAGCGTTCCTGCGCCAACTGCCAACATAATATCTGCTGCGCTTCCGAGTCCGGTAGGAATACCCATAATAACTATAGAAAAAGCCAGAATGCATAGCGTCCAAGGGCCGCTGAGCGCAGTCCTCCATAAAGTAGTATCATACCTGTACGTTTCCAGAATGCGTCTGCCCAGTTCTTTGAGTACGCGCCTGTGCAGCCGCGGTCCCTGCGGCGCGGGGCCATACTCCAAATCCATTCCCATGATTATTTCCCCCGGTGCGTTTTCCACTCTATTTTTTCACTCTATTAGATGTAAGCAATGATATTACTTTGGGGCAGCAATAACAAGTGGAGCTTACAGGAACGGGCGCCACTTCCTGCCCGGGGCCCGTGGATCGCCGTCTTTCATTCAAAGTGAAAAAAAGGTTTGACAGCGCGGGAAGCGTTCAGTATTATATCTGTATAACCTACTAAATGGGTAGGAATAATCGAATAAGTTCTTACCGTACAGACGGAGGAACGCCTGCTTCAGGCTCGCAGATACGTGTCTATAAGACCGGTTTGACTTGCCGCAAGCGGGCTTTCCTGCGTCTATTGCTTGTTACCAGACTAATATGGGGGAGTGGGCTAAGGATGACACAAGGGATCAAGAAGGGGCTTCTCGCCGGAGTTGCATTGATATTGACGGCAGGGCTTACGGCTTGCGGGAACAGTAATGCAGGGAACAGTGCGGGTGCAGGAACGGCGGCCCCGGCCGTGGCAGAAGCGGCGGCGAAGGCGTCTTCAACACCGGAAGCCACCCAGACACAGGCCAAAGATCCAGTCGAGCTGCTGAATGTATCCTATGATCCAACGCGTGAGCTGTATGAGAACTACAACAAGGCCTTCGCCGCCTACTGGGAGCAGGAGACCGGCCAGAAGGTAACAGTCAAGCAATCGCATGGCGGATCGGGCAAGCAGAGCCGGGCTGTGCTGGATGGCCTGGAGGCAGATGTCGTTACGCTGGCACTCGGATATGACATTGATGCGCTTCAGGAGGCCGGGCTGATCGGCGCGGACTGGCAGAGTAAATATGAGCATAACAGCTCCCCGTATACCTCCACCATCGTCTTCCTGGTCCGCAAAGGCAACCCGAAGGGCATCAAGGACTGGCCCGATCTGCTGAAGGAGGGCGTAGAGGTCATCACCCCTAACCCCAAGACCTCTGGCGGCGCCCGCTGGAACTACCTGGCTGCCTGGGGCTATGCGCTGGACCACAATAATAATGATGAAGCCAAGGCTCAGGAATTTGTGCAAAAGCTGTTCAAGAATGTACCGGTCCTGGATACCGGAGCGCGCGGCTCAACCACTACCTTCGTGGAACGCGGCATCGGGGATGTGCTGATTGCCTGGGAGAATGAGGCGTATCTGTCTATCAAGGAGCTGGGTCCGGACAAATTCGAGATTGTGAATCCGTCAGAGAGCATTCTGGCAGAGCCGCCGGTTGCGGTGGTGGATAAGGTGGTTGATAAAAGAGGAACGCGCGAGGTAGCAGATGCCTACCTGAAATATCTCTACACCGAGGAAGGCCAGAAGATTGCTGCCGAGAACTATTACCGTCCGACACTGGATAGCGTGAAGGCCGAGTTCAAGGATCAATTCCCGGAGATTAAGCTGTTCACCCTGGCCGATAAATTCGGAACCTGGAAGGAGACCCAGGCGAAGCACTTCAATGACGGCGGGATTTTCGACAAAATCTACGTACCGGGCAGCTGATAGCGGAGTCTTGAAAGGATGAATGGGCAGATGAGTGTCATGACCAAAGCTGCTGCAAGGACGGTGTCGCGGCGCAAGCTGCTGCCGGGGTTCGGAATTACGATGGGGTTCAGCGTACTGTATCTGAGTCTTGTGGTCCTGCTGCCGCTGTCCGCGCTGCTCTTCAATTCAACGGGGCTGAGCTGGGCCAAGTTCTGGGATGTGGCTACGGATGCCCGCGTCCTGGCCTCCTACCGTGTCAGTCTGAGTACGGCGGGCGCTGCGGCCCTGATTAATGTTTTTCTGGGACTGCTGCTGGCCTGGGTGCTGGTGCGGTATGAATTCCCCGGTAAAAGAATCTTCGACGCCCTGATCGACCTGCCGTTCGCGCTCCCTACAGCCGTGGCGGGCGTATCGCTGACCGCCCTCTATTCCCAGAACGGCTGGATCGGCTCCCTGCTGACGCCGCTGGGCTTCAAGGTAGCCTTCACGCCGCTGGGCATCACGCTGGCGCTGATGTTCATCGGCATTCCCTTTGTCGTCCGCACGGTGCAGCCGGTGCTGGAGGATCTGGACAGGGACATGGAAGAAGCCGCAGCTACGCTTGGGGCAGGCCGCGGGCGTACCTTCCTGCGGATTGTCCTGCCGGAGCTGCTGCCTCCGCTGCTTACGGGCTTCGCTCTGGCGTTCGCCCGGGGCATCGGCGAGTACGGTTCTGTCGTGTTCATCTCTGGCAATATGCCGATGCGCACTGAGATCGCCCCGCTGCTGATCATGTCCAAGCTGGAGCAGTTCGATTACGCCGGAGCCACTGCCGTGGCGCTGATTCTGCTGCTGCTCTCCTTCCTGATGCTGCTGGTCATCAACAGCCTTCAGCATTGGGCTCGGCGGAGCTCGCGATAAACACATTAATTTAGGAGGAATTAGAATGGCCGGTACGGTTCCCTTGCATGTCCCCGGGCCGCGAACAGGCGCGTCATCGCCTTCTACGACGGAGTCACAAGTGGTGAAATGGGTGCTCATCTCCCTGGCTGGACTGGTCCTGCTCTGGCTGATTGCGCTGCCGCTGATCATTGTTCTGGTGGAGTCGCTGAAGCGGGGGCTGGATGTCTACTGGGCCGCATTGACCGACCCGGACGCCGCCTCGGCGCTGAGACTGACGCTGCTGGTCGCCGCGATTACGGTTCCGCTGAATACGGTCTTTGGAGTAACGGCGGCGTGGGCGGTGACCAAGTTCCGTTTTCGCGGCAAGGGATTTCTGATTACGCTGATCGATCTGCCCTTTGCGGTATCACCGGTGATTGGCGGACTGATCTTCATTCTGGTGTTCGGCTCGCACGGCTGGTTCGGCCCCTGGTTAAGCGACCATGATATCAAAATCGTCTTCGCCCTGCCAGGCATCGTGCTGGCTACGCTGTTTATCACGTTCCCGTTCGTAGCCCGCGAGCTGATTCCGCTGATGGAGGAGCAGGGCACACAGGAGGAGGAGGCTGCGATTACGCTAGGTGCGCACGGGTGGCAGATCTTCTGGCGCGTCACGCTGCCGAATATCAAGTGGGGTCTGCTCTACGGCATTATTCTCTGCAATGCACGGGCCATGGGCGAGTTCGGCGCCGTATCGGTGGTGTCCGGGCATATCCGCGGGGAGACGAATACGTTGCCGCTGCATGTCGAAATTTTGTACAACGAATATCAGTTTTCGGCATCCTTCGCGGTGGCTTCTCTGCTGCTCCTGCTGGCACTGGTGACGATGATTGTAAAAAGCGTACTTGTACGCAAAAATGCTCATTGACAGCTATTGGGAGCCGTGCTAAGTTAATTCATAGTATACAAGGTGGTAATAACGGAATTTAGGCAGAGTTACTTCCCTAACCGGGAAAGGGAGGCTTGCGAATGGCGAAACCACTAAAGGTGGATGAGGTATGGCTTGCGCGGATAACGGAACTTCTCGACGATATGGAATTCGGCTCCTTGCACATCGTAGTGCATGAAGGTCAAATCGTACAGATGGAGCGCACGGAGCGCAAACGTTTCGAGAACAGCACAGCAAATTCACGTGGTAGTGGAGAGACCGGAAGCCGGCGGACCGATACCCGTACTGGGGGACGAGGATAATGCAGAAAGACCTTCCATTGGGCAACCAATGGGAGGTCTTTTGTAAAAATATAAGAATTTATATGTCGCACACGATAAATTATACTTCTATTTCTCGCTGAAACGGTACCGTCCTTTAAAAGGACGGCAATGCCGTTTCCACTTGTTGACTATCAGTAACGTGGATTGCGCCGTGATCCGCTCAGTCCTTCTACGAGCAGAATGATAGCGGTAATGGCATGCATCACCCAGCCGACAAAAGGAATCAAGGCAACCACCGAGGTGACCACACCCACTGCATTCCCGATAATCGGACCGCGCTCTCTCAGCAGAATGATAATGGCTACAGCATGCAGCAGAAAAGCGACCCCAAGCGGTACCCAGGCATTTGCCACAACAAAGCTTCCCCCGATAATCGGCAGCGCCAGAAAAGCCTCATAAGCGAAAGTTCCCCATTTAAATAGTTTCCCTGTAGGAGACATAATTACTTCACCAACCTTCCAAAATAATAGTGTTGCCTGTCTATCCACAGTTTACCCAAGGACACGGGGTAAGAATAACCTGCCCGCCCGCAGAGAGCAAGTGCTGTGTTTTGAGTTATTGTACGCCGGAGGAGTCGGGGCGTTTCAATTTTGAACAAATACATATATATTGGTATCAGTATGGCAGCGGGATCTGCTTGCAGATTGCAGGATACAGGAGGAGAATTATGACAAATTCAGTACAGCCGGAGATCCGGCAGGAGCTGCCCTCAGTTGAGGATTATCTGGCGCTGCGGCAGGAAGCCGGGCTTAGTCCGATGAGCATAGAGGGGGCGTCCGCCGGACTGCCTAACTCTGCTTTTGCCGTGACGGTGTATGCAGGGGAGCAACTAGTGGGCATGGGCAGGGTTATTGGGGACGGGGGATGTTTTTTTCAAGTGACGGATATTGCTGTGAAGCCTTCCTTCCAGGGACGGGGTCTCGGAAAAAGCATCATGCAGGAAATCCGCACGTTCCTGGACAGTGTGCCGGAAAAGGCGTATATCAGTCTCATCGCTGACGGGGAAGCGGCCAAGCTATATGCCAGATACGGGTTCGCGCCGGTAATGCCTGCTTCACAGGGAATGTTCCTGCGGCGATAAATCGTATGAATTCGTGTAATGATAAAGGATAGCAGATTAGGAAAGCGAGGCAGCGGGAGAATGGATATTGTAGTGTTTGGGGCATCGGGCAGAGTTGGAAGTGCCATCGTACAGGAAGCATTAAAAAGAAAACATGAGGTCACGGCTGCGGTACGCAGACCGGAAGCCTTCAGCCTTCAGCATGAGCGGCTGCAGGTGACCGCTGCTGATCTGCTGGACCCGGCCTCGGTAACGGCAGCCGTGCGCGGGCATGAAGAGGTAATCAGTGCCTTTGGTCCGGCGGCGGGGCATGAGAATGATTTGCTGCGGGTGGCGGATTCACTGCTGGAAGGGATGCGGGCGGCCGGACTTGAGCGTCTGATCATTGTCGGCGGAGCGGGCAGCCTGAAGACAGAATCAGGAGAATGGCTGATGGACACCGCCGGATTCCCCGAGGACTACCGCGCGCTGGCTTCGGCTCATGCCAATGCGTATGAGATCTATAGAGGGTCAGAGCTGGATTATACGTATCTCAGTCCGCCTGCCGCTCTGGTAGAAGGGCGCCGCACCGGCCAATTCCGTATCGGCCTCGACCGGCTTATTGTAGATGAAGACGGCCGGAGCGGCATCAGCATCCAGGATTTCGCTGTGGCGGTCATCGATGAGCTGGAGGAAGGCAATTTCAGCAGGGCCAGGTTTACTGTAGGGTATTGATGAGGGTGGGGGTGTACGCGGAGGCGGAAGGTGAAAATGCAGAGGTAGAGTCAGCGGCAGGTTTAACGCACTCTGTACAACTAAAACGCCTGATTTTACAACGATATCCTTAACTATCTAACATAAAGAGTCCTCCTCGTAGCGGGAGGGCTTTTTTCTTTTTAAGCAGATCGTTACTAGTTACTCGTTGGACGCTATGAGCTACCTGGGTTATTTGCTTGCTGAAACGGGACTTAGTACAATCGAAGCAACTATGAAGGAGGTCTGGACCAATGGATGTGGTGACAGCGGAGGAGATGCGGGCATTCGACCGCGACACGATTGAGCGGCTGGGCATCCCGGCCATCGCCCTGATGGAAAATGCCGGACGGGCCATTGCCGAGGAGGTCATCGCCTTTTGCCGCCGCCGGGCAAGTGAAGCTGGTATGGCTGGTGTGGCTGGTGTGGCTGGTGTGGCTGGTACGGCTGGAGGTGGAGTGTGGAGTAATGAAGCGGGAGTGCTAGGTGGCGAAGTACCCGGAGCGGGAGCGATTGTTGATGGTGTACGTAGTGATGGGTTCGGCATGGCTGGAGGTGTAGTGCGGAGTAGCGGAACGGTAGCAACTGGTAGCGTAGCACATGCGTCAAGCGGGCGCGTGGCGCCAGGCTTCGGCGCTGATGCTGCGGGCTTCTCTGTCAGCGGAGATGCAGCGCTGACGTTTGCCGGTGCCGGCGGAGAGCATTGGCTCGTCCTCGCCGGCAAGGGCAACAACGGCGGCGATGGCCTCGCCGCCGCCCGGCACCTGCGTGAGGCCGGCATCGCCGTCACGCTGGTGTACGCGGCCGCGCCGGAGTCGCTGGCCGGCGAAGCCGCGCTGCAGCGTGATGCCGCTGCAGCCATGGGCATCCCTGCCGTAGTCTACGGCAGGGACGCCCTGGACCTTGCCGCATGCAGCGGCATCTTGGATGCGCTGCTCGGCACAGGCAGCGCGGGAGCCCCGCGCGGTGCCTATGCGGAGCTGATTGCCGCTGCGAATGCCAGCGGCAGAGCCATTGTGTCCGCGGACATCCCCAGCGGGCTGGATGCGGACACGGGGGAGACGCATGAGCCCTGCATTCATGCGTCAGTGACCGTCTGCCTCGCGTTCCTGAAGCGGGGGCTGCTGCAATATCCCGGCGCAGAGGCAGCCGGGCGGGTCGTGGTCCGCTCCATCGGCATACCCGCTGCACTTGCCCGGGAGGGCGTCAAGGTCAGCCTCCTGACGCCGGAAGTACTGACGGCGCGCTTGAAGGTTGACCTGGCGCGCCGCCGTTCGCCCGAGGGCCACAAGGGTACCTACGGGCATGTCCTGCTTGCAGCAGGAAGCCTGCGCATGAGCGGCGCAGGCCTGTTGTCTGCCCGCGCTGCACTGCGCGCAGGCTGCGGGCTGGTAACCTGGGCGCTGCCGGAGAAGCTGCTGCCCTATGTGATCGGTTCCGTACCGGAGCTGATGCTGGCCCCGGTCACCGGAGGCGACGGGGAGTGGAACGCGGGTACGGCCGCTGAAGTGCTGCGGCTGAGTACCAGCCGCGATTGTGTAGCCATCGGCCCCGGCCTGGGCCGGTTCGAAGGAGATACGGAGTGGCTCCGCAGACTGTGGGAGGAGTCGGACAGGGCTATGGTTATCGATGCGGATGCGCTGAATATACTGGCAGATGCCGGATATCGGAGCTGGAGCCGCCGCCATCCGGTTATTCTGACCCCGCATCCGGGGGAGATGGCCCGTCTGGCGGGGATATCTACAGCGGAGGTGCAGCGGGACCGGATCGGATTGGCATTGTCCTATGCAGTTCAGCATGGGGTAATCCTTGTACTCAAAGGAGCCCATACCGTAATAGCAACGCCCGAAGGGCAAGCCTATATCAATATCACCGGGCATCCCGGTATGGGTACCGGCGGTGCGGGGGATGTGCTGACGGGCATCATCTCCGGTCTGCTGGCCCAGGGCCTGGAGGCGGATCAGGCCGCAGCATTCGGAGTCTACCTGCACGGGTTGGCCGGAGAACGCGCCGCCAGGAAGCGGGACCATCCTGCCGCCCTGATCGCCGGGGATATTATCGAAGCGCTGTAAGTGTAGGCACCGGCTTGATTTCTCAAAACCAACAGCGCCAGCCTCCGGCAACATTCTATTAACAAGTTCAAGTTCTTGCTCGCTCTGGCGCACGGTCCTACTTTGGGCTCAAAGTCTATGTTAGTTTGCTTTAGCGGATAATAGGTGGATTTTGTCCACCTGCTGATGAACGGATGAGCTCTGGCGGGACGTTAGTTGGATAAACGACACTTAATTTGGCACATTTCACTCCAGACGGCAAAACTAACTTTATTAGTAGTTTTGCCACCTGATTTCCTATTCCAATTGTATGCTGCGGGCATCCAATAGCGCGCGATGCACCAACGCCCCCGCCTGAATCCGTCCAGGTCAGAATAGAACCAGACAGACCAGCGGAATAAACAGAGCGAAGAAGGGAAGCAGGATCGGGAAGCGCTCGCCCGCGGTTTGAGCGATGCGGAACAGCAACAGTACTGCGAGGCCGGTAAGGCCGGAGACGAGGGCGTCGCCGCCCTGCTCCGCAGCGAGCCACAGGCCGGCGCCATAGCCGGCAATGGCGTACAGGACCAGCGCAGGGCTGAGTGAGGTGGAGCGGAACATGCGCAGCAGCGCATCAGCGAGGATGGCAGCCGGTAGGCCGTAGGCGTAGATAGCATAAGGAACCGATACTGGCCAGCCGGACGGAATTCCGTTCTCATAGCCATGGATCAGCATGAACAGGGAGATCAGGATGAAGGTCAATCCGGCGGCCGACAGCTTGGTCAGAGCGTACATGCCCGCATTGAGGCGGACAGAAGGCAGGTTGAAATCCTTGTGTTGATTCATTGCTATACATCCTTTCAGGTGGGGGATGAATACGGCCGGAGTGACCGGCTGAAGCTTGGACATGGATAAGCTGGTAACCATGTCTCCGCCGTTAAAATGAATGCAGGTGCCGGTTACATAAGAAGCATCATCGCTGGCCAGGTAGACTTAGGCTCCTGCCAGTTCGTAGGGCTGTGCCGCACGCTTGACGGAGTCTCAGTACCGAAGACACTGACCTCCTCCGCAGAGAAGAAGCTGGCGGGAATCAGCGGCGTTCATACCGGACCGTGAGCTCCGCTGTTGACACGGATGCCGCTGCCGGCGAGAGATAAGTCGAGCGAACGTGTGAAGGAGACGATAGCGCCTTTGGTGGATGAATAGTCAATCAGCTCCTCGTGTCCCCGGTATGCGGTTATGGAGGCGGTGTTAATGATGCAGCTCCCTGGATGAAGATGCGGAAGCGCCGCCTGAGTCAGGAAAAAGGACTGCCTTGCGGCTGCTCGCTGATTGGAGGCGGCTGCATTACGCTCGCCAGCCCGGGCTGGCGGTCCTGGTGCTGAGGGGGAAAGCGACAGGCTGCACATGACAGACCGTCTTTTCAAAATATAAGGAACTTATAGGTTTCACACGATAACTTATCCTTCTATTTCTCGCTGAAACGGTACCGTCCTTTCAGAGGACGGCAAAGCTGTTTCCACTTGCCATAATAAGGATGCACGGGGTTCATCGGCGGTTACTCCTCCTTGCCTGCTCAGCTCTTCCGTATATGGGTATGCATGCGCCCAGAAAAGCGTGCGGCGTGAAGTGGAGTCTTAAACATAGAAATGGGGAGAATGAATGATATATAGAGCAATGACAGGGGACGATTACGAGGCGGCTTACCGGTTATGGGAGAATACGGACGGAATGGGTCTCAGTGAAGCCGACTCGCGTGAGCACATCATCCGTTATCTGGAGCGGAATCCGGGCATCAGCCAGGTCTGCGTGAAGGAAGATGGCACCCTAATGGGCACAGCGATGTGCGGGCATGACGGACGCAGAGGCTATATGTATCATGTGGCTGTCGACAGCGGCAGCCGGGGAAGCGGTGCAGGCCGTGAGCTGGTGAGGCGTTGCCTCGCGGAACTGCTGGAAGCGGGCATAACGAAGTGCCATCTCATGGTGATCGAAAATAATGCCCCGGGCCGCAGCTTCTGGACCCGTATCGGCTGGCAGGAGCGGGACGGGCTGGTGCTGTTCTCAAAATAAGAATTTATAGGCTTCACGCTATACATTATCCTTCTATTTCCCTCACAATTCATGTAATAGTGTAGCTTTGGTGCGGACGCAGTATAATATATAGGTGCTGTACAATGAACAGATGAATAATATTCGCTGTGCATGGCCGAATTTAGATAGCGGGAGACCAGAACTATGAGATTTAAAGATGTATTCTCAATTATAGGTCCGGCCATGGTCGGGCCTTCCAGTTCTCATACAGCGGGAGCCGCGCGGATCGGGCGGGCCGCAAGGCAGGTGCTTGGTGAGCTGCCGGGAGAGGCCGAGGTTACGTTCTTCGGTTCTTTTGCCGCGACTTATCAGGGACATGGGACAGACCGGGCAATCGCCGGAGGTCTGCTTGACTTCGCCACGGACGACCACCGGCTGCCGGATTCCATTGAGCTTGCGGCCGAAGCCGGGATGAGCATCTCTTTCGGTCAGGGAACGGGGCTGTTTCCCCATCCCAATACGGTCCGTCTGCGTCTTGTAGGCAGGGAGAGCGGGACGGAGATGACCCTAACAGGCACATCCATCGGCGGCGGAAATATTGAGATTGTGGATATTGACGGCTTCAGTGTGAAGCTGACCGGCATGTACCCTACAGTGCTGATTCAGCATATGGATTATCTGGGTGTGCTGGCCAGTGTCACGGATGTCATGCGGGAGGGCCAGTTCAATATCGGACATATGTCACTGGACCGGAAGAACCGCAGCGGGGCGGCCTTGACGGTACTGGAGCTGGATGAGTCAGCCACGGCGGAGCTGCTGGAGAAGCTGCGGGCGCTTCCGGCAGTGAAGAGCGTCAAGGTAGTCGATTTGAACGGCAATGCACAAGAACAGACACAGAAGGGGAAGGACATCACAACATGAATTTTCAAACACTGAGCCAGCTGGCTGTACTATGCGGGGAGCGGGAGCTTGGGATCGGCGCTCTGATGCTTGAGGAGCAGAGCGCAGAATCCGGCCGTTCCAAAGAGCAGGAATTCGCCACCATGCGCGAGTATTACGGGGTGATGAAGGAAGCGGTGCAGCGCGGCATGACCGAAGATACCACCTCACGCAGCGGCCTGACAGGCCTGGATGCCCAGCGGGTGGCCGCCTATAATGCAGCGGATGAGCCTTGTCTCGGGGGACCGGCAGGCCAGGCGATGGCGTATGCCCTTGCTGTCTCTGAAGTGAACGCCTCCATGGGCCGGATTATTGCCACACCGACTGCCGGCTCCTGCGGAATTATCCCCGGTGTGTTCCTGAGCTGTCAGGAGCGCTTCGGCTGGGACGATGACTACATGGTCTCCGGTTTGTTCGCGGCTGGAGCGATAGGGTATGTTATTGCTAATAATTCTTTTGTATCGGGTGCGGAAGGCGGCTGTCAGGCCGAGGTGGGTTCAGCGATCGGCATGGCGGCCGGAGCGTTGACCGAGATGCGCGGCGGGACTCCGGCACAGGCTGTACATGCGGTAGGTCTCGCGCTCAAAAATACACTGGGACTGATCTGTGACCCGGTAGGCGGACTTGTGGAGATTCCGTGTATTGTCCGCAACGGCTTCGGTGCCGTTACGGCGCTTGCGGCGGCGGATATGGCCCTGGCTGGCGTCCGTAGCGTGATTCCGTCCGATGAAGTGATTAAGGTCATGCTGGAGGTCGGCTCTGCGATGCCTGAGAAGCACCGGGAGACGGCCGGGGGCGGGCTGGCCCAGACCCCGACCGGCCGCCGGATTATGAAGGATCTGCGGAACCCGAAATAACCGCCCGGTCACAGGCGCTCCTCAGTCTGCCGTTCATCATAGAATTCAGAGCATACGGAAGCGTTCCAGGTGCTCCCATAAGCCCTCCTGCCGGAGAATCTCCGCCTGCTTCGGGCCCATGAGGTCGAAGTGGGGGAACGGCTGGCGGTTATGAATATACCGCGCCGGGAGACCGTGCTTCCTGCACCAATCCCGCAGGCGGGGCAGATCGCTGCAGCCCACCTTGGTGACTGTGGTGATCCCGGGGTAGCGTTTATCGATCCAGTAATGGGTCAGGAACGCAATCTCCCCTGCAGAGACGGCCTGTTTCCAGCGGGTTAATTCCGCCCGGTTGATTCCAAAAGCCATGGCTGTTCATCCTTATCTGTAAGAGGAAGTAGACGACATATAACGCAAATATTAACGGAAGGAGAGTGTATTATGAACGGACAAATAAGAGCGGATATCCGCCCCGGCATTCAGGTAGACATCGTACTGAAGCAGGATCAGGCGACCGGCAAGCTCACGCATGGCACAGTGAAAGACATCCTGACCAACTCGCCCCGCCATCCGCACGGGATCAAGGTACGTCTGGCGGACGGCCAGGTAGGACGGGTCAAGAACATTACCGGCTCATGAATTGCTCCACCGACTGGTCAGCCTTCGTCTGATTGCATAAATTGCAGGCACAGACGCAGTTGTCCGGCGTAGTATGCCCGCCCTTGGCGCGGGGGAGCAGATGATCAATGGTATCCCCGTATTGGCCGCAGAAATAACACGTATAGCGGTCCCTCGTCAAAATATAGGCGCGGAAGTCCTTGTTGCTGTATATGCGGCGGATCGTACGCCGGTTCACAACGACGGCCGCATGCTCCTTGACCAGCGTCATGGCAAGCTCAAGGTCGATCTCCTGATGCCAGCGGCGGCCCTTATCGCTGTGCCCGCGCATGAGAATCATGCCCTTGGCAGAAGGAATCAGGGCAGAGGCATCCTGCGGATCGGGCCTCGGCCCGCGCTGCTGCGGAAGGCTGCGTCCGGTCTCGGCGGCATGCCGGGGACGTGCCTTGCCCTTAAGACCGGCCGCTCCCGCGTTGCCTCTGGCGTCCCGGGCACGTTCCGGCCGGGAGGCCGGACGGGGCTGGGTTATGGGCGGCTGTGCCTTCCCGGGCGCAGCTGCCCCGGAGATAGAGGCCGGCCCCTTGTCACGCTTGAGGGGCCCTGCCGGGCGCTCCGGCAGGGCAGGCGCTACGCTTGCCCGCACTGGCGGCAAGGAAGCTTCAGCCTCGCGGAGCTTGCGGCATTCCCGGCAGGCTCCGCGCCGGGACACGCCCTTGGCGCGCTTGCCTGTGCGCCTGCGGAATTCAGAGAGCGGCTTAAGCTGATGGCAGTACGCGCATTTTTTGGATGGAGGTAGAGTTGTGGTCTCAGTCATAAATGTACTTGGCAGAAGCAGCCTTAAGCCGCAACCGTCCAATCCCTTCTGTATTGTGAATGATAAGTGCATCTGCTTACATGCGTCTGCTTTAATGTCAGTAGTTGTCCTAATTGATACTAGTATAGCGTAAACTGCAGACATTCACACAGCAGGCACATCCTGCGAATTTTCCGGAGTGTGATTTCTTTCCCGGCAATCTTGAGGAGAAATCTGTAAAATCTCAATAAAGCATAGGCGCTAACCAGAAATAGCCCGAGGCTGTAGCCGGAAAAAAATGTGCCTGAAATGAGGAATGAGGATGAATGCTGCTAAAAAAATGCCAGGTGCTGTGAGGGTGCTGATTGTACTTCAAGGTTTTTTGAGCTTGGGGGCCATTGCCGGCGGGCTGGCGCTGCTGGCTGATCCCAGCGGGGAATTACTCGGCATGCCGGTCTCGGCAATGGTACGAATGCCCTTTCACAGCTTTGCCATCCCCGGGCTGCTGCTCCTGTCTGTATTCGGCCTGCTCCCGCTGCTTGTACTGTACGGCCTCTGGAAGCAGCCGCAGTGGTCTTGGAGCTACGCCTTGACACCGTTCAAGGAGCGGCATGCGGCCTGGAGCTTTTCACTCTATATCGGCTTCGGCCAGATTATCTGGATTATGGCGCAGACCTACATGTGGAACATGGTCAGCTTCATTCATGTGTTCTATATGTCGCTGGGAATGCTGATTCAGATCGTGACGCTGCTGCCTGAGGTCCAAAGATATTTTATGCTGGACGGCCGTGCCGAAAGAAGTTAGAATGTCAGTGAACATAAAAGGGCTTTCATTGAGCTGCGGGAGTGAACCGGAATGACCACGATATATGATATTGCCAAAAGGACCGGCTACTCACCAACCACAGTGTCCAAGGCGTTCAATAACTATTCCGATGTGCGGGCGAAGACACGTGAGGAGATTCTGCGTACCGCCCGGGAGATGGGGTATCTTCCCAATGCGCATGCACGTACACTGACGACTAAGAAATCCTGGACCATCGGTGTGCTGTTTGTTGAGAATACGGGGGCGGGAATCCGCCATCCCTTTTTCAGCGCAGTGATTGAGAGCTTCAAGCAGGTTGCCGTAGCCAAGGGCTATGCCCTCATGTTCATCTCGAAGGATGTCGGCGGCAAGCAGAGCGGATATCTGGAGAACTGCCGGATTCGCGGCGTCGACGGGGTGGTAGTGTTCCTCTCTGATTACGATGACCCGTATTTCCGGGAGCTGCTGGAGAGTGATATTCCGACCGTGGTGCTCGATTTCGAGACGGAGCTGTCGCATACAGTCTGCTCGGATAATATGACGGGTGCACTGCAGGCGGTAGAGTATCTGGCCCGTCTTGGACACCGCCGGATTGCCCACATCTCGGGAGGCGGGAACACCTATCCGGGACAGCAGCGGGAGCTGGGGTACAGAACGGCGATGGAGCAGCAGGGACTTGAGGTGCCGGATGAATACGTGGCCGAGGGAGCCTTCTACGCGCTGGAGAACGGTTATGGTGCAATGAAGCGTCTGCTGGCGCTGCCACAGCGGCCAACGGCTGTTTTTGCTTCAGGTGACTTGCTGGCCCTAGGTGCAGTAATGGCAGCTAAGGATCAGGGGCTTGCGGTGCCGGAGGATGTCTCGGTGATGGGCTATGACGACATCGAACTTGCCAGATACGTTACGCCTGCGCTGACCACTGTACGCCAGAATACCGGACTGCTGGGGACCCGGGCGGCGGAGCTCCTGCTGGCATCTATGAACGGTCCAGGTACGGCTCAGGAAGCACTTGTGCTGCCTGTAGAGATTATTGTGAGGGATTCCTGCGCACCGCCGCGCATGTGATGAAGATGCGTTCATTCAGGAATACCTTTTTTTTCGGCAAAATCGAAACCGGTTTCGATTTCTTTCGTTCCTGCTGTAACCTGGCAAAATAATAGAGGAGTGATGGACATGACAACAGTACAAACCGTAGTCACCGCCAAAGATACAGGGGATCGTCTGAGTCCCAAGGATGGCATTCAGTTCAATGCGGACAGCGCCGCGGCAAAAGCAGATATCGTGCTGCGGCCGGAGCAGGCGTATCAGACCATTATTGGTTTTGGCGGCGCATTCACAGAAGCAGCGGCGTATACCTTGTCCCGGATGAGTCCGGCGAAGCGCACAGAGGTCATCCGGCGGTATTTCGACCCGGTGGATGGGCTGAATTACAGCATGGGCCGTGTCCATATCCATAGCTGCGACTTCGCACTCGGCAATTATACGTATGTGGAGGATGGGGATACGGAGCTTAAGACCTTCGATATCTCACGCGACCATAAGTGGGTTCTGCCGCTGATTAAGGATGCCATGGAGGCCCGGGGCGGACCGTTCACCATGCTGGCCTCTCCGTGGAGCCCGCCTGCCTGGATGAAGACCAACGGGGAGATGAATAACGGCGGCTCGCTGAAGCCGGAGTATGCGCCGGTCTGGGCACGGTATTATACCAAATTCATCGAGGCCTACCGCAAGGAAGGCGTTCCGGTCTGGGGTGTCTCTGTGCAGAATGAGCCGGCAGCAGTACAGACTTGGGATTCCTGTGTGTACAGTGCAGAGGAAGAGCGTGATTTTGTCAAAAATCATCTCGGCCCCGTAATGCACGAAGCTGGAATGGGCGATGTGAACATCGTAATCTGGGATCATAACCGCGACATTATGGTCGAGCGCGTGACCCCGATTTTGTCGGACCCGGAGGCTGCACAGTATGTCTGGGGGACTGGAATTCACTGGTACGGCGGCGAGGAGTTCGGCAACGTGGAGCAGGTGCATGAGCTTTTCCCGGATAAGCATGTGCTGTTCACTGAAGGCTGCCAGGAGGGCGGCGTGCGTCTGGGGGAATGGTTCACGGGTGAGCGCTACGGCCGCAATATGATCGGCGATCTGAATGCCTGGACCGAAGGCTACCTGGACTGGAATCTGGTGCTGGATGAGACGGGCGGGCCGAACCATGTAGGCAATCTCTGCGATGCTCCGGTGATTGCCGATACGGCTGCAGACGAGGTCCACTACAACAGCTCGTATTATTACATCGGGCATTTCAGCAAATTCATTGCTCCGGGTGCGGTGCGGATCGGCCTGGATTCGGCAGCGGCAGAGGTGCTGTCGGCAGCGTTCCGCAATCCGGACGGCAGCCTCGCTGTGGTGCTGATGAACGAAGGCGGGGAAGCACGTACGCTGACGCTGGGACTGGGCGCCGAGACCGCCGAATGCACGCTGCCTGCGCACTCTATTGCGACCCATCTGATCACACAGGCTTAGGTCTATGCCGCAAGCATTTATTGATATTTTAGGAGGAGTAAAGATGAGCCATTATACTTTTGATTCAGGGAAATTTATTATCGAGCAGTTCCACGAAGGCAAGCCGTTCGCCAGCTTCCTGCCCGGCCTGGCCGGACTGAAGGGAATCCCGATGTGGACGTTCTATGTGAACCGCGGCCAAGGGATCAGCAGCTTCGGCGTGCGGGACAAAAACTCACCGATCATGGAGTTCTCGCCGGCCAATATCTCCTACAAGAATGTAACATCGACCGGCTTCCGCACCTTCATCAAGCTGAAGGGGGCAGCAGAGATCTATGAACCGTTCCAGTCGGCCCGCCCGGACCCTGAAGCCAAGCGGATCATGACCATTCTGCCGAACGGATTAACCATTGAGGAGACGCATACCGGACATGGGCTGAAGACCACGGTCCACTACTTCAATCTTCCGGGGGATGATTATGCCGCGCTGGTCCGTCAGGTGGAGATTCAGAACATCGGCGGAGCCGAACTTGAGCTGGAACTGCTGGACGGTCTGCCGGAGGTGCTTCCGTTCGGGGTGGCAAACGGCAACTATAAGGAGATGGGGAACCTGCTCCGCAGCTGGATGGATGTGTTCAACCTGGAGCACGGGATTCCGTTCTACAAGCTGCGCTCCGGCACGAATGACGATGCCGAAATTGGCAAGATCGAGAGCGGGCATTTCTATCTCTCCTCCACGGTGGAAGGGGAACTGCTCCGTCCGCTGGTAGACTATGAGGTGATCTTTGGCGGGAATACTTCACTGACCTATCCCGACCGCTTCGCCGCGCTTCCGCTGGCAGAGCTGCTGGCACAACCGCAGTATCCGGTTAACAAGGTGCCGTGCGGCTTCAGCGGCACAGCCCGGACCCTGGCCCCTGGTGCTTCGCTGAAGCTGAACACGATCATCGGGCATGTGAATGATATTGACCGGATTAATGAACGGACGGCGGAGCTGTGCCGTGAGGAGTATTTTGCCGCCAAATCCCTTGAAGCTGCCGCGCTGACCGAGGAGTTAACTGCAGATATCGCCACCCGGACGTCCTCGCCGATCTTCGACGCGTATTGCCGCCAGTCCTATCTCGACAATTTCCTGCGCGGGGGATATCCGTTTATTTTTGACAATGGGGAAGAGGGCTTCGTCGTCCATCTCTACTCCCGCAAGCATGGCGATATGGAACGGGATTATAATTTCTTCTCGCTGGCTCCCGAATATTATTCGCAGGGGAACGGGAACTTCCGCGATATGAACCAGAACCGGCGTAACGACGTCTTTTTCCATCCCAAGGTGGGCAGCTTCAATATCAAAATGTTCTATAGCCTGATTCAGGCAGACGGCTACAATCCGCTCAGTGTACAGGGCACCAGCTTCGAGATTCTGCCGGGTGCGGAAGAGCAGCTTAAGACCTGGCTGGCCGGAGCGCTTGCGGAGCAGCATGCGGGACTTACGCAGCTCCTGGCCGGACGCTTCACCGCAGGCAGTCTGATTAACTATATTGCCGATCAGCAGATTGCGTTAACCCTAAGCGAGCAGGAATTCCTCAGCGGGGTGCTAGCGTTGTCGCAGCAGAACATTGAAGCCGCCTTCGGGGAGGGGTTCTGGTCTGATCATTGGACGTATAACCTGGACCTGGTGGAAGGCTATCTGGATATTTATCCTGAGCGTCTTGGGGAGCTGCTGTTCGGGGATGAGACGTATGCGTTCTACGACTCTCCGGCGTACGTCTTGCCGCGCAGCGAGAAATATGTGATCAGCGGCGGCAAGGTGCGGCAGTTCGGAGCTCTGCTGGAGGATGAGGAGAAGCTGCACAAGCTGAAGCGCAAGGCATCCGGTACCGAGTGGCTGCGCACGCAAGGCGGGCATGGGGAGATCTACCGGACCAGTCTATTTGTGAAAATGCTGTCGCTCGCCCTGAACAAATTCGCTACGCTGGATCCGTACGGTATGGGTGTGGAGATGGAGGCGAACAAGCCGGGCTGGAACGATGCGATGAACGGGCTGCCGGGCTTGATCGGCTCGGGGATGAGCGAGACGCTGGAGCTGAAGCGGATGCTGGTGTTCATGGCGGAAGCGCTGGAGAACAGTGCCGGGCTTCCTGCGTCAGTGGCGCTTCCATCGGAGATAGCGGCGCTGCTGACACAGGTAGAGCAGGCTGTAACGGAAGTGCTGGACGGCTCGCTGGACCCATTCGCATACTGGGACCGCGTTGCCTATGCGCGTGAGGCTTACCGGGCGGAGATTCGCTTCGGGATTACAGGTGAGACCCGTGATGTCTCTCTTACGGTGATTCGCGAAATGCTGGAGCAGTGGCTGCGCAAGACCGATCAGGGGATCGCGCGTGCGGTGGAGATGGGCGGCGGACTGGTGCCCACCTATTTCCGTTTCGAGGCTACGCGCTTCCGGCCGGTTACGGATGCTGCCGGCGAGCCGGTCATCAGCGGCTATGGACTGCCGAAGGCCGTAGTGGAGGAGTTCGAGGCCTCGGCGCTGCCGTATTTCCTGGAAGGTCCTACCCGCTGGCTTAAGACACTGGAGGATCAGCAGACCGCCAAGGCTATCTACAGCAAGGTGAAGCAGAGCGGGCTGTTCGATCCGGTCACCTCGATGTACCGCACTTCGGTGTCGCTGGAGGAAGAGGGGCATGAGATCGGACGTATCCGGGCGTTCACCGCAGGCTGGCAGGAGCGGGAATCGAACTTCCTGCACATGTCCTATAAATACTTACTTGAGCTGCTGAAGGCGGGGCTGTATGAAGAATTCTACAGTGAGCTGAGAACGTCGCTGATTCCGTTCCTTGACCCTGAGGTCTACGGACGCAGCACGCTGGAGAACTCCTCGTTCATCTCCACGGGCGGCAATCCTGATCCGGCTACACACGGACGGGGATTTGTAGCCCGGTTGAGCGGCTCCACCGCCGAGTTCCTGAGCATGTGGAGAACGATGATGGCAGGCAGCAGCCTGTTCGCTATCTCAGATGGTGAACTAACCCTGGCGCTGCATCCGGCCCTTCCCGGCTGGCTGTTCGACGAGCAGGGAGAGGTCTCCTTCAAGCTGCTGGGCAGCACGGAAGTGACCTATGTGAATCCGCGTCATGCGGATACCTTCGGCGACAGCAAGGCGGTTATTCAGCAGATGAAGCTGGAATTCCGCAGCGGCGAGGAACGCAGTGTATCCGGAGGCTTGCTGCGAGGCGCGGATGCCGAGGCCTTGCGGCGCGGGGAGATTGCCGCGATCCGTGCGGTGATGGAATAAGCTGTGTCTGCATTACCAGTAGAATAAGCTATGGAGGAGGTCCGTTGGGGCCTCCTCTTTGGTGATTCGGGGAAGGGGAACGGAATGTACCTGGTGTAGACGCGCGGACCCAATGTAATCGAAAAACCGATTACATTGGGCTGAAGCTTAGGCCAACATAGACGCTAATTCAGTCAAGCAGAGAATTAGCTTATAATAATGGGGTATAGATTTGATAGCAGCACCCCAGCCGGAATGCGAGGTAGCGGATTGGATTGGGTTGGTCTGGATTGGTTGGGTTGGTTAGCTTGGCCTAGATTACCTTGAATTAGAGCAGCCAAACAAGAGAGGAGCAGGATGAAGGAATGAGCGAGCTTAAGATGGGACTGATTGAGAAATACTCTTTGATTGTTCCGGCTGCCCAGCGGGAGGCATGGGAGTCGAAGGGTTGGGTGGAAGAACCTGCATTCAGGGATTTCCACTATGAGGCGGACGAAGGCGAGGCGATGATGACCGCCAGACCCCGGACCCTGACAGAGATTGACACGGACTCGCTGCTGGGCAGCAGGGCGGTGAGATTCTCCACCCATCTGGGAACCTATGGCATGGGCGGTCCCGGGTTCTTCGGATTGCTGCTGGAGAAGGAGGGCATTAGGCAGTATCTTGTGTATGCCGTCTGGGCATCGGGCCAATATATTTTGCTGGACGGCAGAGTGATTGAATGCCACCTAAATTACAACAAGAGCCACCGGCCGTGGATATCCAGCTGGGCAGGGGAGCCTGAGGAAGAGCAATGGGATGAGCTGACGGCAAAAGTAACGGGGAGTGTGGTGTCCGCTGTCCGTCTGACCGGTGAGGAGTTGCGGCTTGAGCTGACTCAGGAGGGCACACGATCCCAGCTTGTATTCTACAAATACCATCAGGATCTGCCCCCGCTCGGAAACGGCCAGCCGCGCAAGCCTGCCTTTGAGGACGGTGTGACCGGTGATTATATTGTACTATCGGAGGAGCATGCGGTTCTGCATGTGTAACAGGCCCCGGCTTGGAGTGCTCAGAGGAACGCTCCAAGCCGAAAAATGAGCCCCTAAATACGAAAAATGAGGCCTTTTACCGAATACCTAAAACACATACAATACATACATAGAGATGAAAACGCTTCACAATAAAGATAGGTATTTTGGAGGTCCATACGATGGAGAACAAACGTAACACCAAGCCGAATCCGGCCATGGGGCCGCTCATTCCGGCGTCAATCGAAACCGGTTCAGGTCGCAAAAACACACTGTGGAGGAAGTTTGTAGCCCAGCGTCATCTGCAGACCATGGCCCTGCTCGGCGTAGTCTGGATGATCATCTTCAACTACATTCCGATTTATGGCTTGATTATTTCCTTCAAGGAATATAACATCGTCAAGTCGATTGCCGAAGCCCCATGGGTAGGGCTGGAGCATTTCAGGGAGCTGTTCGCTGACGAGGATCTGCCGAATGTCATCCGCAATACGCTCGGCATCAGCTTGATCAAGCTGTTCATCGGTTTTCCGCTGCCGATCATATTCGCCCTCTTCCTCAATGAGGTCCGTTCCATCAGATACAAGAAGGCTATTCAGACGATTTCCTATCTGCCGCATTTCCTGTCCTGGGTTGTGCTTGGCGGGATTCTGGCCACCTGGCTGGCTGATGTAGGGATTATCAACAATATTCTGCTTGCACTCAATCTGATTGACAAGCCGATTACCTATCTGGCTGAGCCCAGTTACTTCTGGACCATTATTATTACTTCTGACATTTGGAAGGAGCTTGGCTGGTCTGCCATTATCTATCTCGCGGCCATCGCCGGCGTATCTCCGGAAATGTATGAAGCAGCAACGATTGACGGAGCGGGACGCTTCCAGAAAATGTGGTTTGTCACACTGCCGGCTATTCGGGCAACGATCAGCATTCTGTTTGTTCTGGCCGTCAGTGGGGTACTGAATTCCAACTTCGACCAGATTCTGGTTCTGCGGAACTCGCTCAATGACAGTGCTTCTAACGTAATTGACTACTATATCTATCAGACGGGTATTATCTCCAACCGCTTCTCCTATTCTGCGGCGGTCACCCTGGTCAAAGCGGTTATAGCACTGATTCTGCTGCTGATTGCCAACCAGGTATCCAAAAAAATCAACGACACGTCGCTGTTCTAGGACAAGGAGGACCTATATATGTTTGCTCTAAAACGTAAAACCAAAGGTGAAGCTATCTTTGATATCGTCAATAATCTGGTCATGCTCTGTGTCTGCTTCCTGACGCTGTATCCTATCTGGTATGTGCTGGTCAATTCCTTCAATGACGGGAACGACGCCATGCTGGGCGGCATCTACTGGTGGCCGCGGATGATCACGCTGAAGAATTTCGAAGCGGTATTCGCAAGCCCGGGCATTATGCTCGCCATGGGAATTACGGTAGCCAAGACAGTGCTTGGTGTCGCTGTCCATGTATTCTTCACCGCAATGGTGGCGTATGCTTTATCCCGCAGGGATCTGGTAGGCGGAAAAATCTACATCCTGATCGGCACCGTTACGCTGTTCTTCAACGGCGGTCTGATTCCGACCTTCCTGCTGAACCGCGACCTTCATCTACTGGATAACTTCCTGGTCTATATTATTCCAGTGATGTTCAGCTTCTTCGATCTCATTATCTTCATGACCTTCTTCCGGGAGATTCCCGAGGGTCTGGAAGAGGCCGCCCGGATTGACGGGGCCAACGACTGGTCCATCTTCCTGCGGATCATCCTTCCGGTCTCCATGCCGGTTATTGCGACCATTGCGCTGTTCCACGGCGTGTATCAATGGAATGATTATTTTGCCGGGATTATCTATATCAACAATGTGGACCTGCAGCCGATTCAGACCTATCTGTTCCGTGTAGTCGCCCAGTCAAGCTCCAATACTATGATGGTGGCTGTCCAGGGTAACGCGGCAACAAGGTCGGTAACGTCCCAGTCCATCAAGCTGGCAACCATGGTTGTCACTACGCTGCCTATCGTATTCGTCTATCCGTTCCTGCAGCGTTATTTCGTCAAAGGCATGATGATCGGCTCGATCAAGGGCTGATCATCTCCTTGCTACCAGGTAACTCCTCCAGCGCCCGGGTGTCTTATGGGCAACGGGGTTGAGCTTATAATTATTATTTTCTAGAAAAGGGGTAAACAAATGGGCATGAAACATAAGCCAAAGAAAATGGGTCTGCTGCTTGCAGGACTAATGCTGACCTCCTTGGCGGCAGGCTGCTCCAGCAGCAATAACGCAAGCGGGAGCAACACTCCGGCGAATACGGAAGCTACCAAAGCACCAGCCACAGAAACAACAGCACCTGCACTGAACGCAGATGAGCCGGGCTGGAAAAGCGATACTTCACCGATTACCTTCGACTGGTACCTGAACTTTGCCTGGTTCGCCAACAAGTGGGGCGTTGACCCGACTTCGCAATATATTACCAAGAAGACTGGCGTTAACGTGAACTTCATCGTTCCTGCCGGTAATGAGAATGAAAAGCTGAATACGCTGATTGCTTCCGGCAAAATGCCTGACTTCATCACGCTCGGCTACTGGGAAGATGCGATCAAAAAAATGGTGGAAGGCGAGCTGGTGCTTCCGCTGAACAAGCTGGCTGAGGAATATGACCCGTACTTCTTCAAGGTCTCGGATAAAGATAAGCTGGGCTGGTACACACAGCCGGACGGCAACGTCTACGGCTATCCTAACTCTTCCTCTTCTCCTGCCGACTACGAAAAATATGGCGATACTTATGTTTCCAACCAGACCTTCGCGGTCCGCAAGGATATCTATGAAGCGATCGGCAGCCCGGATATGCGCACACCTGAAGGCTTCCTTGGCGCCCTGAAGGCAGCCCAGGAGAAATTCCCTGAAGTGAACGGACAGCCGCTGATTCCGCTGGGTCTGCATGAGTTCACCGAGAACGGCAATGATTCCCTTGAAGGCTACATTCAGAACTTCCTGAACATTCCTTGGGAAAAAGACGGCAAGGTCTACGACCGCGAGAGTGACCCTGAGTATGTCCGCTGGATGAAGACCCTCCGCCAGGCGAACCAGGACGGACTGCTTGCGAAGGATATCTTCATTGACAAGCGTGCTCAAATGGAAGAAAAGATCGTACAGGGCCGCTACTTCGCAATGCTCTATCAACGTACGGACTTCGGTTCCCAGCTCGGCACTATCTTCCAGAAGAACCCTGAGCAGGTGTACATTGCAGTAGACGGTCCGGCTAACACCAAGATGGATCAGCCTGCACTGAACGGCCCTGGGATCTCCGGCTGGACCGTAACCCTGATCTCGAAGGATGTTAAGGATAAGGCGCGTGCGATTAAATTCCTCAGCTATCTGAACAGTGAAGAAGGCAATAAGGATCTTTATCTGGGCGAAAAAGGGGTCAGCTATGATACAATTGACGGCAAGGACCAGTTCCTGCCTGAAGCGCTGAAGCTTATGAACTCCGACCGTGCAGCCTTCGATAAGCAATTCGGCTCTTCCTTCACTTTCTGGATGATGCAGAATACGAATATTACCGACCAGTGGAAACCGGAATCCGTGGAGCCGTTCAAGCAACTGGAAGACTGGACCAAGGGCAAATCGATCAATACTTCGGAGTTCCAGTTAATCGATCCTACGGGTAACTCACCGGAAGGCATTATCGCCACCAAGCTGAAACAGCTCCGCGGCAAAACGATGCCGAAGCTGCTGATGGCTGATTCCGATGCGGAATTCGACAAGATCTGGACGGAATATATTGCGAAAAAGGATAAGGAAGGCCAAGCGACCTTCGATGCCTACCGCCAGACGAAATATGAAGAGAATAAGAAAAAACTCGGAATGTAAGTTTTTAAATATATGACCCAATGGCCCGCATACTGCGGGCTTTTGGGCTATTTTCAAGAGGTGGGCATGAAAGAGAGAACAGGGGCATTATGGCACTCCTTCCACTACTGGTGGGGGCGGAGATCACTGCAGAGCCGGCTGATTGCGGCCTATATCTTCATTATTCTGGGACCCAGCCTGCTGGTGTCCTTCTATTCGTATCAGGAAATCAACAACACCTATATGCGGGATTCGATCGAGAAGAACAGCTATCTGCTGCAAATGGAGAGAATGCATGTACTCAACCAGATCGAGGCGATGGAGCGGGCTCTGCAGATGGCGTATAATGATAAAAGTGTCAGAGATTACCTGATCAGTGAGGACGATCCGACCCTGGGTGAGCTGATTGACTTCAATACGACTACCTTTTTGAATTTCAGCCAGATTCAGTTCAACAACCCGAATATCGAGCATCTGTATCTGTTCTCTGCCAGTCCGAATGTGTATGAGCTGTGGCCTGTTATTTTTCGTGAATCCCGGGTCTCTATGGAGCCCTGGTTCCAGCAGGCCATGAGACTGGAAGGAAGGCGGAATCTCTGGTCCTTTCAAAATACGGACATTGATCTGATGCAGCGATTCTCTGGGGGAGCCGGGGAAGGCCAGCCGAAGGTATCCGTGCTGCGGGAGATCAGTATCCCGGCAGGGAATCATATCGGAATGGTTCAGGTAGATATGTTGCTGAGCAAGTTCACGCCCAAGACTTATACCTCTGTGCAGGATAACGAATCCCAGATGGTCATTGTGGATGATGCGCTGAATCTGTTCACGCGCACCGATAACTCCTTCCTGACCACTGATTCCGGGCTGAGCGCAGCGATCAAGGAACGGCTGGCCGCCTACCGCAAGACCGGGGAATGGGAGATGGATTACAAGGAGAACGGGAACTCGTTCCTGCTGATTCAGGCGCCGGTGGAGCAGATTGATGCCTCCCTGGTCACTGTTGTCTCGATGAAAGGCCTCATGAAGGATATTTCGCGGACCCGTAATTTGATTATCGGGGTAAATATTGGATTTATTTTCCTGGTTACGGCGATTACGTATGTGCTGAATGCATTCATTCTGAAGAATCTCCGCCGCCTGACAGAGACGATGAAGAAGGTGCGCCGGGGCGAGCCGTATGGCAGTATTAAGGTCAGCGGGGGCGGAGAGGTCGGAGAGCTGGCGCATCATTTCTCCAAGCTCATGAATACAATCAATACGCTGGTTGCCCAGGCGGTCTATAAGCAGGCGCTGTCCAAGGAGGCAGAGCTGCGGACCCTGCATAATCAGATCGATGCCCATTTCCTCTACAATACGCTGGAGAATATCAAGATGCTGGCCGAAATCGAGAACCAGCGGACCATCTCGGATGCACTGACCCGGCTTGGCGGAATGATGCGTTATAATTTCAAATGGACCGGGGAATATGTGAAGCTGAGAGACGAGCTTCGCCACATCGAGAATTATATAGAAGTCATGAATATCAGGTTCGAACACACCATTCAATTGGAGCTTCATATTGACAGCGCTTATCTTGAAGTGGAGGTGCTTAAGATGTCATTGCAGCCGATTGTGGAGAACAGCGTGAAGCATGCCTGGAATGCAGACGGCGTGGAGTTAACGGACCGGATTGTGAAGATCGAGCTTACAGAGGCGGAGGGGGATATCTTCATTGTCCTGCGCGATAACGGGCTGGGGCTGACGCAGGAGCGGCTGGTGGAACTGCATGAGGCGATCTATGCGAAGGAAGAGCTTGGAGCGGACGCTTCCGGGATTAGCAGCGGTGGATATAAGGCGGGAGGCGTTGGACTGCGCAATGTGCATCAGCGCCTGCAGCTCTTTTACGGGGAAGCCTATGGACTGGAAGTGCAGAGCGAAGCAGGGAAGTGGACGGCAGTGTACATGTCTCTGCCCAAAGTTCTATTGACAGGGGATAATCAGCGATGATAAATCTGATGATTGTGGATGATGAGAGAATGATCCGTCAAGGTCTGAAGGTGATGATCGAACGGGAATATCCGTCGGTCTACAATATATCGATGGCGGGAAACGGTGCAGAGGCACTGGAGCAGTATAAGCGGGAGCGGCAGGATGTGATTATCACCGATATCCGGATGCCGATCATGGACGGGATTACGCTGCTGGCGCGGCTGTCTGCGGAAGCAGGGGCGGGCGGAGCTCCGGCTGTGATTATTCTCAGCGGCCATGATGATTTCGAATATGCCAAAAGCGCGATCCGCTACCGCGTTAAGGATTATCTGCTGAAGCCGATCCGCCGCGAGGAGCTGTTCGAGATTCTCGAACGCATAGCCAAGGAAGGGGCGGAGCGGGAATCCAGCAGCCACAAGCAGCTGCAGGAAGCAGAGGGCTACCGCCGCGAGCTGCGGGCGGCCCGTCTGCGCAGCCTCCTGATGCAGCAGGAGGGCGAGGTATCGGCGGCCCAGCAGGAGGAGCTTGCGGGGCTGGCGCTGCCTTTTACAGTAGGGGTGCTGAACTATTATCACAGTGACGGTACACGGATGAAGCCTGGAGAGGTGCAGGGGCTGCTGGAGCAGCTGGGCGGACCGCTGGAGCACAAATTCACGGAGATCCTGACGGACGGGGACGGGAAGCTGGTGCTTGTCGGAGAGGGGGAGAACTTCCTGGAGCTGGCGAGGAAGGCCGAGTCCAAGGAGTTAACGCGGCTGCTGCTCGGAATCAGCAGGGAGAGCCGCAGTGCCGAGCAGTTCCGCGCCTGTTATCTGGAGGCTTGCCGGGCGCTGCAATATACCTTCCTGTCGCCGCAGGCCAGCTTCGTGGACTATACGGATATTCAGGCTGGGCGGCTGAGCTTCCCGCTCCCCGAGGAGGAGCTGCGTAAGCTGCTTAATATGCTGGGCACCGGGCGGGAGAAGGAGATCAAGGCGTTGCTTGGTGTTGTTTTTCAGACGGAGCATCTGCTGAGGCTGGATCTGAGTTACCTGGAGAATGTTGGGCGGAGTATGAATGAACGTGTACTGGATGAGGTGTTCCGTACCCATGGAGAAGCTTCGGTGGAGGTGCTGAAGCTCTACCGCCAAGTGGGCAACCTGCATAATTTCCGCCATTTCCACGACTATTACCGTGCGCTTGAGCATCTGCTCCTGAGCGTTAACGATTATATTATAGGCATCAAATCCGCCCACACCGAGCATGCCGATATGGAGGAAGCGCTGGCTTATATCGAAGCGAACTATGCCCGCCCGCTGAACATGGCGATGGTCAGTAATTATGTGTCCCTCAACTATTCTTATTTCAGTGAGGCATTCAAGGCCTACACCGGGGAGAGCTTCGTGCTGTATCTCAAAAAAGTCCGCATCCGCCACGCCAAAGAGCTGCTGGCCGATAACCGGGTCAAGCTGGCTTCCGTCTCCGAGTCCGTCGGTTTCGAGAACAGTAAGCAGTTCGCACGGGTATTCAAGGAACTGGAGGGCATCTCTCCCGGGGAGTACCGGGCGAAGCTGCTGATGGGGCGTTATCCCGGCCAGGCTGAGGATAAGGAGTCTTAGGGCTAGAGTAGATACAAGAACGATGGCAGATATAGCATTAGGTCCGGGTGACAAGAAGACTTGCGGTTCAAATATAAGAATTCATATGTTTCACATGATAAATTATCCTTCTATTTCTCGCTGAAACGATACCGTCCTTAAAAGGACGGCAAAGTCGTTTCCACTTGTGATCTATGATAGGATGGATGGAAGGTCTGGAGGTATTTGTATGGAAGAGATCCAAGGAACACTGATTACGACAGATAGACTTGCCGCCGATTTCCGGCGGCTGGGTGTGCAGGAGGGAATGACGCTGCTGATGCATTCCTCCTTCAAGTCACTCGGGCAGTGGGTGGCAGGCGGACCCGTTGCCGTGATCCTCGCGCTGGAGCAGGTGCTGGGCGGGGAAGGAACACTGGTGATGCCGACGCAATCCTCGGATCTGACCGATCCGTCCGGCTGGAGCAGACCGCCGGTGCCGGAGGCCTGGTGGCCGGGCATCCGCGAGCATATGCCGGCGTACGACCCGGACCTCACGCCGATTCGCGGCATGGGGATTATCCCGGACTGCTTCCGCAAGCAGCGGGGGGTGCGGCGCAGCAGTCATCCGATTGATTCTTTTGCCGCCTGGGGGAAGCACCGGGATGTCATTATTGACGGCCATGGCCTGGAATATGCCTTCGGAGAGCGGTCGCCGCTGGCCCGGATCTATGAGCTAGGTGGAAGCGTGCTGCTGCTGGGCGTGGACCATGGGAACAACACCTCGCTGCATCTGGCGGAGTACCGGGCGGATTATGCCGGGAAGCAGGAAGTGATCGCAGGCGCTCCGATGCTGGTGGACGGTGCCCGGCAATGGGTGGAGTTCAGTGATTACAACTGGAATTCGGATGATTTCGCTCAGCTTGGCGCGGACTTTGACAAGGAGACCGGGCGGATTGCCAAGGACTTCATTGCAGCATCTGCGGCGCAGCTGGTCCCGCAGCGGGAGATAGTCGATTATGGGGTGAAGTGGCTGGAGCGCTGCCGCAGGTAATTATCGATACATACTTGGGTAAAGGGGAATCGGAATTCATGACTACTACAGTGTATATTACAAGACACGGGCAGACGGAATGGAATGTGCAGAAGCGGATGCAGGGTCATCAGGATTCGCCGCTTACGCCGCTGGGCGTCCAGCAGGCGGAATGGCTGGGCAAGAGCCTGCAGGATGTCCATCTGGACGCGGTTTATGCCAGCTCCAGCCCCCGGGCGCTGCGGACGGCAGAGATTATCCGGGGGGAGCGGGAGATTCCGCTTACCGCCTATGATGAATTCAGAGAGATTAACCTCGGCATCTGGGAAGGCCGGGAGGCCGGTGAGCTGGAGGAGCAGTACCCGGAGCAGCACCAGCTGTTCTGGGGTGATCCGGCGCTGTTCAGTATCCAGGGCGGCGAGACCTTCGCCGCCGTGCAGGAGCGTGCGCTCGGCAAGCTGCGTGAGTTGATAGACCTGCATGAAGGCGGCACGATCCTCATTGCCACCCATACGGTAGTAGTGAAGGTGCTGATGGCTTATTTTGAAGGCCGGGCCATGGAGAAGCTGTGGGATCTGCCCTACATCCACCCTACCTGCCTATGCAGAATTGATATTACAAACGGCGTGCCGGAGATTGTGCTGCACGGGGATACCAGTCACTATGTGACCGTTCAGGGCGAGCTGGAGTCCTGAGCAGCAGTTAGCGGATAGCAGCACAGCAGGTGCAGTTACGATAAACAGGCGATGCGCATGTGGCATCGCCTGTTTGGCATGGGGCGGCGTGGGACAGATTACGGCGTGCGGGGAGATCCTGATCATTGTGCAACACTGCGTCTGGATAGGAGCGGCTTGCGCAAAGATTCTGCATAAAGTGCAACACTGTGGCTCGATAGGAGCAACCTGGGCGAAGATCCTGCACGAAAGGCAACAATCCAGCTCCCGCTAGCCCCGAATCGCCCGAAATCCTGCAAAAGTTGCAACAATGTGCTGTAACCAGTATCAAAATTAGAAAAATCCTGCATAAAGTGCAACACAGTGGCTCGATAGGAGCGGTGTGGGCGGAGATCCTGCGCGAAATACAACACTGCCAGCTCCTTGAGGTCCATCTACATAGAGACATTGCCCGTCAGCGCAGCCTCCTGGCGTTGGCGGTCCCGCTGCTCCAGCACAGACAAGTCGCCGTCCAGCATCTTCAATCCAGGCAGGCGTAGGGCTACTCCGGCGTACAGCACCGGAAGCAGGCCTGCGGCAAGCAAAAGCACTGGAACCCCGTACAGCTCGGCGACCGTACCGGCGGCCAAGGCGCCAATCGGCGACAGGCTCCCGCCAATCAGGAAGCGGACCGAATTCACCCGGCCCTGAAGCGGACCGGGCACGAGCCGCCCGTGCAGAGAGGAGCTTAAGGAGCTGAAGAAGGGCCCCATCAGCCCGGCGGCGAATACGGCGAATAGGGCGAAGGCATAGCTGGGGATGAAGCCCCACAGCATGGTGACGATGCCCGACAAGCCCAGGCTGCCCAGCATGACAGCGCGCCGCTGCTTAATCTCGCCCATGATGGAGATGACCCCGAGCCCGGCGAGGTAGCCAAGCGCAGACACTGTGGACAGTGTGCCTACAGCCGCTGCATCGCGGTGCAGCACCTCACGGACATAAGGGACCATCATCGTCCATATAGCTGTGGAGCTAAGATTGCTTACGGCAGCCATCATCATGATCGTCAGCATAGCGGGGAACCGCCGGTAGAACGAGAAGCCTTCGGCCACCTCCCGCAGATAGCCGGATATGGAGATGGCAGCGGCAGGCGTTCCGGCCGGCTTGCCCATCCGGGGCAGCCACAGCAGCATGGCAATCGCAGCCATATAACAGACGGCGTTGACCCCGAGCGCCGGCAAGGCACCGCTGGCTGCGGTCAGGATGCCGGCAAGCGCCGGGCCGAGCAGCACGGCAGCGCCCTTGCAGCCGTCAATGATCGCGAAGGCGCGCATCAGCTTGCCGGTCCCGGCGATTTCGGGGATGACGGCCATGGCCGTCGGCAGGAACAGCGCGGAGCAGGCACCGCTAAGACTGGCGGCAGCGAACAGCTGCCAGAGCTGGAGATGGCCGGCGAGTCCCATGCCGAGCGGAAGCAGGAGCGCCAGCAGCCGCAGCACGGCGAGGCAGGCCATGAACGCTGCGCGGGGCAGCCGGTCGGACAGCGGCGAGCCGAGCAGGCGCAGCACTAGCTCGGGAATCATGGAGCTGAGCGCAAGCGCCCCCATGGCTACCTTGGAGCCAGTCAGGTCATAGACCAGCCACTCCATAGCCAGCAGCCCAAAGGCATCGCCGAACGCGCTGAGTGAAACCGTGGATAACAATCCGTAATAGCTCCGTTTCTGCAACCTGCTCACCCCTTCAGATAATCCTCAATTTGCCCGGGCAGATCGTCCAGCGCCTCCAGCCGCAGGCTGTAGGAGACACTTTTGCCGCTGGTGTGAACGATGACCAGACCTGCTGCGCGCAGCGCGATCAGGTGGTAGTGAATCGTGCTTTTGGACAGCTGGACCGCCTTCACAATCTCCGTGAAATTCATCTGCCGTCCGGTAAGCTGCCGGAGAATGAACAGCCGGGTCTCATCCGACAATGCCCGGGTGAGCCGCAGGAGAGCGGCAGCAGGACGTCCTTCTCCCGGAGGGAGCGCATCGCAGGAGTAGCTGGTGAACACAAATTCATCATATTGAGAAGAGATGACCAGCGGACGGGCATGATACTGCGGAGTGATAATAACCTGCTTCAGCGTCTCCGACGGATAGAGCCGCATCCCTCCGGTAGCTGCCTCATATAGAGCCATATCATTCGTGCCGTCCAGCATCGCTGCCCGTACTTCGGCCTCCTGCCGCAGTCCTTCTATAATGGCCGGATCAATGCTGCTGAAATAGCTGTCATTCCACACGCGGATCACTTCAGCCGCCGCATCCCGCAGCCCGGCAAGATTCGCAGGCACACTCTGTCCGAACCGTCCGGCAATGTTGTAGAGTTCCCCCGGAGACAGCTCTTCGAACCAATGCAGGAATTCCTCCGCCGTACGCTCTCCGGGACAGCTCCAGATGAAGGGGGAGAGACTGAAATTATCGGTGAGCTTCAGCACTTCCTTCATACGCTGGAGCATGACAGGGGCGAACTGTGTCTGAACCTGGCGGACCCAGGGGGTCCCGGCATCCATAGCGGTATGATTTTGCTTGCCGATAAAAGCGTTCAGGCTGGTAATGCATTCATAGATAGGCGCGAAGTCTACAGTTACTTTATAATCCATAAGAAATTCCTGCTTTCTTGTGTAGTAGGGTTAGGCAAGAGAAATTATAGATAATGAAGAATAATTAATTTGTTCTATAAACATAGAACTTATATTAGTTTTATAATAAACGAACCTTTTTAGTTTGGCAAATGATTCTTTTTTTTCGGAGGATGCGGCACAAGATATTTTTATCAGAGCAATGGAGCGGCTGCCGCAGTATTCGGAGGGAGTTTCTTTCTCGCAAAGAAGTAGTCTTATGCTTCACAAAATAACCCCGTAAAGTGGAGCTCCGGCCTCGATGATGACCCAGGTACTTTGCGGGGCCAAACATAAAAATTCTTATCTATCAAAAAAGGCGGTTCCCGCAGCGCATCATGCGCCTTGGGAACCGCCTTTACAGATTTAAACCTCGTATAACGCTGTGGCGTGCGTGTGTTAGTTAATGAATTGCAGCGACTTCAAGGTCTTCTCCAGCATCGTAGCTGCTTCTGCACGGGTAGCCAGCTTCGCCGGAGCGAACGCACCATCAGGGGTTCCCTGAATGATGCCTGCTGAGGCGATCTCTGCTACCGCTGCTCTGGACCAGGCCGGGATGCTTGAGGCATCGCGGAATTTAGCCAGTACAGCCGGATCAGACGTCAGGGTCTTGCCGGTGTATTTCATGGCTTTGGACAGAACGGCTGCCATCTCCTGCCGGGTAATCGGACTGCCCGGCTTGAAGCTGCCGTCCGTGTATCCGGTAATCAGACCTGCGGCAGCGGCTGTCTGTACAGCTTCTGTGTACCAGGAGCCTGCGCTAATATCCTTGAAGGGGGTTCCCGGAGCAGCCGGGGCAAGGCCCAGGGAACGGGTAATCAACGCTGCGAACTCTGCCCGTGTTATGGACTGTGCAGGCGAGAAAGCGGCGGGGCTGGTGCCGGTAATCACCAGCTTCGAGGCCAGCAGTTCAATGGCGGATTGTGCCCAGTGCCCGGTAGTGTCACCGAAGGTCTTGGACGACTTCACCACAGTATAATAGCTGTTGCTGTTGCGCTTAATCGTTACTTCCGTATGTCCGTCTGCCGGACTACCAAAGACCGAAGGCACGAAGGATAGCTTACCTTTGGCCGGGTCAAAGGCGACACCAGTCGCACCCTTAGCATCAACTGCACCAGTGGCCGTGATTGTCCGCTTCACATAAGTGCTGCCGAAGGTGTTCAGCGGAACGCTGGTGGTACCTGCCTGGGCACTGATGCTGAATTCAATGACGGGCGCAGCAACAGTGATCGTACCTGCCTGCGCGGCGATGGCCTTGTTCAGGCTGTCCAGTATAGCGGTATCTGCCTGAAGCAATGAGACAGTAATTGTGAAATCACTGGTGCCAAGCCGTGCGGCCAGAGCCGTTCCGTTAATTAGACTCAGCGGCAGGGAGTAGGAAGCACCGCCGGTAGAGATGAAGGTCAACACTGTGTCGGGTTGTGCCGCCGCCTGCTGCACCAGCACACTGCCTGGCAGCACAGCCTGCGCGCCGCCTGCTGAAGCCGTGAGCGGGAGCTTCAGCTCATTAGTACCGGCGGGCAAGGCTGCAAACTGAGCGGTGAGATCCGCTGCAGTAAACGTGGTAACCTGCGGCGCTGCTCCCGTGCTTGGAGCAGGGGTGGCCGATGGCGTTGCTGTAGGAGTCACTCCCCCGGTTCCACCCGGATTAGATCCGCCCGGATTGGTGGTTGGTGCTGGTGTTGTAGTCGGACTTGGGTTTGGAACGGCGCCCTTCAGATCGGTGATCCGTCCTTCAACGCTGGAAGTCACCTGGAGGTGCTTCTTCAGATAGGCCAGCAGAACTTCGAAGTCAGGAAGACCCAGCTCGTAATAACGTCCGTCCGCCTTGGCTGAGGCCAGTGCACGGTAGAAGTCCCCGCCGCCTGCCATGAAGGAATTCGTAGACAGAATATAATAGCCTGCCGGATCAATCGGCAGATAAGACCCGTTCGCCTGTTTGATTTCAACGGAGATTATGCGTTCTCCCGCTTGCGTGACCTTGCCGGTTAATGAATCGATAATCTCCGGCTTCTTGGTAGAGTCATACGTGTATTTCATCCCCGAGACATGGGCGAAACGTCCCTGATCGGACTCCAGCCCGCTGACTGCGTTCTCCAGGGAGGAGATGATCTCTGCGCCGGTAACCTTCAGGGCTGCCAGACTGTTATTGAATGGGAGTGTGGTCAACACCTCACCCATCGTAATATCGCCCTTGTCAATCGCTGCACGAATGCCTCCGCCGTTCTGGATGGCGACGATGCCTTTGATCGTACTTTGGTCCTCCTTGGATACGAAGTTAGGCATTAGCTCGGTTACTTTCTCCGCAATACTGTCAGCAATCATATTGCCGATTGGCGTCTCTTCCTTACGCACCACGCGTACGGATTTCCCGTCAATGTCGCGGTTGGTGTAAAGGTCAACGTCCGAGTAGCCTACAACCTGGCTTCGAACCGTTGCCAGTTCGGCATCGTACGGGGCAAGAATTTTTTTGGCAGCAGCATCTTCACCGAACAGATTGACATCCAGCAATTTGCCCTGATAAGCCTTGACCTCGCCATCCTTATCGAAGGTAACGTCAAGCTCACCCAGGAACTGGCTGTATTCACCAGTCTGCACAATCAGGACCTTCTTGTCCGTACCTGCAATCACCACAGGGGCTGGCGGGTTATCGATCTTCGTATGGGAATGTCCGCCGACAATAATGTCGATCCCCGGAACGGCCTTGGCCAGCTCCTGATCCACAGTGTACCCCAGATGGGTGACGGCAATAATCTTGTTGATGCCCTGGGCTTCAAGCGCCTGGACGGTCCGCTTTGCACTTTCTACATGATCCTTGAAAATAATCTTATCACCAGGAGACGCGAGGCCTACAGTATCCTCAGTCGTCAAGCCGAAGATTCCGATCTTCTCTCCATATACGTCCTTGATGACGGAAGGATAGATGTGACCGTCTTTGGCAGTACTTTTGGACTCATCCGTCTTAAGAATACCAGTCATCTCTTGATAGAGATCAGCAAGCTCACTATTCTTGGTAGTGAAATCAATGTTGGAGCTGGCAAAAGGGAACTTGGCCGCCGTCACGAAATTCCGCAGGATTTCCGGATTCTCCTTGTTCATGTCAAACTCATGATTGCCGAAGGTCATCGCATCATAGCCGATATTATTCATGAACTTGATGTCTGCCTGACCCTTGAACTGGTTGAAATACAGGGTTCCGGAGAAGACGTCACCCGCATCCAGCAGTACCGTATTGCCTGTCCGTTCGCTGCTGATGGCGGAGGTCCGCTTGGTGATATTCTCCAGATGGCTATGGGTATCGTTCGTATGCAGGACCCGCAGATTGAAATCTGCCCCGCCGAAATCAATCTGTGCGAGCAGCGGATCATGGTCACTGATCCGGATGCCGTCGGCATCCGATACAGTGCCCTTCGGATAATCTCCCGGATCTGCAAAATCGGCATTAATATGCACGATATCAAGCTTGCTGGCAGAAGCCAGCCGGTTATTGACGAGGATATGATCCAGCGTCTGGGAGTTGCCCTGGAAGTTGTAGGAATACCGTTCATTCAGCGGCAGGGTACTTACAAGATTCGTAAGCGCACTGCCCTTGAGGATATTAAGCGTGTCTGAGAACTGGAAGTCATTCAGATCGCCGAGCACGACAAGATTGGCCTCAGGATTCTTCTGAAGCACATCCTCAGCGAAGCTGCCTACTACCTTGGCGATCTTGGCCCGCTGAACTTCAGTCGAGAAGACCGGAGGCTGAACGGAACCGAACAGATAGTTGTCGCTGCTCTTGGAGTTGAAGTGATTAGCAATTACGATGATTTCTTTGCCCCCGAAAAGGAACTCGGCAGCCAGCGGCTTGCGCGACTCCTTGAAGGCCTCATTGCCCGGATCAATGCGGCCCGGATTCAGGCTTAGGCCAGAGCCGGCGGCATAGCTTACAGCGTCTGTAGCTGTACCGGGTGTGCCCGGCTTCAGAGTGACGCGGTTCATATTGTATAGGAAGCCGGAGCGGATATTGCCGTCCGGAACGCCGCCATCCTGGTTGTTCTGCGGTGCGATATCCGTGTAACCATAGTTAGATGCACCGCCGTCAATGGCAGCAATGGCAGCAATCAGCGCTTTGTAGTTCTCGCTGGCATCCGTTCCGCTTTTGCCGGTTCCATCGTTATCCTGTACTTCTGTCAGGCCAACGATGTCCGGTGTTTTGAGATTGAGTACAATATCTTTGGCGACATTGGTGATTTTGGCAGGATCATTGTGCTGGGAGAAGTTCTCAATGTTAAAAGAAGCGATGTTCAGCTTATCCGCATCTCCCGGGGAGAGCGAGGTCACTTCTCTCTTCAGCTTGCTTGGGGAGACATCCGGCAGGCCGTCTGTTTCCGTAGAAATCAGGAATTTGCCGTAATCATAGGTCAGAATACCGGTGACATTGCCCAAGAATTGTTGGCCTGTAGTGAGTACCGGAGCGGTCTTCACCGAGAGAATCAGGCGCTGCGGGTTAAAGTCGGCACCCGTCAATACCAGTCCACCGGCAGGGGAAGTCACTTCAGTCGTGTTGCCTGTACCGTTGACGGTCACCACTGGGATTTCAAAAGTACTGCTGGAAGCATAGTAGACTGCAGGGCCCACGGTGGTCGGCTTGGCAAGCTCCAGACGCATGCCTTCCAGGCTCTCATAGAAGTCGATGGCATCGGTGGCGGGCTCGAACTTAGCCGGGTTCAGGCCGTCATCGTCGATTACAGCCGTTGGGATGAGGCGTCCGCCGGTGCCCAGCAGGGTTGGGGCCGGAAGCGGATTGCCGCTGCTGACAACCGTTGTCTGGCTGGCTGTAATCTGAGTGGTGGGTAACTGTCCCGAGCGGCCGAATTCTTTGACAACGCCGTCTACCGTGACAGCATCGCCTGGTTTAACGGCAATGCTTTTTCCCTTCTGATAGATTTGAATGGCTTCCGAGGTCTTGATATCGTTATCCATATCAGCGGCCGCAGACTGGATATAGAAGCTGTCCGCATCCTTGATGTAGGTAACAATTCCTTTGACGTCAACGACCGTTGCGTCCAAGTAAGGTGAGATATGTCCTGCGCCTTGAATCTGGTTAATCTTCAGACCTGCCAGTGCAGGAGAGACGCTGTATTCAAAAGTGGATGTGGGACCTTTCTCAGAATCGGGTAATGAGGCATAAGCTGTAATCTTAAGCGAGGTAATATCGGAGTGAACGGTGATTGGGGCAGTATACAACTGGTCTGCCACTTCTGCTGTAGTACTCTTGTTGGCGTAGACGCTGTAGTACACGCTTGCCGTTACAGAGGTGTTTAAAGTAATCTTTGACCCTGTACCGATCTTAGTGCCTGAGACAGGGGATGCAGTAACGGGGGGAGCTTGGGTGGCCGCAGTGGCCGCAACCATATCGGCTGCTATAATCGGCTCTGCCGAGGCCGTCCCTGAGCCTGTGGACATTCCCGGGAAGATCCCGGTTAATAGCAATGCTGCCGCCAGGAATAGACTGAGCGGCTTCCTGCATTGTGAAGAAAGTTTCATGTGAGTATACCTCCCCATAAAATATCATTCGTACTCTATTATAATAGAGATAATATGAATCTAGCGCAATTTTTCGTCAATATTTGTTAAACTTGCATAAAATCATGGTTGGAAATGATGAAATAAATAAAAGTTTAATATATTTCATGGGGAATTAGTTATGTTTTCTGAAAAACATGTAAACTATATGTTATTTATATGCTAAAAAACGGCGGTCCCCTACTAAGTGAGGGAAGCGCCGGTTATTGTTGTTTTTGCTGTTAAAGAAACTATGATCATCAATCCACTTCCCCTCAACTCTTCTATGCACACATTATCCACCACAAACGGATGGTGCGCGGGCGAATGTAGGCAAAAAACCGATTACAATGTGCTGTCGGAGGGTGCGTGGGTTGGATGTAGTCGAAAAACTGATTACAATGCGTTGGCGGGAAGGTGCATGGGCCGATTGAACTCCGAGGTGAAGAAAAGGGGCATTAGTGCCCCTGAATGTACCCAATGTAAGCAGAAAGAGCAAAATCAGGGGCAGTACTGCCCCTGATTTTGCAGGATGTGGGTCAAAGGAGCGATAGAAGGAGCACTAATGCCCCTGAATTCGCCGGGTACCCCCAGAAGTGGGCGGATAGGTAGCCAATGGATAAGGTTAGGTTGCTTTACCTAGCTTCAATCCGCTCCGTCCCACCCATATAAGGCCGCAGTGCCTGTGGGATATAGATCGAACCATCCTCCTGCTGGTGGTTCTCCAGCAGCGGGATCAGGATGCGCGGCGTGGCCACCGCTGTGTTGTTCAGGGTATGGCAGTATTGCAGCCGCCCGTCTTCATCACGGTAGCGGATGCCCGAGCGGCGGGCCTGGAAGTCGAGCAGATTGGAAGCCGAGTGGGTCTCCCCGTAAGCTTCTCTGCCCGGCATCCAGGTCTCAATGTCATACTGCTTGTGGGTCTTCATCGCCATGTCTCCGCTACAGACGGCGACTACCCGGTAAGGCAGCTCCAGCAGCTGAAGAATATGCTCGGCATTGCCGAGAATCTCCTGGAGCATCTGCTCCGATTCTGCCGGATCGTTCTTACACATGACCACCTGCTCGATTTTCGAGAACTGGTGGACCCGGTACAGCCCGCGCACATCGCGGCCGGCCGAACCCACCTCGCGGCGGAAGCAGGCCGACATCCCGGCCAGGCGCAGCGGCTGCTCCAGCTCCAGAATCTCATCGCTGTACAGCGAGACCAGCGACACTTCCGAGGTCCCGGCCAGCCAGCGCTTCTCGCCAGTCAGTTCGTAGGTCTGTTCCCGGCCGCCGGGGAAGAACCCGGTCCGCTCCAGCGCCTCCGGGCGGACGATCACGGGCACATCCATGACGCTGAAGCCGCGCTGCATCAGTACATCCAGCGCCAGCCGCTGCACGGCCAGGTGCAGCAGGAGTCCGGCCCCCTTCAGCACATAGCTGCGGGGCCCTCCGGCCTTGACGCCGCGCGGAAGGTCCATAATGTCGTGCAGCTCTCCGAGCTCGACATGGTCCCGCGCGCGGAACCCGAAGACCGGCGGCGCGCCATGCCGCCGCAGCTCCACATTCGCGCTGTCATCCGGTCCGATCGGCGTATCCGCCGATACAGGATTCGGCGCGAGGAGCATCAGCTCGCTGCAGCGCTGCTCCGCATCCAGAAGCTCCGCCTCCAGCCGCGCCAACTCGCTGAGGGTCCCCCGCACCTGCGCCTTCACTTGCTCGGCGCCTTCATGGTCGCCCCCGCGCAGCAGGCGCTCGACCTCCTTGGTCAGCGCGTTGCGCTCCGCCCGGCGCTGCTCGGTCTCCCGGCGGGCCAGCCGCCGCCGGTCATCCCACTGCAGAAGTTCCTCCAGGGGGAACTTCAATCTTTTCCACTCGGCCGTCTTCCGTACAATGTCCTCATTCTCCCTGATCCAATTCATATCCAACATCTGCATCCGCTCCTTAAGTGTGGGTAAAAAAACGCAAAAAACGCCCTCATCCATGGGACGAGGAGCGTCAGCTCGCGGTGCCACCCAGGTTGACCTCATTCACGTATAGCAGCTATGCAGCGCGGAATCAGGCCCTCTTTGGTCTTCGCGGTAACGGGCGAAACCCGGTAAACTTAGGGAACAGGAAGCTGCTCCGGTCGCAGACGCCTCGCGGTTGGATGCCGGTCGTTGGCCTGGTGGGGGTATAGGTTTGCCGTTTATTATAACCAGAGCGGCAGCGGTTTGCAAGCATAAGAGGGGTTTGACAATATTCCTTGTACTCTGCTAGGATTATTACTAATTTAAAGTATTGGCGCCCGGCGAAGCAGCCCGGCCCATCCTATCTTGCGGACGGAAGAGGTGCGGAAATGGCCAAAATAGTCGTAATTAACGGAACACCCTCTCTGGTCTCACGGATTAATGCCGTGATTGAGTATGCAGAGAGTGCCCTGCGTGAACGCGGGTATGAAGTGGAGCGGATCAATGTCGCTGAGCTTCCGGCGGAGGATCTGATTCACACCAAGTTCGAGAGTGAAGCCATCGTCAAGGCGAATGGGATCGTGGCGGAAGCCGATGCGGTAATCGTCGTCAGTCCGGTATATAAGGCTTCTTACACGGGAGTGCTGAAGACCTTCCTGGATCTGGTGCCGCAAAAAGGGCTGGCCGGCAAAATCGTCCTGCCGCTCTTCATGGGCGGAAGTCTCGCGCATCTGCTGGCGATTGACTATGCGCTGAAGCCGGTACTGTCCGTACTTGGCGCCCGCTACATTCTTGGCGGCGTCTACGCCGTAGACTCCCAGGCAGTGCGTAACGACCAGGGCGTAGTTGAGCTGGCTGAGGAGCTGAAGCTTCGCCTGGACAGCGTGCTGGAAGAGCTGGCGGAAGAGACGGAGCATAAGGTGGGGCGCAAGGCAGGGCAATCAGCAGCCGTAGAATAACGTTAGGCTGCCGGCTCCATTTGCCGCCCGGTACAATCAAAAGGCACTACACTACCCGAATGCGGGAGTGTAGTGCCTTTTTGTATGGGGATTTCATACCCCTTGAAAGCTCAGCTCCGGCTCCCACAGTACGACCCTATCTCCCGCCAGACTCGCCGGAATATCAATGATCCGCTGGTTGCTGCTTCCCCGGTAGGAGAGGGTAAGGTCTTTGAGCTCTTCGACGAACCGTCCGTCGATCACGACCTGGCACAAGGCCAGCAGATTCCATTCCGCAGAGCCCGGTGAAGCCGTAAGCTCCTCGTACGTATAGCCGGTATAGATCCAGATTGGGAAGTCCGGCAGCTCCGCGCGCAGCTCGTGAATGAAGTCTGCAGCCTCCTCAGCCGAGAAAAAAGGGTCCCCTCCCGCAAGCGTCAAGCCGTCCAGCAGCGGATTGCCTGCAATTTCCTCTATAATCTCCCGCCGCCGCTCCGGGGTAAAGACCTCCCCGTAATTAAAGTTCCAGGTCTTTGGGTTGAAGCAGCCCGGGCAGCGGTGGCGGCAGCCGCTGAAGAAGAGGACGGCCCGCAGGCCTTCCCCTTCATTGATCGACTCCGGGTAATATCCGCAGATGTTCATAGATGCTTAACACGGTCCCGGACTTCGGCTTGCTTGGCAGCATTGAAGCGGGTCTGGTAGTCACCGGTCAGATACCCGGTAACCCGGCGCAGACGGCGGATATGGGTGGTATCCTCATGGGCATTGCAGGTCGGGCAATTCGTGCCGATAACCCCTTCATAGCCGCAGCCGGAGCAGCGGTCAATCGGATGATTAATGCTGAAGTAGCTGATGTCCTGCTCCAGCGCGTATTTGATGATTTTGACGAAGGCTGACGGGTTGCTCCGGGCATTGCCGTTCAGCTCGACATAGGAGATCGCTCCGGCGTTGCAATGTTCATGGAACGGAGCTTCCAGGCTGATCTTCTTAGCTGCGCTTAGTTCATAATAGACCGGAATGTGGAACGAGTTCGTATAGTATTCACGGTCCGTTACCCCAGGGATAGAGCCGAGTACTTTGCGGTCGATCTTGGTGAACTTGCCGGAGAGACCTTCGGCTGGCGTTGCAAACAAGGTGATATTGAGGTTAAGCTCCTCGCTCTTGCGGTCGCAATATTCACGCATATGGCGGACGATAGCAACAGCCTTGGCGTGAATCTCCATATCTTCGCCGTGGTGCTTGCCGTACATGGCTTTCATGCATTCAGCCATTCCAATGAAGCCCAGCGACAGACTGCCGTGCTTCAGCAGTTCGCCTACGCTGTCATCGGGGGCAAGCTGCTCGCCGCCTTCCCAGACGCCTTCACGCATCATGAAATCGGAGGCTTTGGCCTTCTGGGAAGCCTGGATACGGAAGCGGTGCAACAGGCCGTCCAGTGCAATATCCATATAGTGATTGAGGTCGTCGAAGAATCCTGCTTCGTCAGCAGCGAGGCGGCGGCCGGTTATCGTGCCGTGGGCCAGTCCAAGACGCACCAGGTTGAGCGTGTTGAAGGACAGGTTGCCTTTGCCGGAGCAGTGGTTGCGTCCGAAGCGGTCGCTGAGTACACGGGTCCGGCAGCCCATCGTAGCGAACTCGGTATCCGGGTCAGCCGGATCATAATACTGCATGTTCAGCGGAGCGTCCAGATTGGCGAAGTTCGGATATAATCTGCGCGCCGAGCACTCGGCTGCCTTCAGGAACAGCTCGTAGTTAGGATCACCCGGTTGCTGGTTGATGCCTTGCTTGCATTTGAAAATCTGAATCGGGAACACCGGTGTCTCCCCGCTGCCCAGTCCGTTCATCGTAGCCGTTAGCAACGAGCTGATCACAAGCTGGCCCTCTGGTGAGGTGCAGGTGCCGTAGTTGATGCTGGTAAAAGGAATCTGGCCGCCGGAGCGGCTGGACATCGTATTCAGGTTATGTACCATACTCTCTGCGGCCTGCAGGGTCTCGCTCTGCGTCTCCTTCAGGGCAAAACGGAAGGCGCGCGGATACTGCTCAGCCAGATCGCTGCGGCTCATCGTAATCTCCCCAAGTGCAGAACCCTCTGCATTCTCCTCGAAATACTCCAGACCTTTGCGGAAGAGCTTGGAGAAGGATTTGGTAACATAAGGGGCCAGGTCATAATCCAGCTTATTGGCGGATACGCCGCCGTACTGCGCATTCTGCTGTGACTGGAAAATAATCGCCACCAGCGACATCGCCGTCATAATCGAGTTAGGAGGCCGTACACTGCCGTTGCCGGTGTTGAAGCCTTCACGGAGAAGCCGTTCGAACGGAATGAAGATGCAGTTCGTGGTTCCAATGGCGTATTGATCAAGGTCATGTACATAGACGACATTATCCAGGGTAGCCTGTACCAGCTGTGGCGGCATGGTGAAATTGCGTGCATACCATTTGGAGTATTCACTGCCGAACTTGCTCATTTTGCCGGAGAAGCTCTCCCCGTTCAGGTTGGCGTTCTCGCGCAGCAGATCCAGATCCCGGCTGTCGATAATATCCCGTCCCAGATGAATGACCTCTTCCAAAAGATCCTCCTGTGCAGCTTGTCCTTCGTTATAACGTTTCTCCAGCAGCGTCATTATATAACTCTCTCCTCTCGGGTATTGTAAGCGTAATATGTAATATAGATAGAATGGTCAGGACATCAGTAAAAAAGCACCCCCGGCCGGGAAGGCCGGAAATGCCCGAATGCATGATGCAAAGATCCGGTAAGCGGAAATTTGCCTGTGGTCTGGGTGGAACATACGAGCAGACACGGGGCAAATAGCTTACGCCCGTTCTTGTATATTCCGCAGAGCCGATACCTGAAGATAATCCCCGATCGTCCTCAGGTATCGGCAGCCTATGGCCCGATTGACGGAAGGCTAACTCTGCTATGGCAGGCCGCATACGGACACCTCCCCTGTTCCTCGCAGGAGTCTAAGCGGTGCCACCGAAACAGGCAGGTCTCCTGGCTTCCGGCAACTCCTCCGGCGCCTTCCCGGGGGGCTTATTCAGCCCCTTAGTGGCAATTAGCCGGAGAATGCGGCCCTGGGGGCATCGCGCCCTGGGAGCATCCGGTTACAGTGGCGGGACCGCAGCGGTTTTGCACCGCGCTTCCCTATTAAGTCGCACCTCTATTACAAGGGGTGAAACACCCGTTTCTACTATATTTTGTTGTGATCTATTAAAGCTACCGCAATATATTGTGTTTGTAAATGTTTTTTTGCAATCCCGCACGGGGAGCGGGTTCGGCGCTTTTACTCACAGCTGATCCACAGTTAGTCCACAGGTAATCCACAACTTTCCTCCGAATCTGCCGTGAATGTTTCATAAAATCTCCGAAAATACGCCACAAAGAATCCATAAATAGAGTGCGTCTAATCCTGGTAATTATTTTGACGGATATTAATAGAATAGAGAGGGGTGGCAGGTGATTTGTGGCAAGCTTGGCGAAGCGTTACAATAAGAGGATAAGTAAGAGGCAGGAACAACAGATAATTAGGAGGGAGATCACAATGGCAATTGGCGAAGTGACCGTTATTCCGATTGGGACAGGCAGCACCAGCCTCAGCAGCTATGTGGCCGAGATGCAGCGCGTGCTGGAGACGGTGGAGGGCATTACCTATGAGCTAACTTCTATGGGTACAATTATTGAGGGACCGGTAGCGCGGATTCTGGCTGCGGTAGAAGCGCTGCATGAGTCGCCGTTCACCGCCGGGGCGCAGAGAGTCTCCACCTCGCTCAAGATCGACGACCGGCGCGACAAGACCTCCACCAGCCGCAGCAAGCTGGAATCCGTGGAGCGTAAGCTTCAGGGAGAGTAACCACTATAGTATCTAATCAGAATTAACCGATAAGGAGCGGATTCTTCATGACAGAAGCAGCACAGCAGATCGGAATTCAAATGTATACACTGCGTGACCAGACGGAACGCGATTTCCTCGGTACACTGGGCAAGGTGGCAGAGATGGGATACCAGGCAGTGGAATTCGCCGGTTATTTCGGTGTATCTGCAGGGGAACTGCGCCGTAAGCTGGATGAACTTGGCCTGGCTGCCCCTTCGGCGCATGTAGGTCTGGACTTCAGCAGTCTGGATAAGATGGAACAGGCATTAGCCAAAGAGATTGAATATGGTGTAGAGCTCGGACTGCAATATATGATCACCCCATCGGCACCGCTTCCGCAGAACCCTTCCATAGAGGATGTAACAAGAATCATTCCATTCCTGGAGAAGGCTTCCGCGATGGTCCGGGCGGCAGGGATGCAGTACGGTTATCACAACCATGATTATGAATTCGCAGAGGTTGACGGCAAGGCGGTCATCGATATCTGGCTGGAGCGGATTCCTGCGGAGCAGATGCTGGCAGAGTTCGATCTGGGCTGGGTACACAGAGGCGGAGCCAACCCGGCTCAATATGTTTCAAGGTACGCCGGACGTGTTCCGCTGGTCCACATTAAGGATTTCGGAGCCAACCAGGAGGAGACCGATCTCGGAAAAGGAGAGGTGGATTTCCAGAGCGTCTTCGAGATCGCGGAGCAGAGTGGAATTCTCTATTATATTGTGGAGCAAGAGGCCTATGAGGTATCCTCCCTTGCAAGCGCTAAGCTCGCGCTGGATTATTTCCGCGGGCTGGGGCTGATGCACGGCTGAGGACACAGCCGCCAGAGGAAAAAGGGGTTGCGTTTTCCGCTGGAAGAGTTATAATGTTTTTTGTTTGGCAGACTTCAGAGTCTGTAAGCTGGTGTAGCTCAGGGGTAGAGCAACGCACTCGTAATGCGTAGGCCGGGGGTTCAATTCCCTTCACCAGCATTCTTATGAATTAAGCTTAACGCGGCCTTCCGGTTCAGGGGACCGCGTTTTTTAATGGCGCACGGCCGAATGTATGCGAAAAACAGCATACATTATGCTCGTACGCAGCTAATTATTTTTTTCATAGATGGCCTTAGTAATTCTGAGTAAAAGGTATTCAACAGAGGAGGCGAGCTACAACTATGAAATGCCTGACCATTCGCCAGCCGTGGGCCACGTTAATTGCGCTGGGAGAAAAACAAATCGAAACCCGGACGTGGCGGACCGCCCACCGGGGGGAGTTAGCTATTCATGCCGGGATGCAGGTAAATAAAGCGATCTGCCGGACGGAGCCGTTCCAGTCGTTGCTTGCACGTCACGGCTACACTGCGGACAATCTGCCAACCGGCAAGATCATTGCAGTCAGCCGCATTGCGGATTGCTGTGAAATGACACCGGAGCTTGCGCAGCAAGGCTGGCCGGGTGGAAATGAATATGTATTCGGCAATTATGCCGAAGGAAGGTATGCCTGGAAGCTGGAGGAGGTTGTTCCGCTGGTACATCCCATACCTGCCAAGGGACGTCTGGGGTTCTGGGAATATCCTGTGCTGGAAGAGGAATTGTGAATTTCCTGACGATATTTTGAAGAAAAATTGCTCCGGATTGGCTGCCGGCTGGTATAATTGGGATATTCGGCGGGAAATCTTCCTATATATAAGGATAGTTGTGCTCTGAGGCGGTCTACCGCTGGAGAGGGGCAGGAATGCCGGGAAGGGGCGTATGCATAATAGATGGGAAGCCTTCTAATTGCATGGCTTTGTATGCTTTGTTTGTTTCTTGCGTTCAGGGATCAGGTCAGCCGTAGAATCTTGTACCCGGTAGCTGTGGTGGTTATATGCGGCACGTTGGGGTATTGGACGTTGTTAATGTAATTGCATCCGGGTGATCATTTAATGCAGAAGTCTTCCGCTTGCGGCAGGCTTCTTTGTTATCCTTGCTTCGGGCCGCCCTGCGCCGTCTTCTCCATACCCAGATACCTGTGCATATGCAGAGTGGCCTGGGCGGCAATCACGTCATCCAGCAGCAGCATCCGCTCGTGATAACCCCTGCAGACGAATTTGGCTTCAACACCCGCCTCCAGCCGATTCTGTTCATAGACCCTCAGACCACGGGCGCGCATCCCGGCACGGACCTCCCGCAGATCGGCAGAAACGGCATGGACTGCCCTCTGGATGACCTCCAGATAAGGCGCAGGCGTGCGAAGCTCTGAGGATATAGCAGAAGCATCGCGCTCGAAGGCGGATAGAATAAGCGGCAGCAAAATATAGGATTTGACCAGCAGGTTATCCTGGCTCTCTGCTCTATGCATCCCTCTCAACCCCTCAAAGAGAACGTATATTCGCATTGTAACTCATCCTTCAAAAAATAATCAATGGGTTTTATAAATTAACTCAAATAATGTGACATTTTTCACAATAAAATCAAATGAATTATTTTATATTAAAATTGAAATATTAAAGATTGAAAAATAAATCAGCTCAAAGGAGAATGGCAATGAGTCATGAAGGAAGTCTCCGCCGTGGTTTAGTATTCGGGATCATTCTAAGTGTTCCGCTCTGGGTATCAATGATTGGCTGGATTCAGCTGTTTGGGTCCGCCTAGGCGACATTTTATTCAAAATATATGAATTCTATTAGCAGGTGTCGTCCTTATGGGCGGCACTTTTTTTCGGGGCTAAGATTCCCATAAATAGGGGGGATTACATTGAACAGAAGCGAAATGGGAGGGGAGATGGGCTTCGGGTGATAAAAATAGGACAAATGCATCAAATTTTAATAATATAAATTGATATAATTATAGAAAAGCGGGATAAACGGCTACAGCCAATTCTCTGATTTCTCGACTTTTTTCGTCAATAGATAAAAAAGAGACTCGTCTCTTAACCCTTATGGTACAAGGGATCAAAGAGGAACCTTCGCAAAAAATAATTTCAAAAAATATACTGGGAATGGATTGACAACAGGGTGGGGGAGCGGATAAACTAAAATAGTACAAAAGTAACAAATGTCATAGACTCAACAACGAATTTACATAAGCAAATCTCAATTTCATACCGAAATCATGTACAAACGCAAACCGTATCGAAAGAACGGGACGCAAAGTCAGGAATCTACTGTCTCTAAAGTTGAGGCTAGGGTCGTCCGGCCGCCGTGAAGCTAACCCTTCGTGGCGGTCTTTTTGTTGTTATAGTTGCGTGACAGATTCATAGAATAGTAACTAGGAGGTGTGGACTATTGAAAAAAAGAGTGCGTAAAACAGCCGCCATCATTATGGCTGGCCTATTGACCTTATCCAGTGCTTTTACGTGGGGGACGGATGTTAGAGCAGCTTCAGGGGTGCCGTATACGCCAACACCGGTTTTAGGAGTCGCAGGGAATTTTAATGCTTTTATCCTCGGGGATTTTGCACAGAGCAATGATCAGATTGAGGGCCGCCTGGCAGCGGCAGGGAACATTACCCTCTCCGGAGGTTACGGAGTAGCAAGAGCATACAGTGGTGCTGCGCCGACGGATGTACTTGTGGCCGGTAAGAATTTTGTACATTCAGGCAGTGGAGAGATCTATGGAAATGTGGTATTTGGGGATAGCTTTACAGCCAATGAGCCTGGTGTCAACATTAGAGGCGGGAAGAAAAATGCCAGCCCGATTGATTTTGCAGCCGAGCGGGAGTTTCTAATCTCGCGTTCCACAGAGTATGGGGCCTTGGCCGACACGAATGAGATTGGCAATAATCATTATGGACAGCTTACGATAAATGCACCAGATCGCTTCAATGTGGTTCATCTGGATGCCGCGACACTGGCGAGTACGAATTATATTCAGTTCAACATTGCCCAGAACGCTACGCTGATTATTAATATAAGCGGGCCTACAGTCAATGTGCCGAGCTTTTCAATGAAGGACGGCAGAGCCAGTCAAGTATTGTTCAACTTTTACGAAGCCTCTGAGGTGAATATCGCTTATACCTCATTCTACGGGACGATCCTCGCACCTAGAGCGGATGTTCATTATGCCGGAGCAGAGCTTTACGGGACCCTGATTGCAAAATCTTTTCGCGGCGGGGTTGAGATGCACCTTGGGATGTACGAGGGAGAGGGGCCGCCGCCGAGTCCGACGCCGACCGCAACGCCGACCCCTAGTCCATCACCGACACCAACTGTGAAGCCTACACCGACGGTAACGCCGACACCGACTGTGAAGCCAACACCGACGGTAACGCCAACACCGACGGTAACACCAACACCGACAGTAAAACCAACACCGACGGTAACGCCGACACCGACTGTGAAGCCTACACCAACGGTAACGCCAACACCGACAGTGAAGCCTACACCGACCATAAAACCGTCACCTACACCTGTGTGCACTCCAACTCCAAAGCCGACACCAACCGTGAAGCCGACGCCAACGCCGACTGTGAAGCCGACGCCAACACCGACAGTGAAGCCGACGCCAACACCAACCGTGAAGCCAACGCCAACACCAACCGTGAAGCCAACGCCAACACCAACCGTGAAGCCAACGCCAACACCGACAGTGAAGCCAACACCAACGCCAACAGCGGTGCCAACACCAACGCCAACAGCGGTGCCAACACCAACGCCAACAGCGGTGCCAACACCAACGCCAACGGCAGAGCCAACACCAACGCCAACAGCGGTACCGACACCAACGCCAACAGCGGTGCCAACACCAACGCCAACAGCGGTGCCAACACCAACACCAACGGCAGTACCGACACCAACGCCAACAGCGGTGCCAACACCAACGCCAACAGCGGTACCGACACCAACGCCAACAGTGGTACCGACACCAACGCCGACAGAAGTGCCGACACCAACGCCGACGGTAGAGCCGACACCAACGCCGACAGTTGAGCCGACACCAACACCGACAGCAGTGCCGACACCAACACCAACGGTAGAACCGACACCAACGCCGACAGCAGTGCCGACACCAACGCCGACGGTAGAGCCGACACCAACGCCGACACCGACACCGACGCCAACGCCGACACCAACACCGACGGTAGAACCAACGCCGACACCGACACCAACACCGACGGTAGAACCAACGCCGACGCCAACGCCGACACCAACACCGACGGTAGAACCAACGCCGACACCGACACCAACACCGACGGTAGAACCAACGCCGACGCCGACACCAACACCGACGGTAGAACCAACGCCGACGCCGACGCCGACACCAACACCGACGGTAGAACCAACGCCGACGCCAACGCCGACGGTAGAACCAACACCGACGGTAGAACCAACGCCGACGCCGACACCAACACCGACGGTGGAACCAACACCGACACCAACACCGACGGTAGAACCAACGCCGACACCGACGCCGACACCAACACCGACGGTAGAACCAACGCCGACGCCAACGCCGACACCGACACCAACACCGACGGTAGAACCAACGCCGACGCCGACACCAACACCGACGGTGGAACCAACACCGACACCAACACCGACGGTAGAACCAACGCCGACACCGACGCCGACACCAACACCGACGGTAGAACCAACGCCGACACCGACGCCGA
>NZ_ASPS01000145.1:0-220 GCF_000517865.1 Paenibacillus sp. FSL R7-269
GGTGGGGTAGATGATTGGGGTGAAGTCGTAACAAGGTAGCCGTATCGGAAGGTGCGGCTGGATCACCTCCTTTCTATGGAGAATCGTCACCTGCAACGGTGACATTCAAATCGGAAGCTTTGCTTCCACAATAGAACCTTAGGGTTCGGACACTCACTCGTGTTCAGTTTTGAAAGAGCAAGTCTCTTTCGTATGCGTTTGGTGGCGATAGCGGAGGGGT
>NZ_ASPS01000146.1:0-305 GCF_000517865.1 Paenibacillus sp. FSL R7-269
AAGGCGCCGCCCCCGCCTGCAGGAAGCGCCGGTAGCGTGCCGCCCGGCGCCCGTTATCGCCGGGGCGGCTGCCCCCGGCGGTGTCCTGGCGGCACGGAGCTGACGCGCCGCCTTCCGGGCCGAGCTGTGCTTCGCGCCAGCGCTCGGCGGCCTGCTGCAGCTCGTCCCAGAGCTGCACCAGTTCACGCGGGCTGCGCGCAGCTAGGCCCGCGAAGTCCGCTGCGCCGCTGGCGTGCTCCTGCGCCAGCAGGCGCTCGGCCGCCTGCAGCGCAGCAGCGGCGGCGGCCTTGCGGGCGCGGAGGCTC
>NZ_ASPS01000147.1:0-156281 GCF_000517865.1 Paenibacillus sp. FSL R7-269
GGTCATATCCGGCAAAGGAGGCGGCGTAACGCCGCGCGGCCTCGCGGTCCGCGGCGGCCGGGGTGAAGCCCGCAAGCTCTGCGGTATCCCAGCCTGCGCCAATGCTGCGCAGCAGGCGTTCAAGCTGCTCCCGCAGGGCCGTCAGCTCCGCCTGAATCCGCTGCTGCTCCGCCCGCTTGTCCTCATAGCTGCTGCGGCTGCGGTCCAGCGCTTCGAGCGCAGGCCCCTGCTCCGCAAGCAGAGGATCAGGCGGCTTCGCCGCAAGCTCTGCGGTAAGCTCTGCTGTAAGCCGTTCCAGCCGGAACCCTGCACCCTGCAAGCTGCGCAGATCGGCTGTAAGCGACCTCCAGCGTTCCGCCCCGTTGTCCGGGAATGAAGCAATCACAGGAAGCTCCTCCAGCTCCAGCCGGCCTTCGCTCCATTTCAGCCACAGCTCCCGGATGTCCTGTGCCTTGCGCAGCTTCATCAGCCTTGCTCCGGCGAGCTCGCGGTCCAGCTTCATCTGCTCCAGCTGCTGCTCCGCAGCTTCCAGGGCCAGCGTGTTCCCGTTATATCTCGGCAGATAAGAGCGGCTCTCCGCTACCTCCTGCTCCAGCTTCCCGATAGACTGTAGAATCCTGGCCGCCTCCTGGACCTTGCCGCGCGGCTTGTAAAGCTTCTCGGCCTCCTGGACCAGACGCTTCTCGGCCCGCATAATCTCCCCGCCGCCGCCCATCCCGGCATGGAACAGGTAGCTGCTCATCTCCCCCGACTGCAAGGCACTCAGCTCCTGCAGCTCGTCAAGCGAGACAGCGAACAGCTGGCGGAACATGCTGCGGGAGATGCCGCCAAGCAGACGCCGCTCCAGCTCCGCCTGATTCAGCTCCTCCGTGCGGCCATCCGGATGGAGGAGTGCAATATGCAGCTTCTCCGCTCTGCCCGGCCCTGCGCCGCCGGAAGCATACCGGCGGATGGTCCATAATGCACCGGACTCATCCCTTGCTTCCAGCACTCCGCCGTGCGTCCCTCCTTGCAGCGGCTCGTACCGTTCAGCCGGATTCCCCCGGCTGGGGATGCCGTACAGCATGGCACGGATGAACTGCAGGGTCGTGCTTTTACCAGCCTCGTTGCGTCCGAACAGAACCGTGACCCCTTCATTCAGTCCGATGTCCCGCTGAGCCAGCCTTCCGTAGCCGCCGATCCGCAATGAATCGATCTTCATTCCTCTACCTCCCGGTCTTGCTGTCCATCACTATCTCCGGTATCCCCGGCAGTGTTCTTACTCATCACCCATCCGCCAGCATCCGCCGGCGCATTTTCCCGCGCCCGTCCAGTGCCTTCCAGCCCTGCTTCACTGCCCTCAGCAGAATACGCCTTGCCAGCCTCCTCAGCATTCAGCAGCGTCCCGCCGGGCTCTTCCAGTCCGCTCAGCAGGGTGATTCCCAGCTCCGCTGCACCTCTCAGCCATTCCTGCTTCTCTTCGGCTCCTACGGATAATAGCAGCCTGCGCAGCTCCTGATTCTCCATCAGCGGTCTCAGCGCAGTAGCAACCAGCTCGTCCAGCTCTGCGGCATTCCCGCCACTGCGCCCGGCAAGCCGCAGCATTTCACCCAGAAAGCTGTCCTCCAGAAGCAAGTGCTCCCGGTCAACCGCAAGTCCTGTTTCGATAGAGAAGCCCTCTGTCCAGACCAAGCCCGCATATTCCTTACGCACCGCGCGCACAGTTTCCCGCCGCTGCAGCTCGGTCAGCAGATCATCCGCCGCCCCCTTCTCAGCCAGCACCTTATGTATATCGCCCCGCCCGGTCAGGCGGAACCTGACCACAGACATCATCTGCGGAGTCTCTCTACGGATATCCTCCACTGCATTCTCTACAGCCAGGGTCCACTCTGCCTCGTCAGTGAGCCCTTCAATCGAGAGCTCGCGGACCTGCCAGCGTACACTGTCCAGTTCATGGAAATCCAGCCGGACTGCACCCTCTGCACTGACATCAACCGTATAACAGCCCTTTGGCCCGGTCTCCTTAATGCTTCTTCCTTGAATGTTGCCCGGATAGACGATAGGCGGATGCTCATGCAGAATACTCCGCTTATGAATATGCCCCAGCGCCCAATAGTCATAGCCCCTGCCAATCAGATCCTTCCGGGTACACGGGGAGTAAGTCTCATGCTGGAGATCTCCGTCCACATTACCGTGCAGCAGAGCGATGTGGAACAGGCTGCTGCCCGGCTGACGGCTGAAACGCAGAGCGGTATTCTCAGTAACTTTGGAGGTCGGGTAGGAGATGCCGCTGATCACCGCGACCTCCTTCCCGTCTTCCCGGCGGCGGGCGGTAACACGCTCCGGCTCACTGCCGCCGAATACCGTAACATGGGCAGGCGGCGCCGAGCTAAGACGCGGGCCGTCCAGCGGATCATGGTTACCATGGATCAGGAATACCTGAATTCCGTGGCGTCCGAGTTCCTCCAGAGCCTCCCGGAACCGGAGCTGCCCCTGAAGCGAAGCATCCGAGACATCGTAGACATCGCCGCTAATGACCACGAAATCTACCTTTTGCAGCGTGGCTACGCCAACAAGCCGCCCGAGGGCGGCGAAGGTGGACTCCCGGAGATAGGAGCGGATATCCTGCGGGAGATGGGACAGACCGGCGAACCGGCTGTCCAGATGCAGATCCGCTGCATGCAGGAAACGAAAAGGAATCATAGCCTCACCCCTTCATTCCCGGCTGAAACTGCAGATAGGTTTTCTTCAGCTCATTGGCTACACGGGTCAGGGAATAGAGGCTCTTTGCTTTATCCCAAGCCGAGCGTGACAGCTCATAGCGGTAGCCGGGGTCAGAGATTACTTTTTCCAGAGCATCTGCCAGTCCTAACTCATCATCCGGATTCACCAGCAGCCCGTTCACCCCGTCCTCAATCTGCTCGGGAATGCCGCCCACATTAGTCCCGACCAGCGCCAGACAGCTCAGCGCAGCCTCGGCAAATACCGAACCGAACGCCTCCGCCCGCGAAGGCAATACGAAGATATCGAAGAACGGCATGAATTCCTCAGGATGCAGCGTATAGCCGTAAAAAATAGTCTCATTATATATACCCAGCTCCTGCGCAAGCTTCTCCAGCTCCGCCCGGCTCGGTCCGTCACCGATAATATGCAGCACATATTCATGCCCCCGCTTCTTCAGCTCAGCACAGGCCTTGAACAGAATATCGATGCCTTTGGCCGGCACCAGACGGGTAACCGTGACCAGCTGCGGAATCTCATTCTCATGCGGGACAGGCTTGAACCGCTTCTCGTCGAATCCGTTCGGGATCACTCCGATGCTGTCCGGCCGCTCAATAAAAGGAGTCATATAATCGGCAAAAGCACGCGAAACCGTCATCAGCCGGTCACTCACATGCTCCAGCTCCCGGTAAATGGCGACCAGGAACTGATGCTCAGGTCCCCCCTCGCGGATCAACCCGTTCAGAATCAATTCACGCTCATAGCTGGAGTGCAGCGTCTGAATCAAGGGAACATCAGGATAGATTCTCTTCATCGCCAGCCCCGCAATCGGATGATGGGCATGGATCAGATCATAATTTTTGCTCATGCGCAGCTTGGTCCACCAGATGTAATCCCGGTAGGTCTGAATGTATTTTTGTACAACCGGACTATCAAAGTACACGGTCCAGTCGAAGGTCTCGAAGACGATGTCTTCGCGTCCCTTGCCCCGGATGCGCTTCGGCAGCCAGAACAAATCCATCTCCCAGCGGCTCGAGCGGAAACGTTCCTGCAGATAAGGGATCATAGAAGATACACCACCGGGCTGCTCCGGCGGGAAGAATAGCGCTTGCAGCAAGTTCATATAGGTACATCTCCCTTTACAATTGCCCTATTTACGGTGAAGGCCGGCAATTATGATATAGTTGTGTATATGTACAATAATAAATACGGGTACAATTACAGGTGTAGGTACGCTAAGGTTCCATATCTTAATTTTATCGGTATCCACCCGAAACAGCAACTAAGATGACAGCTTTACTTATCTTGGATTTTGACTAGAGGAGAATGAAAGATGAATGAAGAACGGCTGCCTGCCGCTTACACCGCTAACATTAGAGAGATGCTGGGGGATACGGCGGACGCTTTTCTGGAGAGCTATCTTGCTAAGCGGACCCAGGGTCTGCGGTTCAATACATTAAAAAGCAGTGCACCTTCCGGCCACGCCGCAGCGGAGAAGGCAATCTCACAATTCGGCCTGTCACAGATAGCATGGTGTCCGTCAGGCTTCTACTATGAGGACCCGGTTCGGCCGGGAAGACATCCTTATCATACCGCCGGACTATATTATATTCAGGAGCCCTCCGCAATGTCCGCAGCCGAGCTGCTGAAGCCGCTTCCCGGAGAGATCGTTCTCGACCTGGCGGCCGCTCCCGGCGGCAAAACCACTCATATCGCCTCACTGATGCAAGGTCAAGGGCTGCTCATCTCCAATGAAATCCACCCGGAGCGGGCCAAAATCCTGGCCGAAAACGTAGAGCGGCTCGGCATAAGCAACACGCTGGTTACCTCCGCAGCTCCCGGTGATCTCTCCCGAAGATTCCCTGAGGTGTTCGACCGCATTATGCTGGACGCACCTTGCTCCGGTGAAGGGATGTTCCGCAAAGACCCTGCGGCGATAGACGAATGGTCCCCGAAGCATGTGGAGATCTGTGTAGCCAGACAGTGGGATATTCTGCAGGATGCGTATTTGATGCTGAAGCCTGGCGGTCATATGGTCTATTCGACCTGTACCTTCAACCGCAAGGAGAATGAGGAGACAATGGAGCGCTTCGTGCAGACCTATCCCGATATGGAGCTGATCGTTACGAAGCGGCTGTGGCCGCACCTGGAGCGGGGTGAAGGGCATTTCGTGGCCCTGCTGCACAAGGCTGCTTCCGCTGACCAGACAGATTCTGCTCCACGTAAAAGCAAAGGCAAGCGCGGTGAACGCGGCAGTAATGGTCCGAAGACAAATGCTACGCTTAGGGAGGCCTATCAACAATTCATGAGCTGGGCAGAGGCAGAGCTGCCCGGATTCGCCGATCGCGGCGTTCCGCTTCTATTCGGCGAATCCCTGTATCTGCTGCCTGAGGTGTTCAGCGAGCGGCTGCATACCGGGATACTGGACGGACTCAAGGTACCGCGTGCCGGACTGCATATTGCCCATCTTAAGAAGAACCGGATCGAGCCTGCCCACGCTCTGGCCATGGCACTCCAGCCGGATCAGGCGGCGCGCAGCTATGATATGCCTGCGGAAGGCCCGGAGATCCAGGCCTGGCTGCGCGGGGAGAGTCTGCCGGTTCCGCCAAGCCTGCATGGCTGGACCCTGGTGACCGTAGACGGCTTGCCCGTAGGCTGGGGCAAAGCCAGCTCAGGCCAGCTCAAGAATCATTTGCCCAAGGGCCTGCGGATTCTAAAAGCCCATCTTGACGAGGTTTAGGCAGTTGACCAGTTCATGAAGCCTCCCTACGCATATGATGTCATTATCCCATGGAGATCCGCCGGACTTAAGTGCCGGCAAATGGGAACAGACATGAATCAAGGGAGGAATCAGACATGGGTGCAGGTGTAGGCTTCACTTCGACCGGTGCGATTTTGGTACTCTTCATATTGCTCGTAATCATTTCCCGTTCGTTGTTCGTCTAATTCCGCTGTAAGCAGCACAGCACACGGACCTCAAGCAGCCTGCTCCCTTAATGGGGGCAGGCTGCTTTTTCATCACTATACATATTGCACTTTTCCACTTACAAACAATATTTCACCAGCGCATCGCGCACGCCGTTCGCATTATTGGTGCCTGTGATCACATCTGCGGATGCTTTGACCTCCACCGGAGAGTTATCCATCGCCACACCCAGACCGGCATACGTCAGCATGGAAATATCATTATAATAGTTGCCGATCGACAGCACCTGCTCTTGCGGGATGCCAAGCTCAGCTGCCAGATGCTTCAGGGCATTGCCTTTGGAGGATTCCGGGTGCATCAAATCAACGAAGAACTCTCCGCTGCGCAGAATATTGTACTGCTCTCCCCAAGTAGCCCACTCCCGCTGCGCTTCATCCAGAATATCCGACTGTGTGAACACAGTGAATTTTACAATCGGTTCGCGAAACTCCTCCCAGGCCGGAAGAGATGCAGGCATAATACGGAAATGCTCATACATAAAGTGAGCTTCCTTCGTAAGGTTCTCCACATTGTCCACATACATCTCAAACGCAGTGTTCACATCAAAATGGATATCACGCTCGCGGCAATAGGCAATATACGGATCCAGCCCTCTGGCATCCAGCCCATACTGGTGCAGTACCTTACGGTCCTTGACACTCACCGTAGCCGCTCCGTTATGGCCCAGCACATACCCTGACAAGCCCATCTCCTCCATAAAAGGAATCGAATTCTGCGGACTGCGCCCTGTGCAGAGTACAATCTGCCCGCCCTGGCGCGTGACCTCGGCAATCGCCGCTTTGTTCTCTTCACTGAGCTGATGATCATCATTCAGCAATGTTCCGTCTACATCCAGTGCAATCAGTTTGTATTTCATACCCCATCATCCTATCTCTGTATAGTATACCTCTATTCCGCAGCCCCGCCGCCGCGCAGCAGCGTAAGCTCACGGGCCGTGAGCTCCCGGCAAGCTCCCTCGGGCAGCGTCTCGTCCAGCTTCAGTTCGCCCATCGACACCCGTTTCAGGAACACTACCTTTTTCCCGACAGCCACGAACATCCGCTTCACCTGATGGAATTTGCCTTCCGTAATGGTGAGTGAGATATACGACAGCACGCGGCTGCCCCGTTCTCTGCTTAGAATGCTAAGCTGCGCAGGCAGGGTCACATAACCATCCTCCAATTCCACACCCTCGGCAAAAGCAGCCACATCCGCTGCATCGACCTCACCCTCGACAGTGGCCTCGTAGGTTTTGGGGACATGCTTACGCGGGGACAGCAACTCATGTGCCAGCTTGCCGTCATTCGTGAGCAGCAGCAGACCCACGGTATCCTTATCCAGCCGCCCGACCGGGAACGGCTCGAACAGCACATACTCCTGCTTCAGCAGATCCAGAACCGTGCGGTCCCGTTTATCCTCGGTAGCGGATAATACACCCGGCGGTTTATTCATCATCAGATAAATGAATTCCCGGTAGAGGACCGGCTCCCCGCCAACCTCTATGCGATCATGCTGCGTGTCTACGTGGAATCCGCTGTCTTTGACGACAGCTCCATTTACTGTGATCAGGCCCTGCTTGGCCTGCTTGCGGATATCACTGCGCGAGCCGATCCCCATGTGGGACAGCACCTTGTCAATCCGTTGCTTCTTATTCGCAGTTCCTCCTGTAGCCATATTCTAAGTCCACCTCCACCCTGCGGGATATTCGTTCTTCAGTAGCCCTTCCTGCCATTTGCCCCAGCCTGCGCTGAAGCCATCGATGCAGACGAGGGTATAACCTTTGTAAGCATGTCCTTCCTTAATCGACAAGCGCTCTACGGGGATTGACAAGGTCTCCCCCTTCAGGTAGGAGACTGCTTCCCCGCCGGCGCTGGATAGCGATACCCAGCGGCTGCATTCCTCAGGACGCAGTGCTGTAGCGAGCGGATGACCGGGAACGAATCTTCCGCTCTTGATCTGCCCCACATACCAGCCCGGCCGAACTGTCTTCAGACCGTCCAGCGCTTCACGCGGTAACGGGGATATATATAGATGGTCGCCGAACCATATGGCATGTCCGGGCGGTTGTGTCCCCAGCAGCTCTTGAATAAAGTCCGCATAGACCGCGAACGCTATCGCTTCCCCGCCAGTTCGCTGTGACTGCGGACCTGGACCCGTTCCGGCTCTACCAGAGCCGGAGCCGTGTCCAGATCCGCGTCCTCCCTTGCTGCCCCGGCCGTGATCTGCCTTACCGGGAACTGCCTTACTATGAAAGTCTGTTTTGCCAGCCTTGCTCCGGGGCGCAGCGGACAGACTTCTCTCGTTAAGATCATTTCCTGCTTTTACGTTCTCTAAAGTGTCTGTCACCGTAGCTCCATTCTCTGCTGAACCGGCCTCAAATGCCTCACTCTCCGCTCCGCCACTTCCATCATGGCGCAGTACCGCCATGAAATGCCCTTCCCCCTTGACCTTATGCGGCCACAGCCGCGCCGCACCCAGCAATGGACTGAGGCCCGCAGCGAACGGGCCGGTTCCGCCTACGGGAACCAGCGAGAACTGCGGATGCCCGGACAGGAACCTGGCCACCAACTCCTCGTCCTCTTCCGGCGCGAAGGTGCATGTCGAGTAGACCATCGTTCCGCCCGGTTTCAGTGCCGTCGCTGCGGCCCGCAAAATCTCCCGCTGCATCTCCGCATATTTGTCCGGGGTTCCCGGCTCCCACTGTCTGACCATATCCTCGTCCTTGCGGAACATGCCTTCACCGGAACACGGCGCGTCGATCAGAATCCGGTCGAAGAAGCGGGGAAAGGCCGCCGCAATCCGCTCCGGGCGCTCGTTCAGTACAATGCCGTTCCGTACGCCGTACAGCTCCAAATTCTTCGCGAGCGCCTTCGTCCGTTCAGGATGCAGGTCATTCGAAATCAGCAGGCCTTCGCCCTGCAGCTTGGCAGCAATCTGGGTAGACTTGCCGCCCGGGGCTGCGCACAGATCAAGCACACGGTCCCCCGGCTGAACGTCCAGCAGTTCAACCGGGGCCATGGCACTCGGCTCTTGAATATAGTACAGCCCCGCATGATAATAGGGGTGCTTGCCGGGTCTGGCTCCCTCTCCGGTATAGAACCCCGAAGGGCACCAGGGAATCGGCTCCAGGGTGAAGGGGGAACGCTCCCGCAGCCCGTCCACCGTTATTTTCAGTGTATTGGCCCGAATTCCCCCGTAAGGTGACTGCTGATAGGTATCTACAAATTGCTCATATTCCGGTCCCAGCAGCTCTTTCATACGCTCTGCGAAAGCTCCGGGCAGTTGTGCTGTCATGATGCCTTCCTCCCGCTCAAATAATCAGGAACACCCCTGCGGGTGCTCCTGTTGTAACCTTGCTATGGTCAAGCGCCATCCGGCCTATGCCTGGGTCTATCCGGCCGCTGCGGCCCACGCCGCTGGGGCAGCACAGGCGGAGTAGACTCAGCCGCCAGCCTGACTTCTTCCTCCAGCAGGGGGTCTAAGATGCTAATCGTCAAATCATAATAATCAAAGGGCTGATCGTCGTAAGCCTCCAGACGGGCAACATACTCCCCAGCTTCCCGGACCAGCTTCCCCAAATCAATCCCCAGCGTCACCGCCGGATATCTGCCCAGTACTTCATGAGACTGCTTCAGCAGAATCAGACCGCCGCGCACATTGGCATTACGGAAATGGTACAGCCCGACTGCCACCTGCAGCAGAGCTTTGTATAACGGATCACGCTGCTTTTCCAGCCATAATTCCTCAAGCACCTCATGACATTCGAAATAATCCCTGTCCCGGTTGAAGTAGATGAGGTAGGCCAGATACAGCGGTTCATAAGCCATCCGGCTCGCTGCCCTTCTTGGCATTCGAGAGCAGCTCGCGCACATGATCCAGCAGGTCCTTCATTGCATCCATATCCTGAGCCTGCCAGATCGCATTGAACCGCTCCTGGCTCTCAATCGCTTCATTCACAAGATGATAGAAATACAGTTGATGAATGGCCTTCAGCAATTGGGTCGTCATGTTCGAGTTCTCCTCGAAGGTCTTCTGGGCCTCCAGAATCTCTTCCCGGATGCTGGACATCTCGCTGTCCAGAATGGAAGCCGCTTCTGCTGCCGTCTTCAGGCGCACCCGCATTTCATCGGGCAGGCTCTCCCGGTATTTATAATTCAGCGAATGCTCAATGGTTGCCCAGAAGTTCATCGCCAGTGTACGGATTTGAATTTCAGCCAGTACAATCTTTTGACCCAGTGCAGTCTGTACCGGATACCTTATTATCATATGGAAGCTGCGGTAGCCGCTCTCCTTATAATTGGTAATGTAGTCCTTCTCATATAACACTTCAAGGTCCTTGCGGGCGCGGATGTATTCCGCCACTCTGCGGATATCCTCGACGAACTGGCACATAATGCGAATGCCGGCGATATCCTCGATGCCCGTTTCCAGATCCTCCATTTTTACGTTTAACCGTTTGGCCTTCTCAAGTATGCTAGACAGCCGCTTCACACGGCCGGTAACGAATTCAATTGGAGTATATTCTTCCCTTTTCTTGAGTTCGGAGCGCATCGTCTTGAATTTAACCTTCAATTCCTCCACCGTTTGTTCATAAGGAAGCAGAAAAGTTCCCCAGTCCCTGACGTCCATCGCCTTGTCCTCCTGTCCATTCATCCTTCAGTGATGATCAGCGCCTACCGCATCAAGGAGCCTCTGGAAGCCGTCCCGCCGCAGCAGCTGCCGTAGTCCGGCATGCACTCTACGGTTAACCTCCGGCCCTTCATAGATGAGTGCTGTATAAATTTCGACCAGACTGGCGCCCGCCCGTATCTTATCGTAAGCATCCTGGGCTGTAAAGATCCCGCCCGACCCGATAATCGGCAGCTTGCCGCCCGTCTGGCTATAGATTCTGCGGATAATCTCTGTAGAACGTTCGCGCAGCGGCTGGCCGCTCAGCCCGCCTGTCTCACCGGCTTTGTCGCTCTGCAGCCCTTCACGGGAGAGTGTCGTATTGGTCGCAATGATGCCGTCCATTCCGGCTTCCGTGATGGTATGTACCATATATTCCAGCTCAGCGTCACTGACATCGGGAGCGATCTTGACCAGCAGCCCCTTCGTGATGCCCGTCTTGACCCGCTGCAGCTCCATCTCTTCCTTAACCTCGCTAAGCAGGTTCGAGAGCTCGCTGCCATGCTGAAGACTCCGGAGATCCGGGGTATTCGGCGAGCTGATATTGACCACAAAAAAATCACCGTACGGATACAGCGTACGGATACACTTGCGGTAATCCTCATGCGCCAATTCATTCGGGGTGGCCTTGTTTCGTCCGATATTGACCGCCACCGGAATTCTGCGCTTCTTCAGCTTCTTGAGACGTTCAGCCATAGCCTCAGCGCCTTCATTATTGAAGCCCATCCGGTTAATAAGCGCCTTGTCAGGCAGCAGCCGGAACAGCCGGGGACTGTCATTGCCGGGCTGGCCTACCGGAGTTACCGTGCCTACCTCCATAAATCCGAAGCCGATCGAAGAGAATCCTCCTACCGCTTCCGCATTCTTATCCAGTCCTGCCGCTAAGCCTACTGGGGTCGGGAAATGTACCCCGAACAGGTCCACTGCAAGATCAGCTGTCTCAGGAACCCCGTACATCAAGCGCATAGCTGCGCTCCCGCCGGGAACCAGATCTGCTTTATTCAGTCCCCCGATGACGAGATGATGCGCCGTCTCCGGATCCATTTTAAAGAAAATTGGCTTGCCAAAATGTCGATACAGCACCGTTCTCGCTCCTTCAAGGGAACCACAATTGACATGACGACTCCCGTATCTATAGATTTCTTCTTAATTTTATCCGTTTCCGGGGGAAAAGAAAAGTTTTTTGCCGCAGCAATTGTCCCCGCCTTGCCGCACTTCCTTGACGCCGCCGCCAATTCACAGATTCCCCGTAATTTCAATTCCGTCCGCAGTCCGCAGGTGATTCCTTGCCCAGCTTATGAACTGGTTCAGGAAATCCTGTAGTTCAGAGTCTCTAACCCGCTGCTGCTCAAGCTCAGACAAGATGGACTCCCACAAGCTCTTTGGAATAGGATTCTCCCAGCACGGGTCCAGCGATGTCTGCTCTTCTCCAGTGAAGGGATTGGCTACAGGGAACACCCTGGCCACCGCAGGCTTAAGATACTCGAAGTCCTCTTCATAGATAAACAGCATCTCTTCAGGTGCACTCCCGCCCTCTTCCATGTTCAAATTATACCGGGAAAAGGTGAACCCTATATTCCTCCGGGGACCTGCATAGCGGTATAGCAGCACCGGAATTTCGCTTTTGGATCTGCTTGCCATGGCAGCATCACTCCTGCTTCTGTGTTCTTTACGCTCCAGCATGAAACCTTCCTTATGATACTCCAGCCGGTATTCCTCTGTATAGACTAAGGCTTCGGCAATCCAGTCCTGCCGCAAGAGATTGCAGCTAGACTTGTCTTTTCATCCAGACTAGAATAGAGGAGCGGGCACAAGTTCAATACACCGCCGCCAATCCTCACATGTAAGGGTTATCACAGACTAAGAGAGAAAGAAGCGTGACATAATGTCAACCAAACGTAAGCCTCCTACACTCCAGCAGAAAAAAGAAGAAGTGAACCGCAAAGCCATTCTGTGGATCAGCGCCAGTCTGGTACTGCTGATTGCGCTTATCGCCGTTTTATTTATCTTAGTCGGGAATTAGTTCAGCCAATGGTACACTTTGTGGGGGTTGGTCTGATTGCGGGGCGAATCCGAAGGGAAACGTTCCTCCGGTACGACCAGCTCCTCAGGCAGAACCCCTTGACTGATCTGAACCTTCGTGCCCATCGGCACCATCGCGAACAGCTCCTCCACATCCTTCCGGCTCATCCGGATACACCCCAGCGACTCATCCTTGCCGATGCTATCCGGCTCATTTGTCCCATGAATTGCATAATTACTGTCCGAGAGCTGCATACCGCGGCTGCCGAATTCCCCGTTATCGCGCCCGTTCGGGTTCACGACCTTATCCTTAATGAAGAACTCTCCTTCAGGTGTCTTATCTCCGCCGAGTCCCACAGGATAATTCCGTACAATCACATTTCCGCTGGTGACCGCCAGACGGTAGTTTTGCTTATCAACAATGATAGCAAGCGGTTGTTTGAAAAAAAGCTTCTCCCCCGGCCCCGCCGCCGGACGTCCGCCTGTCTGCTCTTGCCCCGGAGTACCCGCCTCTTGGCCTCCTGACGGCTGTGGAGATGCAGAGAGCAGCGGCGCCTCTCCCCGTGCGGCACTGCGCAGCGGTGCGAAGGCTTCCTTCATCAGCGGGGTGATGCCGCCCAGCACGTTCGCCGGGAACGGCTTCACTAATTCCTGTACCACTTCGGGATATGCTCCCTTGCTGTTCTTGTACGCACGCAGCGCACTCCAGAGCACAGCAAGCTCCTCCTGCTGCTTCTGCCAGTTCAGCCCCTGCTGCTTAAGCTCTGCCGGATCCGGCGGCTGGCAAGCGCACGCTGCCTGATTATAGGACTGATAGACTATACGCCCTTCTCCGCTCTTAGCAAGGGTAGCCTCCAGCGGCAGCCCTTTCTTCCACAGCAGCCATTTGCCCGAGCGCTTCATACTGAGCAGTGCGGTGGCGGAAGGCGTCTTCGCAGACTTCAGGATGGCTGCCAGCCCCCCGCCTCCCGTAGCAGCATCCGCCGCGACAGCCGTGAAATCCAGACTTGCCGGTTCTCGCGGACTCACCTGTGTCTCTTCGGCGCTCTCCGGCGGCAGCACGGCTGAAATATTCGCGGCTGGCGCAGCGGTACCCGCTCTCTCCGGCTGAATTCCCGGTGCGACGGCAGCCGGAATAAGCATGAGCAGCAGCAGCATTAGAGCAAGCAGCACCCGGCGCTTCCTGAGCCTCGCGGTCTGCCGTTCCCGGGCCGATTCCAGTAGCCCTTCCTCGTACTGCTGCAGCATTTCCGCCGGCACCTTGCTGCGTTCAAAAGCCTCATACACTTCCCCGGCCTGATTGTAACAGTAATTCGCTTTTCCATACTGGCCGTTCTTATAGTATTCCTTACCAAGCAAGTACCATGCCATCTTATTATCCGGATGCATCTGTACATAGGCTTTTAGATGCTGAGCATTCTTCATGTTGGCCTCCACTTTAAGCTCAGTCGTCACTGCGGGGAACCCCTCTCACCTCCGGCCGCTTACGCTCCAGCCGATCCTTAAGTCCCCCTCCGATCCTTCCCGCTTTTGGTTATATGGTTATGTATGCGTATGTATCTTCTATTTTATATCGGCAAGGAATGCAAAAAAAGACACCTCAAGCCGCATTTATTGCGGACCGGAGATGTCTTTATGTAGACGGCAGAAGCTAGCCCTCTTTGTTGAAAGGTGCATCTGCAATCTTAATGGAATCTGTAGGGCATCCGTCAGCTGAATCCTGCAGGTCATCGAACAAGTCGTCCGGAATCACTACATTACCGTGGTTGCCGTCGTTCTCATAGATCACTTCTGCCAAACCTTCATCATCGTAATCAAAAATATCAGGGGCCGTCGCGCCACAAGCACCACAAGCGATGCATGTGTCCTTCTCGACCCAAGTGTACTTAGCCATTTTTTCTCTGCCTCCCGCTTAACTATACAGCCTGCAGTCGCAGCCTGTTATTTTTCTCATATTAATATAAATAGGATACAATTTCAATGAATTTTCAATGTGTTGACATTATTGCCTCATTCTCTGCGGTGCTCCAGGCGGCTGATGGCGGGCCTTAACTCAGTCTATATCCTTGTCTGCGCCGCCCAGATTGTCCTTCTGCAGCGAGGTGCCCCGCTCCTTATGATTACGCAGCCGCGCCGAGTGGCTGTCGCTCAGCATCCCTGCGGTCAGCACCGCATTCTCGCCGAACTTGTTGCGCAGCATATCCATCGCCTTATTGAGCGATTCCTTCTTCGGCTGCCGTTCGTAGTCGAACAGGTCCAGCTGAATGGCCGACTCCTCTTTGGGTATCAGCCCCTGGAGCGTTACCCCCAGCAGCCGCACCGGCTTGTCACCCTTCCAGTGGCGCGCGAACTGGTCGCATGCCACCTTATAGATGTCCTCGGCACTCTCCGTGGGAGCCTCAAGCTGGCGGGAGCGGGTAATCGTCTTCATATCCGGCGTGCGGATCGTCAGCTGTACCCCCGCTGCAACCAGCCCCTGCTTCCTCAGCCTCCGCGCGACCTGATCGCTTAGGTTCAGCAGAATCGGGCGCGCCTCAGCCAAGCCCACTACATCATGCGGCAGCGTGGTTGTATGGCCGATGGATTTGCTCTGCTCCCGCTCCGGATTCACGATCCCGTGATCAATCCCGTTCCCCGCCCGCTTCAGCCAGGCACCCATGACGCCGAAATGGCCGACCAGCATCGCCTCGTCTGCGGCCGCCAGCTGTCCGATGCTGTAGATGCCCAGCTTGCGCAGCTTCTCGGCCGTCTTGCCGCCAATGCCGAACATCTCATTGCACGGCTTGTCCCACAGCACGGACGGCACATCGCGCAGCCGCAGCACGGAGATACCGCTGGGCTTCTTCAGATCAGAAGCGATCTTCGCCAGCAGCTTGTTGGGGGCAATCCCGATGGAGCAAGGCAGACCCAGCTCCTCCATAATGCGCCGCTGCAGCGCCTCGGCAATCTCCAGCGGGGTACCGAATTGACGGGAGCCGGTGATATCGAGATAGCATTCATCTATAGAGACCGCTTCGAGCAAGGGGGTATAGCTGTAGGCAATTTGCATAAAAGCATTCGAGTACTTGCGGTATAGATGGAAATCCGGCTTAATAAGCATTAAAGACGGACAAATCCGCAGCGCCTTCTGCACCTGCATGCCAGTGGAGATGCCCAGCCTGCGCGCGGCGTAGGAGCAGGTGACGATAATCCCCCTTCTAGCCTCCACACTGCCCGCCACCGCTGTCGCCTTACCTTTATATTGCTCCGGATCTTCCGCCTCATGCACAGAGCAGTAAAAGGCATTCATGTCCACATGCAGAATAACCCTGCCGCTTGCCGGATAATATTGATCCACACTCTGCATGGTATCCACCTTCTTATCTTTCGGGGTTCCATTGTTATTGTCAGCATACCTCTACCCCGGCGGGAGGTCAACTTGCCAGAGAGCCGCTTGTGACAGCGCAGTGAAAAGTTCTTTGTTACTTTCCCGCGTAAAAATGCTATAATATAAAAATTAATTTCCTATGCGAAGGCTAATAACACTTTTAGGAGGACACTCATGTCTAAGTCTATCTCCATCTTCGATACTACCCTGCGCGACGGAACACAAGGCGAGGGGATCAGTCTGTCGGCGGATGACAAGCTGAAGATTGCCAGGAAACTCGACGATCTGGGTGTCCATTATATTGAAGGCGGCAATCCGGGCAGCAACAACAAGGATATCGAGTTTTTCAAAAGAGTCCAGGAGCTTCATCTGAATGCCAAAATTACCGCATTCGGCAGCACCCGGCGCAAGAACACGGTGACTGAGCAGGACGAGGGGCTGCAGCGGATGATTAACGCTGGCGTTCCGGCGGCTACCCTGGTGGGCAAATCGTGGGATTTCCATGTTCATACTGCCCTGCAGACCACTCTGGAAGAGAACCTGGCCATGATCGGCGATTCCATCTCTTATTTGAAGCACAAGGGGCTTGAGGTCATTTTCGATGCAGAGCATTTCTTCGACGGCTTCAAAAATAACCCTGATTACGCTGCCGCTGTTCTCACCCGTGCCCGCGAGGCCGGAGCAGACTGGCTGGTGATGTGCGATACGAACGGCGGCACCCTGCCGCATGAGATTCATGATATTGTGACAAGCATCGGTGTGATGCTCCCGGAAGCATCGCTCGGTATTCATACACACAACGATTGTGAGCTTGCGGTTGCCAACACCCTAAGCGCAATCGGCGCCGGTGCCCGGCAGGTCCAGGGGACCATTAACGGCTACGGCGAGCGCTGCGGCAATGCCAATCTGTGTTCCATCATTCCAACACTGCAGCTGAAGATGGGCTATCACTGCATCCCTGGCGATTCTCTGCCGCAGTTAACCAATACAGCCCGGTTCATCAGTGAGGTCGCCAACGTGAACATGCCGGTGAATCAGCCTTATGTCGGCACAGCTGCCTTCGCCCACAAGGGCGGCATTCACGTATCCGCCATATTACGCGATTCACGAACGTACGAGCATATCGCCCCTGAGCTGGTCGGCAATAAGCAGCGTGTCCTCGTCTCCGAGCTTGCGGGACAGAGCAATGTGCTGTCCAAGGCTCAGGAAATGGGACTCAGCCTTGATCCAAGCAGCGAGCAGGCGCGCAAGGTGATTGACAAGATCAAGGATCTTGAACATCAGGGGTATCAGTTCGAAGGCGCGGATGCTTCGCTTGAATTGCTGCTCCGGGAAGCGACCGGTGAGATGAACGAGCTGTTCACCTTCGAATCGTTCAAGATGCTGGTTGAGAAAACCGCCGGCCGCCCTGTCGTCTCCGAAGCCTTCGTCAAGCTGAAGGTCGGCGGCGAGAGCCTGTACACGGCCGCCGAAGGCAACGGACCGGTCAACGCACTGGATAATGCGCTGCGCAAGGCGCTGCAGACCTACTTCCCGCAGCTTAAAGACATGCACCTCTCCGACTATAAAGTCCGCGTGCTGGATGAGCAGGATCAGACAGCCGCGAAGGTACGCGTACTGATTGAATCCAAGGACTATAGCGACACCTGGAGCACCGTAGGCGTATCCAGCAACGTGATCGAAGCGAGCTGGGAGGCTCTGGTCGATTCCATGCGCTATGCCCTTCTGGGACAGATCTCACTGGACCAGGGCATTCCTGCCAGCAGTGAACCGAGAGGTTTGGTCAATCACTGACCTCTATGGCTTCGCTCTATTTACTCCAAAAGCCCTCCGATGCGGAACTTTTTCCGCGCAGGAGGGCTTTTCACTATGGGGCTGATCGCCTGTGCTAAGAGCCGGTCAGCGCGATAATCTTTTTCTCCAATTCCTCTGCGCTCAGGACCCCCAGAATAATCTCGCTGATTATCCCATTCTTATCAATCAATACATTGGTCGGGAACACCGCCCCGTTATACTTGTCGAAGATCTGGCCCTTCAGATCATACATCACCGGGAAGGTCAGCATGTACTTCTTGACGAAGCGTTCCGCATTAGGCTTGTAATCCTGGCTGGCCACGTTAATTCCGTAGACATCCAGCACCTTGCTGTATTTCATAGCCAGCTTATTCAGCTCAGGAGCCTCCTGTTGGCAAGGATCGCACCAGGAGGCCCAAAAGTTAAGAATGACCGGCTTCTCCCTTGCCCCATCGACCCCATATTGCTTATCCCCTTCCTGCACTGTAAAAGGAGGCGCTTTAAGTCCGGCGGAGGCACCAATCTCCGGTTCCGCCTTCTGCTGCAGGACTGCAACCGCCTTAGGCTCCGATTTCATTTTATGTTCTATGGCAAGAACGGCCAGAAAAACAATCAAGGCCAGAATCGTTACATTCCGTTTATGGACTGCTTTCATAGAGTTCAGATCCTTTTCATGGAGGATTTTTCTCTATTGTACCCCCACTTGCTCCAGTTTCAAACGTAATTCATAAAAAAGAGGATTCCGTCAAAGACGAAATCCCATGAAGAGAGAGGGGTAAAGCTGACAGCGGCCAAGGAAGCCTCCGGCTGTTCAGACCGGACTCTTCCGTACAGCAAAGGCTGGGGAAGCTTCTGCTGCCCGGCTGCCACAGGAGACCTGCGGACAGCTGCTGGCGCTGCCGCAGCGGGTGGCATGTGTATTGGCCCTAAGGCCGATACGCAACGTAGCGCCGGACCCGCCGCCTTCCTGCTATACCTTAATGAGTCCCCGCTTTGCACTGCAATCCGGATAGTCTTATACAATAGCCCTCAGGTCCTGCTTAGATAGGCGTACAAGTCGCCTAGCGTATCTACCTGATTCTTTTGTAAGATCTGGCGGATGTAAGCTACCCACAGCTTCGCCGTCATCTTGGCATCCTCCAGCGCATGATGGCGGCCCTCAATAGGAATCCCATGGATCGCCAGCAGCTCATCCAGCGTGTAATTGCTGCGGTGCGGCTCCAGCCAGCGGGCCAGCATCATCGTATCCAGCACCCGGTGGGTTAACTGGACCTTGGAGGTCTTCCATAAGGCAGCGTTCAGGAATGCCTTATCATGGGCACTTCCGTGCGCCACCAGCACCCGCTGCCCGACGAAGGACATGAAGTTATGCAGGCCATCCATCAGCGGCGGAGCAGAGGAGGTCATCTCGGCTGAAATTCCGGTCAGTCTCGTAATATTGTCAGGAATCGTTGCCCCGCAGTTCACCAGTGTATAGAAGCATTCCTCTGACTTGATCTCTTCCCCTACTACCCGGATCGCCCCGATGGACATAATCTCGTCCCCTCCCTGATGGGAGAAGCCCGTAGTCTCCAGATCGAATATTACCGTCTCCAGTTCAGACAGCGGAGTATGCAGCACCTCGGGACGCCGCTTCTCGCGCATCAGGGAACGGATAAAGGCCATTTGCTGGGCTGTCTGCTGCGCCGATTCTCCGCCCCTCATGGAAGCGATGGCTGAGGGCATTCCGCCTTGCCGCAGATTATTCCAGAATCCTCCGCCTTTGCTCGGCTCCTTCATAGCTGTCTCCTTTCCGCTGACCGGAGCTGCCGCTGCAGCGCTTTATGCAGGCGTCTGATCAGCAGCAGGCTTTCCCGCAGCTCCGCCCGGAGCTGCTTATTCTTCAAATCATTCTCGGCATAATAATCACTGCTCACGAGCAGGCCGTCCTTCACCGTAAACGGCGTATTCACCCGCATCCTGAGCGCTGTCAGACAAGCCCGCCTGATTTCTTCCAGATGCTGATACTGCTCCAGCTTAGCCAGCTCATCCAGCCGCTTCAGTGTCGAAGATGCTTCGATTCCATGCAGCAGCGACAAGTGCCTGACAATATTGACAAGCGGAATGTAGAGGCCATATTTGACATCGAAACCGCCTGCATTATCACCGAACCGTTCCGTGAGCACCTGCCCCAGCAGATTCAGAGTTGCCTTGTGGCGCACCGTATTGCGCAATACCGCCATCGTCAATTTGCTGTTATCCGTGAATCCTGTGTGCAGGGCTTCCCGCCACTGCGCAGACAGCGCCTTACTCCCCGCAACATGGCGCATATCCGAAGCTATAATCAGGTACCGGACAGGCTCCCATTCGAGCTGCTCCATCCAGTCTGCCAGCTGGCGCTTCCAGTCAGCCAGTGACTTCCGCCAGAGCGGCTCAGAGCACATGACCCTGCCCTCACACTTCTCATAGCCAATGGCCTCAAGCACATCCGACAGCATACTGCCAAAAGCTTCGAAATACCTTTTCCGCTCACCCTCCAGCGCTTCCTCCACAATCAAGCCGTTATCCTGATCGCTCCACAGCGTAGCCTCCTGCCGGCCCGCACTGCCGAATACAATAAAGGAATAGGCGCAGGGAGGCAGGCCGTAGCCCGCCTCCTTCATCTGCGCCTCACATATCCGTACCGCTGTCCCGGCAAGCTGGTCATGCATCGCATTGACCCGGTGCATCCAATCCTGAACGGGAATCACGTTAAGCTGCTCCAGCAGCATTCGCTGACATGCGGTACGCCTCGCCTTAAGCTCCTCCGGCGAACCGGCTGTTACGATGGACAAGTAACTTTCTTCTTCGTTCCAATCTGCTGCCTCCATCGAAGCCACTCGGTCCGCCTCCCTGCCTGAGTATAAATATTAGTGTTTGAGGGTTTTGGATTCTGATTCACTGATCAGCTTCATTTGCTCAGGATAACCGTACGTACCGTGCTCACTGATATCCAGACCCATCAATTCTTCTTCTTCCGTCACACGGATACCCATAACCATCTTCATTACATACAGGATAACGAAGGACATCACGGCTACGAACACGAAGGTTCCGACTACACCCAGCGCCTGCACGCCTAGCTGATGGAAGCCGCCGCCGTAGAACAGACCGGCTTTACCTACAAGTGCGCCTTTTTCAATCAGATCTGGTGCTGCGAAGAGGCCTGTAGACAACGCACCCCACATACCTGCGATACCATGTACAGAGAAAGCATAGATCGGATCATCCAGTCCTGCACGCTCCAGCCACTGCGAAGTCATGAAGGTGAAGGCACCGGCAATGAGACCGATAACGATGGCTGCCCAAGGCTCTACGAAGGCACAGGCACCGGTGATGGCAACCAGGGCTGCCAGTACGCCGTTAAGCATGGCCGGAATATCTGATTTGCCGAAGTACAGCCAGGAAGCTGCCAGTGCTGCCAGACCGCCTGCCGCCGCTGCAATGTTAGTAGTCAGTGCTACGTGTCCGAAGAATCCGCCCATAGGAGACAACGCACTGCCCGGGTTGAAGCCGAACCAGCCGAACCAGAGAATGATTACACCAAGTACAGTGAATACCTGGTTATGTCCCGGAATAATGACCGGCTTGCCTTCTTTGTTGAATTTGCCAAGACGGGGCTTAAGGAGAATGGTCGCCACTACAGCCGCCGTTGCACCTGTAAGATGGACTACTGTAGAACCTGCATAATCCTGCATGCTCAGCTCCGCCAGCCAGCCGCCGCCCCATACCCAGTGAGCTACAACCGGATAAATCACAACTGAGAAGAGAATTCCGAAGATAATATATACGCTAAGCTTAGCACGTTCAGCCATACCGCCGGATACAATGGCCAGGGAGACTGCCGCAAATGCCATTTGGAACAGGAATTTCGTATTTAGGGTAACATCGGAGAAGGCCAAAGATTCGAATGCAGAGGCTGTTGAATCGCCGCCGTAGAAGAAGCCTGTAGTTCCGAAGAAGCTGTTCCCGTTACCAAAGCCAAGGCCAAAGCCCAGTGCCCAGAAGCACAAGCTTGCAATCGCCAATGTCAGTACCGTCTTACCGGCCACGTGACCGGCATTCTTCATCCGGACCGAACCAGCCTCAAGTAGTGCGAATCCTGATTGCATGAAGAATACAAGGATAAATGCCAGGAACGTAAATGCAGTGTCAAGTCCAATCTGCAGATCCGGTGCTGCCGGACCCTCAGCTGCGAAGGCGCTGACCGGATAGATCATCAGTGTAATCATACCCAGGAACATCATCAACATCTTTTTTTTCATATTGTACCCCACTCCCCAATGTTATATTTTCTAACAAAGCGTGAAACTCTTAATGTCATTATAATCAGAAGTCAGGTAAATTGACAAGACTATTTTTTTGAATGTTTTAATTTAATTTTGGAAGCTGTGCCATTCTTCATTCAAGGACTACTCCCAATCACGATTACCGGTAACCCGCCAGAATTAGCGCGTCTCTTTACGTACCAATTATGCAAACGCATACAGTCAATAGAGTTCCCCCCTTACCTTCATACTGCATTTTTATTAACGTCCATTAGTAAACATGCCTTTTTTTATCCTAGATTACTCCCCCTACAACTCTCAGCCTACTGTAACCCTGATGATTTACCGTTGACTTATCCACTCAATATATAACACTTCATGTCATGTTAAGCATAACTTCATCCCCCTAAGGAACACTCTGGTTCTATTGCCTCCCGAGCATCTTTATGAAAAGTCAGCATATACTTTAAAGTAAGCGTCACGTTTGACTGTACGGTTTCCAATTTGATATGATTATTTTACGCAGGAAATAGTGAGGTGAGATAACTTGGAGATATGACCCTTTACCGGATCGGAGAGCTGGCCAAGGCGGCCGGTATCAGTGAACGTACCATTGATTATTATACGAAGCTTGGACTGATTACACCTGAATCCAGGAGCATGAAGAATTACCGGCTCTACAGTCATGAAACCTTAGTCATTCTGCAACGTATTAATCAGCTTAAGCAAGAGAAATATACATTGGAAGAAATCAAATCCCTGATGGGCAAGTGGAATGCAGCCACACCCGAGGCCGAGGTCTCCGGCAAGCTGGTCCAGCTTGAGCTTCAGATGCAACAGCTTGAACGGGAAGTCAAGGCCCTGGAGCCCGTGATAAGCGGTTTGAAGCCTGGCCAGGCCAACCGTGCACTGGCCGCACTGATTCCTCAGGGCGTCGCCTGTATGGAAGCGATCCGGCTTCTGCTGACCCAGGGGCCGCCAATGTAACAGCTTGTAATTTATAATGGAGGAATGAGCACCTATGATGCCACTAATGTATCTATTGTTAGCTGTCGCGTTTATCTTTTCTGTATGGGCCCAGTTCAGGGTCAAGGGCAATTTCAAGAAATGGGCCAAGGTGCCTAACATGAACGGCTTAACGGGTTACGAAGCTGCCCGGCGTATGCTGGATGCCAATGGACTCTACGATGTTCCCATTGAACCGGTTCAGGGAACCCTTACAGACCACTACGACCCGATTAACCGCGTTGTGCGGCTGTCGGAGCCTGTATATTATGAAAGCTCCATCGCAGCGGTCTCCGTCGCTTGTCACGAGATTGGCCATGCGATTCAGCACAAGGAGCATTATCCAATGCTGGCGCTTCGCCACCGGATGTTCCCGGTCGTGAACTTTGCCTCCGGGGTCGCCCCCTTCATGCTGCTGGCGGGCTTCATCTTCAGCTCATTCAATCTTATTGGTCTAGGTATTATCTTCTTCTCCGCCGCAGTAGCTTTCCAGCTGGTCACACTGCCTGTCGAATTCAACGCCAGCAGCCGTGCGCGCACGATTATGTTACAGCAGGGCTTCATCCGCAACGATGAAGAGCGCGGCGTAGCCAAGGTCCTGAATGCCGCAGCGCTCACCTATGTTGCAGCAGCGCTGGTATCCCTGATCGAACTGATCCGCTTGATCCTGATGTTCCTCGGCAACCGCGATTAAGATCTATATGACTAGACAGACAATACCCCGGTAGGCTATGAGCCGACCGGGGTATTGTCTGTGTGTCTGTCTTTGAAATAGGTAAGCAGGAAGTTACGGAAGGACTGGGCGACCAGCGGGAGCTTACCTTCTGCCCGGTGAATCAGCCCCACGGTTCTGGTAATCGTAGGCTCCACCACCCGGACCTGCGCAGGCTGCATCGGGTTGGTCTGGTAGAGCGCCATCTCCGGCAGCAGACTTACCCCCATCCCGGCGGCTACAAGACCGCGGATCGTATCGGTCTCCCCGCCCTCAAAAGCAATCTGCGGCTTAAACCCTGCCGCAAGGCAGGCCTGCCACACAATCGGCCGCAGCGAGTAGCCTTGGCTGAATAATACGAACTTCTCTTCCCGCAGCTGCTCCAGCCGGATCACTTTTTCGCTGGCAAGCGGATGATTCTGCGGCAGAATGGCGAACAATTCCTCGGTCATGACGACATCTCCGGCCACATGCCCCACATTCTCGGGGAACGGCGAGATGAATGCCAGATCCACCTCTCCAGAGATAACATCCTTGATTAAGGAAGGATAGGCCCCCTGCTTGAAGCGGAATTTCACATGGGGATAATGACTGCGGAACTCCGCCACAATTGAAGGAATCAGATGTGTTCCGAGACTGTGCGGGAAGCCGATGCGAATCTCGCCGCGCTCCGGGTCAAGGAATTCATGCACCTCCGCCACCGACCGGTCGAGTTCATTCAGCACCGACTCCACTCTTTTGCAAAAGAGCTGTCCGACAGGCGTAAGCTGCAGGTTTCTCCCCTTCTGCATGAACAGATCCACCCCCAGCTCCTGCTCCAGCTGATGAATCTGGCGGCTCACCGCAGATTGTGCGACATGCAGCTCCTCCGCCGCTCTGGTAACATGTTCCTTCTGGGCAACCTTCAGAAAATACTGCAGCTGTCTAAGCTCCACGATTACACCCTTCCTTATCGCCGGTTTCGTTTGAATACACGGATGATTAGCCCATAAATGAAGAATCCGGCGATCAAGCCGCCGATATGAGCCATATAGTTGATATTTGGAGCAGCAAAGGACGTGATAATCCCCATCATCAGAAGTCCGTAAAGCGTCTTGCGCGAGCCCTCATCCATCATTGCCCTTTGGAACAATGCAATATAGAGGAACGCGCCATAGACGGCGTAGATCGCTCCCGAGGCCCCTACAGAGACAATCCCAATCTCCACAGTCCCGCGGCTGCTAACAACAACCCCAAGCAGATTAGCAATGAAGCCGCCGCCCAGATACAACAGCGCATACCGCCACCAGCCCATTAACCGCTCCAGCGGCGGGGCGAACACAAGCAGCGAGAAGCTGTTGAAGAACAAATGGGCGAAGCCGTTATGCAGGAACATCGCCGCGGCGTAGCGCCACAGCTCATCCTTCTCAGGACCCACATTGACTGTAGCCCCATACTTTACAAGCGTGTACAGGTTGGTAGAGCCGCCATTCAGGGACAGCACGATGAACATAACCACGTTGGCCAGAATCAGCGCACAGGTCACCGGATAATACCGGAGATAACTTCTCCACTTCTCATATCTTATAAAAATCATGACACCCATCCTTTTATGTATGTTGTCCAAGCTCGACATCCAGCTTCTAAAAAGATTATAATTTATTCTGGCAGGTACATGCCAATAATGTAATTCAAGGAGGAAACAAGGACATGACGCAAGAAAGAACAGGCGTAGCCACATTTAAGGGCAACCCCATCACTCTGGTAGGCCCGCAGCTGAAAGCCGGAGATCCCGCGCCGCAATTCACGGTTAGCAAGAATCTTCTGGAAGATGTTACTCTCACAGATTACGCTGGCAAAATCAAGCTGATCAGCGTTGTACCTTCCCTGGATACCGGTGTGTGCGATGCGCAGACCCGCCGCTTCAACAGCGAGGCTGCCGGTCTTGGCGATGATGTAGTCATCCTCACCATCAGCACTGACCTTCCTTTTGCCCAGGCCCGCTGGTGCGGCGCCGCAGGCATCGACAGTGTAATCACCCTGTCCGACCACAAGGAGACTTCCTTTGGACAAGCCTACGGCGTCCTGATCAAGGAATTCCGCCTCGACATGCGCTCCATCTTCGTTGTGGACAAGCAAGGCACTTTGGCTTATGTCGAGTATCTCGGTGAAATGGCTGAGCATCCGGACTACGAAGCGGCAGTTTCCGCAGTTAAAGCTCTGCTGTAAGCTGGAACGGACAGCACTGATATGTTTTACAGCATTCGAAGCTATAAATGTTCATTTTTGAAAAAAAGCGGCAGAAGGTCATCCTTCTCCGCTTTTTGCGTATGATGATCAATAAGGATATTCGCGCCACGAGCAGGCTGTCCCGCCCCCCGGAAACCGCATACAATCCCGGCAATACATGCCTGGATACTTGTCCTTAATCTACCTTATATTTGCCTAGCTTCTTATCCAGAGACTGATACAAACGTTGAATGACACGGTAATTGGCACCCAGATCTCCAAGCGACCCTCTGGATGCTGAATATATATCTACGGCACAGCGTACGGGCGTGGTGCTTAGCACAGATACGGTAATATCCAGCGAGCGGCCTAACGCCGTTCTTTTCTCTAGGGTAATCTCCCCTACAGATTGTACTTCATGCAAGACCTTATATCCAGGAATTTTCTTCAGCGTTGCGGATACTTCATCCCACGCCTTGTCTCTTGAAAGATTGTAATAACGCGTTTTAAGTGTCGGATCTTTGGCACGGTCGCTTGTTCCGTCATGACTGCGAAATAAACCGACCAAGGTTCTTTTCAACGACAAAATTCTTCCCCCTCTTCAAATCCCAAGTTCATTACTCTAAGTGTAACACTCTTGTCCGCGGAACAAAAGGGCATTGCTCACTTTAACCTTGAAAAAAGCACCCTCTACCCGCAGAAAGCAGGTAACAGGGTGCCTTGTCAATTGCATTAGAAAACCCGCCTATGCCGTCCGGCTGCAGTGTCTTCTGAACCTGCTAGAGCAGGTGGGTGACCGCAGAAGTCGTTTTTGAATTCCCCAGGTCATATAGACAGGGCTGTTCAGCCGCGCTTCATGTAGATCTCCCAAGACATTATCATTGGTTCAAAACAACGAGCAACCATAACGTACATCGCAGGATTTATAATCATTATATTGCCTTTTGACGAAAAAGTAAACCTGTATGCGCTTTATTTAACACCGGGATCATTTACCGTTGACATTACTGCCCGGATGATCAATGGAATGTTAAGTCCGCTTGAAATCCTTACCGGTATTCTTGTCTCTGTCGTCTTCATCGTCATCATCCTCGTCGTCGGACGCAAGACCTTCATTCTCTGCCGCTTCCAGCGCGGCCTGCTCTTCAGCCAGCTTCTTCTTCTCCACTTGCAGTTGCAGCTTATTGTATGTAGCGAAGAAATTAAAGAAGGCGAGCATAGCAATCAGTGTAGGAATACAAATCACGTAGAGAACCGGATACCGCAGACCTATATAGAGAAGAACGCCAGAACCAATCAACGTCGAGAACACACGGATCGGCCGGGCGATCGTGAGCAGAATCGAATTGGTTACCACTTCCTTGAACGTCATCTGGTAGTGAACCACGATGGAGAAGAAGTTAAACATCGATACGAACAAAATAATCATCAGCACCAGCATCAGGATACCGACGATCTTGAAATTCGGCATTTGCGTCATGTATACGGTCACATCAACGTACATCACGACAAACAGCAGGGTGTAGATAAGCCCTCCCAGCATGCTTTTCAGATAATTCTCTTTGTACCCCTGAAAAAAAGTGCGGAATGTACTTACATCAGTATTGCCCATTACCCATTTGCGCACCACTGTAAATAACGCCGACGTCGCCGGAAATACAGTGAATGGCGCGAATACACCAAGTACCCAGTTCAGCATAATCTGCTCATTCGGCCCGCCTGCTTCTGAACCCAGCATGAGGATCTTCATAATTCCTGCGAACAGGAACGGTATCGAACACAATGCCCATAAAATATTGCTGAAGGCGATGCGTGAGATCCATTCCGTGATGCGGTATATACCGCCCATTGCTCCTTTAAACTCCAATTCCCTTCCTCCTGTCTATCTTGTGCGTACTGCGTATCTTAACTATACCTGTTTGTACAGGACTTTTCCAGCGCCCAAGTTTACAAGTTCTAGGTATGTGTCTAAGCAAGCTCTGTAATACGTCCATATATTACATTGTAACCACAACAAATCCCCCATGCTCAAAGGAGGTTGACCTCATGTCCGCACCTGGCTGCTGCAATCCCTGGACTTCCACTGGAACGATTCTCGTACTCTTCATCCTGCTGGTCATCATTAGCCGTACCTTCATCTAAGCGAGTCCACAGTAAAAAAGAAGACGGGAACCGGTAACGGTTGCTCGTCTTCTTCAAGGTGTGCTGTTACGACTTAAGCGTCAAAATCCTGCTTGGCCGGGCGGGTGCTTGTGCTGCTCGGACGCGAGGATGGTCTTGCGTCTGTGTTACGGCTCGCTCCATCACGGTTGCCTTTGTAGCCGCCGCCGTAGCTGCTGCCGCTTCCGCTGTTGCCGCCATAGCCGCTGCTGTAGCCGCCACGGGTGCTTCCGCCGCTGCTGGCGTTGTCACGATTTCCGCGATAGCCGCCGCCGCTTGCATTGTCCCGGTTGCCGCGATAGCCGCCACCGGAGCTAGAACCGGAACCTGTACGGTTACCGCCATAGCCGCCGCCGTTAGGCTTGCGTCCGCTGCGGATATCGTTTTTGCCGCCGCGACGTTTGGCACGAATCGGATCTTCCGGAGTCAACTCAATTTGCGCATCCTTGTTATCGCCGGTAAGAAGCTTCATTGCTGCGGACAGCAGCTGTACAGAATCGTATTGCTCCAGCAATTGAATGGCAATTCCTTTGTATTCGTTCAGTTCGCCGCCATCCTCAACCATTGCAAGCAAACGTTCTGCTGTAATGCGTTGTTTGCCTTCAATAGCCTCAGCCATTGTAGGAAGCGGTTTGCGGGTAATGCGGTGACGGGTCACGCGTTCGATCAGGTGCAGGTGATCCATTTCGCGCGGAGTTACGAAGGACCAGGCAGTTCCTTCTTTACCGGCGCGGCCTGTACGGCCGATACGGTGTACATAGCTCTCAGGGTCCTGCGGAAGGTCGAAGTTGATTACATGCGTTACGCCGGATACGTCCAGGCCGCGTGCAGCTACGTCTGTAGCAACCAATACATCAATGCTGCCGTCACGGAATTTGCGCATTACAGCATCGCGCTGGTTCTGCGACAAGTCGCCATGCAGGCCGTCAGCGGAATAGCCGCGTTTCTGCAAGCCTTCAGCAAGCTCGTCTACCCGGCGCTTGGTGCGGCCGAATACAATTGCCAGATCTGGCGATTCCATGTCAATCAAGCGGCTAAGCGCTTCGAATTTCTGGCGTTCAGGCACTTCAACATAAGCCTGGTCGATAAGCGGTGCGCTAATCTGCTTAGGAATTACGGATACATGCTGCGGGTTCTTCAGGAACTGCTGGGCAAGGCGTTGAATGTTAGGAGGCATAGTAGCCGAGAAGAGCATGGTCTGACGTTCTTCAGGAACGAGCTTGAGGATGGTCTGGATATCCTCCATGAAGCCCATATCGAGCATTTCATCGGCTTCATCCAGTACGATCGTCTGAACATCATCCAGGCGGATGGTCTTGCGGTTGATATGGTCCAGGAGGCGTCCCGGTGTACCAATGATAATCTGTGGTTTTCTCTTCAGTCCGCGGATCTGGCGGCCGATATCCTGCCCGCCGTAGATAGCCAGTGAACGAAGTCCTTTGAAGCGGGTCAACTTACCGATTTCTTCAGCGACCTGGATGGCAAGTTCACGTGTTGGCGTCATTATCAGTGCCAGAATCTTCTCTTCTTCTCTTGCGATCTTGGAGATGAGGGGAATCCCGAAGGCTGCGGTCTTACCTGTACCCGTCTGTGCCTGGCCAATTAGATCCGATCCGGCCATTGCAAGCGGAATAGCCTGCTCCTGGATGGGTGTTGCTTCCTCAAATCCTAGCTCTGTGATTGCTTGAAGTACTTTTGGCTCCAAGCCGAATTCTGCGAATGTTTTCAAATTATTCATGCTCCTTCTATACAGTGGACATTCCACATGCTTGTCTGTATTCTTAAGTAGCGGTAAACACATTTATAGGCTGTCCAATCATGCCGTATTTCCTGCATGGTTTAGCGCGTATTGGGACAAAAAAATGTCCTATGATCAGGCCACTACTTACACCTGACAATTGCAGCTTCGCATTCTAAAGCAATGCAAAAATACCATTGTAACGTCCTACTCAAGAATATCCTATACATTATATCACAAACCCGATCAGGAATACCAGTGTATTCCTTACTTTCATTACTTACATGACACTCACACTACATTCAGAGGTGAATTTGCTTGGTTAAACTAAGATTATTCGGGAGCTTTCTTGCCGTTCTCTTCGGGTCAGCGATGATCGCGAGCGGCTTTAATCTGTTCCTGATCCCCCACAGACTGCTCAGCGGAGGCGTATCCGGCCTAGCGATGCTGGCCGGTTATTTCACTCCTTTTAACATCAGCTTACTGTATTTACTCTTCAATATCCCGCTGCTTGCTGCCGGATGGTTCCAGCTGGGCCGGAGATTTATCATTCTGAGCATTGTCTCTGTAGGGGCAACAACCTGGTTAATGACAGTCGTGCCTGTCGTTCAGGTATCCTCGGATATGCTGCTCGCCTCTGTATTCGGAGGGGTGCTTGTAGGTGTCGGGGCTGGTGTATCCTTCCGCGTAGGAGGCTCCTCGGGCGGCTTCGATATTCTGGGCTCCATTATAACACGGTACCGGGATTTCCCGGTAGGCAGTGTGCTTGTTGGCCTCAATGGTCTCGTCATTCTTGCTGCGGCTTATTTTGACGACAACTGGAATCTGGCGCTTGCATCCATGGTCTCCATTTACGTCACTGGCAAGGTAGTCGACCTAATTCATATCAGTCACATCAAAGTCACCGTATACATCATCACCAACCGGACTGACGAGCTGCTGCAGCAATTGCTGGGCCTTCAGCGCGGAGTTACAAAATTCAAGACAGAAGGTGCTTATTCTCATGTAGAACGGGACATGCTAATGACAGTGACCACACGGTATGAGCTTGCAGAGCTGAAGCGTATTATCAAAACAAGCGACCCGCAGGCTTTTGTTAATATTGTTGAGACTGTCGGTGTGATGGGCTCTTTCCGCAAACGGTAATTTATAAGAAAATGCTTATCCTTTCAAATTTATGTTATATTATAGCTACGCAGGACCTTAACAATTTCATGAAGATTGTGATTTACCCTCTTTTTTCCAGGCACTTCGTTTTTCCGGGTGGACCCTGAATTCTGATTCAGTTCGATTCGAAAAAGGAAAGGGTGATTGTTGTGGAAATGGAAACGGTAAAACTGTCAGCAATCGTCATGAGGTGGTATCCGGATATGATACCGTTCCTGAAGCAGGACGAACTCAATTCTGTAATCGTACTGCGTGACGGTCTGAGTATTCTGGAACCGGCAGATGCCATGGATATCATCCATTACAGCATTTGCGAGCATCAGAATTCTGCGTATCTTCATTAAGCAAGCTGCCCTAAAGAGCAAGTTGTAATAGTTGCCGCCCTGGTCATTGGCCTTCGTGCCAGTCCGGGGCGGCATTTACTTTTATATTCAGCGGTTCAAAATCTGTACATCCCGTTTATAAACAACAAGAGCTGAAAGATGACATCAAAAAATTACGGGTATTGTTACAAGTCTGTTCTTTTTGGGTGCATCCGTTACCTTATACTTTATAAGGAATGTACATAAAGGGAGCGAATAAGAAATGAATATCACCTGGGCTTTACTGATGATGGCACTGGGAGGCGTGGGTGTCCCGAATCAAGGACATGAAGCCGATGTGGCAGCAGTACTGCAGGGCGCCATGAATCCCCCCATCGTCGCAGAACACACAACGAATCCTGACGCAGCAGCATCACCGAACGGAGGCGGCACTGCCTCTCCTGCACCTTCACCAAGCGCATCGCCGGAGACAGCACGTATTGCTGATCCGCAGCCGGATGCTCCCAAGGTTAAGGGGATATACGTGACTGCCTACAGCGCCGGGGGCGCACGGATGGAGACTCTGCTTGCCCTGTTGGACAAGACTGAGCTGAACTCTATGGTTATCGATATTAAGGATGATGCCGGATATATCACCTACAAGACAGACAATGCTGAGCTTCAGCAAATGGGACATCCCCAGCCGTTCATAGGGGATATCAACAAGCTGATGACCCGCCTGAAGGAGCATAATGTCTACCCGATTGCGCGGATTGTAGTCTTCAAGGATTCAGTGCTCGCCAAAAAGAACAAGGAATTATCATTCGTTAACAAAGACGGCTCTGTCTGGGCCAACAAAGGCGGAGACAGCTTCGTCAATCCTTATAACGAAAATGTGTGGAAGTATAACGTAGATATTGCCAAGGAGGCCGTTAAGCTCGGGTTCAAGGAAATCCAGTTTGACTATGTACGCTTCCCTGAAGGCTTCGAGAAGCGTGCGGACACTCTGAAATACACGAAGAGCGACAGACCGCGCGTGGAAATCATCGCCGACTTTGTCAAGTATGCCAAAGCTGAGCTGGCACCGTTGGGAGTTCGGATCTCTGTAGATATCTTCGGTTATGCCGCCTCGGTACCTGCCGCAGAAGGCATCGGCCAGGATTTCGTGAAGATCTCCAAGAATGTCGATGTTATCAGCCCGATGGTCTATCCGAGCCATTATTCCACCGGCTGGTTCGATGTGAAGGACCCGGACAAAGACCCTTATGCTACCATTAAGGGCTCAATGGTTGATACGCACAAGAAGCTGAATCCGCTAGGCAGCTACAAACCGGTGATCCGCCCATGGATTCAGGATTTCACCGCCAGCTGGCTGGGCAGCGGGCATTATGTCAAATACGGCAAGAAGCAGGTTGAAGATCAGATTCGTGCCTTGAAGGATCAGAATATCGACGAATTCCTGCTCTGGAATGCCAACAACCGCTATACTGCCGATGTGAAGTACGACCAATAAGCTTTCTGCAATTATCCGGATGTATCCATAGCCGCACTATATTAGAGAGCCCGGCAGCTGCCGGGCTTTTTACTGGGAATATAAGTATTCAAAATAAAGATAACGGGGCATTGATGATTATGAAACAGACTTCTTCCATTAAGCAAAAGGCCGGGCAATTCCTGCATATATTGCTTCCGATTCTGATTACTCAGATTGCATTGTCGGCCATTACCTTCTTCGACACCAATATGTCCGGCAAATTCGGCACGAATGATCTGGCTGGCGTAGCCATCGGCACAAGCCTGTGGATTCCGATCCAGACAGGCCTCAGCGGTATTCTTATGGGGATCACACCCATTGTGTCTCATCTCCTCGGCAGCAAGCGGGACAAGGATGTGGCCAACCAGGTGATGCAGGGCATTTGGCTCTCCCTGATCGTATCGGTGCTCGTGCTGATTCTTGGCAGCCTCGCTCTAACACCGATCCTGAATTTCATGAATCTGGAGCCTGCGGTACGCGATATTGCCTTCCGCTTCCTCGGTGCCATCTCCTTCGGCGTTATCCCGCTGTTCGGCTATACCGTTGTCCGTAGCTGTATTGATGCCCTGGGTCAGACCCGCGTCTCCATGTTCATCACCCTGATTGCCTTGCCGATCAATGTGGGGCTTAACTATCTGCTGATCTTCGGCAACTTTGGCTTCCCCCGCCTTGGCGGAGTAGGCGCAGGCGTAGCCTCTGCAATCACGTACTGGGTCATCTTTCTGATTGCCCTAATCTTCGTCTACCGGGCCGAGCCTTTCCGTAACCTGCAGATTTTCCGTAAATTTCACGCGCTGTCCCTGGTAAGCCTCAAGGAGCTGCTGAAGATTGGTGTGCCTATCGGCTTTTCGATCTTTTTCGAGACGGCGGTGTTCTCGGCTGTAACTCTGCTGATGAGCCGCTTCGATACGATTACAATCGCTGCCCATCAGGCCGCCATTAACTTCGCCTCCACCCTCTATATGATTCCGCTGAGCATCTGTATGAGTCTGACGATTCTCGTCGGCTTCGAGAACGGCTCCGGCCGGTTGAAGGACGCGCGCCAGTATGGCATTATGGGCATTGGTACGGCGGCTGTCCTCTCCCTGCTCACAGCACTGGTGCTGATCTTCGCCGGGAATCATGTCGCCGGACTGTATTCGGATGACCAAGAGGTTATCTCGCTGATCCAGCATTTCCTGATCTACGCGATCTTCTTCCAGATCTCCGATGCCATCGCAACCCCCACCCAAGGCGTGCTGCGGGGATATAAGGATGTTAATCCAGCGTTCGTCATCTGCTTCATTGCTTATTGGGTGATCGGCCTGCCCGTCGGATACCTGCTCGCCACTTATACTGAGCTTGGGGCCTACGGCTACTGGATTGGACTCATTACCGGCCTTGGAATCGGCGCAATTCTGCTGCTGGCCCGGCTCGTCAGGGTGCAGCGCAGATTCGCCCCGGAGAAGGCATAAATCCCCCCGCAAAGTGCAGCTACAGCTTGAATGTATACTTCAATTCTTATATTTGAATAAAAACAGCCACAGACATTCGGGAGATCCCCTTCGTCTGTGGCTGTTCTTCATCACCGGCTTTTTACAAGCAGATCTACCGCTTCCTTAATCACGTGTTCAGGAGAATTCCCCTTCGCCAGCTCTTCCTGGATACAGTGCTCCAGATTGTCTCCGATTACTGCACCAATAGAGCGGTCTACGGCTGTCCGGATCGCAGTCAGTTGATTGACAATCTCACGGCAATCCTTGCCTTCCTCCAGCATCCCCAGCACTCCTCTTACCTGACCTTCGATACGCTTCAACCGGTTGGTAATAGCTTTATCATATTCCACTGTCAATCAGCCCCCTCTAGATGAATAAATTCACGCCGGAGTCCTCGGCAGCTCCAAGATAGCTGGCAACACCGCCGAAGTCTACACCTTCGATCAGTTCTTCCTGCTTAATCCCCATGATGTCCATACTCATCGTACAGGCCATTAGCTTCACCCCGGCATTCATAGCCGCCTGCATAAGCTGTTCCAGGGAATCTACATTTTTGTGGCGCATCGTATACCGGATCATTTTGGCACCGAGCCCGCCCATATTCATTCTGGATAAAGGAAGCTTGCGTGTCCCCTTAGGCATCATCATGCCAAACATGGTCTCAAGACCCGACTTCTTCACCTGCGGAGACTGCGCGCGCCGAAGAACATTCAGCCCCCAGAAGGTAAAGAACATGGTGACCTGCTTGCCCATCGATGCGGCACCTATAGCAATAATGAACGAGGCAATGGATTTGTCCAGATCGCCGCTGAATACAACCATCGTTGTCCCTTCGTCGACCGCTGTCTGCGCGGCCTGAACGCCGGTGCTGTCCGACAGGTCTTGTCCTTTGCGTACCAGTGCCCTCACCTTGCCGCCGGAGACATCCACCGATTCCAGAGTGTTGTGAGTCTTGCTGCACCACTGCCCTATATCAGCAGCGAATCCAAAATCTGTAGCAAGAATCTCTACCTGCTGGCCTTCCTCCATTGCATTCACGGTTTCATATACTTTAAGTATAGGTCCTGGGCACTGTAGTCCGCAAGCATCCAGCACAAGACGCGGTTTACTGCTAAGTTGTTCCTGCTCGCGGACTATACTTGCTTGGGGCTGTTCCTTCAACTTCAAGGCTGGCACCTCTGGCTTTCCCGGATTGCCAGTCTGATTCCCCCTTACCATGGCCGCATATGTTTTGTAGCCTCCGTCAACGTTTCGTACTGCAAATCCATATTGGGTTAACATCCGGGCAGCAATGTAGCCGCGCAGCCCTACCTGACAGGATACGGCGATCTCCTGATCCCCCGGAATCTCTGTAAGCCGTTCTCTCAGCTCAGCCAGTGGAATATTGATAGAACCGGGGATATAACCGGCTACCCGCTCTATTTCGTCTCTGACATCAATGATAAGGCCGCCAGTGCGGGTGAATTCATCCACTTCATGCCATTGTAGATTGCGGACGAGTCCTTCCATCAGATTGGAGGCCACATAGCCCGCCATATTGACCGGATCTTTGGCTGAGGAATACGGCGGCGCATACGCCAGCTCCAGATCCGCCAGCTCATCAGCCTTAAGCTTGCTGCGGATAGCGGTGGCAATGACATCTATTCTTTTATCGACACCGGCACTGCCGACCGCCTGCGCTCCATATATCTCTCCGGTCTGCGGGTTGAACAGCAGCTTGAGCGCTATCGGTGCAGCACCGGGGTAGTAGCCGGCGTGGGAATTCGGATGGATATGCACAGCTTCAAAGGGAACGCCCAGTGAACTAAGCGTCTTCTCATTATTTCCGGTCAGCGCAGCAGTCATATCGAAGAGCTTGATAATCGCAGTACCTAATGCTCCTGTATACGAGGCTTCCCGGCCATTGATATGATCAGCGGCCAAACGCCCCTGACGGTTGGCACCCCAGGCAAGGGACACCATGGTATCGAACCCCTGAACACGGTCCTTCACTTCAATGACATCTCCAACAGCATAGATAGCCGGATCACTCGTCTGCAGTGAAGCATTCACCTTAACCGCCCCGCGGATGCCCAGCTCAAGTCCACAGCTTCGTGCCAGGTCATTCTCAGGACTGACCCCAATCGCCAGAATAACCATATCCGTGCTAAGCTCCCCGCCTGAGGAGAGACGAACCAGACGGCCTTGTTGTTCAAAAGCCTCTACGCCCTCATTCAGCCGCAGCTCTACCCCATGCAGACGCATATGCTCCTCCAGCGGACGAACCATCTCCAGGTCAAGCGGGTTCAGAATCTGCTGTCCCCGGTCAATTACGGTTACGGCAAGCCCCCGTTCCCGGAGATTCTCAGCCATTTCAAGACCGATAAAACCTGCTCCAATTACAGTGGCATGCCGGGGGTGACGGCTGTCCACATATGCCTTGATACGGTCTGTATCCGGAATATTCCTTAGTGTAAACAGGTTATCCGCCTCAGCGATTCCGGGAAACGGCGGAACGATAGGCTTCGCCCCCGGAGAGAGCACTACAATATCATATGGAATGTGCAGCGTTTCACCTGTTGTAACATTGCGGCAATGTACCTGCTTGCGTTCACGGTCAATCGCCGTTGCCTCGGTGAAGATTCTCACATCGATATTAAAGCGCGCCTGTATACCAGCCGGTGTCTGCAGGAACAGCTTATCTCTTGAATCAATAGTCTCTCCAATATAATAAGGCAAGCCGCAGTTGGCAAAAGAAACATGCTCTCCCCGCTCTAAAATTATAATGTTGTCTTCTTCGTTCAGTCTTCTTAAGCGTGCTGCAGCGGATGCCCCTCCGGCAACTCCGCCGATAATGACTATAGTTCTGCTCATATTATTTCCCTCCCATTTGTATACCCCTATGGGTATTATAATATACGGGTGGGGGTATATAGTCAAGCCAAAAAACGGAGCAGTCTCTTCCGGTAATGGAAGGATGACTGCTCCGCTAAGAAATGGAGATTGGATGAATTCTTGGAGTTGTTACTGGGATAGACGGGAAGCCAATTCATACAGCTCGATATTGAAATCTTTCTTCGTGTTCACTACCTTGTCGATATCAGTAAGAACCAGTTCCCCTTTAATAATCCCGCATGCCTTGTCTGATTCGCCTTCAATCAGCTTGCGGACCGCGAAATCAGCCAGACGGCTGGCAAGGTTACGGTCTCCCGGAGTTGGAGTACCCCCGCGCTGAATATGTCCCAGAACCGTAACACGGGCATCCAGGGAAGCATGGCGGTCTTTGAGCGCCTGAGCAACATCCTCACCCTTGCCGACGCCTTCAGCCACAATGACAATACTGTGACGTTTGCCGCGTGCGAAATTATCCTTCATCCGGTCTGCTACCTCATTCAGATCATAAGGCATTTCCGGCACCAGAATCGTCTCCGCCCCGGAAGCAAGACCCGCATGCAGGGCGATGTCCCCGCAGTGACGGCCCATAACCTCCACGATGGATGAACGTTCATGGGAAGACATGGTGTCGCGCAGTTTATTGATCGCATCCACGACCACGCCTACGGCCGTATCGAATCCAATCGTGTAATCCGTGAAAGAGATATCATTATCAATGGTTCCCGGAAGAGCCATCGTCTTGATTCCCAGCTTGCTGAGCTTGTTGGCGCCATGATAAGAGCCGTCTCCGCCGATAACAACCAGACCGTCGATGCCGAGCTCATTCAGAATGTCAGCACCCTTCTGCTGGCCTTCCGGCTTCATGAATTCCAGACAACGTGCAGACTGCAGAACGGTACCTCCGCGCTGGATGATATCTCCGACACTGCGCAGATCCATCGGGAAAATGTCACGGTTCAAGAGGCCCTGATACCCGCGCTGAATGCCGAATACCTCAATTCCAAAGTAGATCGCGCTGCGGACAACCGCACGCACTGCGGCGTTCATCCCCTGGGAGTCTCCACCGCTGGTTAATACTGCGATTTTTTTTACGTTTGACATTCTGTTAGTTCCTCCTTAAATTTGTGCCGGTTTCTCCCCTTACCCGAAGAAGACCCAGCAGCATCTAATACATGTGTTTGCGTATCCAGCGGCTGTTGACGAAGAAGAAGAGTCTGGTCAGCGGACTATTCTTCATCAGCCTCCGAGATACCGAGCGGACCTCCCGCTGCTCACTAACCTTGGGATCGGATAAATACAGTGCCAGCAGTCCTTCGATGATCATACGGTGCATGGAGTTCTCGGGAAGACTCCGGACATCCTTGCGGGCCCACTCCACAATGGAAGCGATCCGGTTCAGCATCATATCCGTATTCTCATAATAATTGCAGAAATTGAGATCACCGCCGGCCCGGTCTTCATCCTGGTCAATCAGATAATCCAGCATGATATGCAGACCGCACACATGCGGAAAATAAGCAGCACGAATGGATGATGATGCCACTGTACTTAGCTTAGGATCACAGGACGCCAGAAAAAGCATAAATACGCCCAGAGTTGAACCGGTTGCGGCCGCGAATTCATTCCACTGGAGATGAGGCGCCCGGTGCCCCTCCTTCTCCCACCATTCCTTGAGGGCAGCTTCCCGGAGCTCCGGGTGAATGTGCTTATATACCTGAAGATCGGTATACAATACAGCCAGATTATAGACCTCTTCAGCAGCAGCGCCGTACCCGGGTAGCCGGGAGGTCATCTCCTGGCATTTGCGGACCAGTCTGTGCAGGTATCCTCCGTCATTCTGTTCCGTCCGCAGCGCGTAGTAGTTCACAGGCTCTGCGCCGGGGGTAACAGCATCCAGCATGGACTTATGCAGCAGCCGGAAATCAGCCGGGTCCAGCGAAGTACTGCGGTCACACAGGTTGTCCAAATAATCACTGATCGTCTGATAAGCAACAATTAGCGGAATCAGTATATGTCTCATCGACAAATTGCCGGCGGCATAGATTCCGCCGCCTTCGCAATGAAACTGCTTCGTTTCAATGCTGGCAAGCGCTTGCTTGCGGAGCTCGGGATCGGGAATTCCTTCTGCATCCTTGCGCCAGAAATCGAGACATGATCGCACTTCCGGCAGCACGTACTTATAGACCCTCTTCATGAGTCCAATAGGACCGCGCGGACTACGGTTACGGCCTTGCTCAAATTCATTCAATGACAGTGCCTCCACATTGTTGTCTCCTTATCCAAATCATGATTATTATAATATGCAGAGCGGATTTGTACAAACAACAAAATCACTTTCGCAAACTCTTGAAAGATTCAGAAAATCGATATTTTACGAAACCCCCGGCCTCTCCGCTTTATGCTATACTATACTTTTCTATATTCCAAAGGAGTGCACAATCATGAATGCGAGGCGGAGCGGCGGCCAATACAGTGATCAAAACTGGCTGCGATCCTTTATGTTTACGCTGTACGGCACCAGTGTGCTGGTTGTTTCTTATTTCCCGTTATTTTATGCCCACCTGGGCTTCAGCAGTCCGCAAATGGGTCTGCTCTACTCCGTAGGCCCGCTAATCTCGATTCTCTCTAATCTGTTTTGGAGTATGATAAGCGACCGGCTGGGTACCGTCCGTAAGATTATGGCCCTCCTGCTTGGAGGCCAGCTGATTACCGCCATTATTCTGGCCAGAGCCACCGATTTTTCTAGTGTCATGCTTATTTTGTCCTTTTTCTATTTCTTCTATTACCCTGTTTTTCCACTGGCAGATACGATGGCTATCAAAATTGCCCAGCGCCACGGACGGAATTTCATCACCATCCGTGTATTCGGTTCGCTCGGATACTCCTTCTTCGCCCTTACAATCGGCTATGTACTCAGAACACTGGGACCTCAGTACAGCGTAGCGATTTGTATTGTGATTGTCGTAACTGCGCTTCTGATTACGATTGGGCTGAAGGATGTGAAGCGAACCGAAGCGGCACCACTCTCTGTAGACAAGGAGTCTATGGACAAACCGCTGAAGGGCTCCGGACTCCGGGAGATTCTGCTGCAAAAGGAAGTGCTGTGGTTCTTCGGCTCTGTCTTCCTGCTTGCCATCGGCTACCGGATGAACGAGGCCTTCCTGACGATCAGCCTCAAGGGCATGAATGCAGGAGATGAGATCGTGGGCTGGGCGCTGCTGGCTTCCGCGCTCAGTGAGATCCCCATCTTCTTCCTCCTCAGCAGATATGGCGACAAGTTCAAGGAGCTGCCGCTGCTCGCCTTTGCCAGCCTGATGTTCACGCTGCGCTTTCTGTTCATGTCGCTGGCCCAGGAGCCGGGTACCGTGGTTGCCATTCAGGCCATGCACAGTATTTCGTTCGGCATCTATTATGTAACCGCCGTCCGCTACATCACACGGATCATCCCTGATCATCTGCGGGCAACCGGAATGGCACTCTTCACCGTTGTATGGTCCAGCGGCGCAGGTCTGCTTAGCGGTACCTTCGGCGGGCTGATCTACCAGGACGCCGGCCGGAATATCTTCTATCTGGTCGCTACCGGCTTCTCGATTCTGGCCTTCATCGGCTTCCTGTCCAAGCATCTGTTGGACCTCGGGGGCGGCGCAGACCGTCCTCTAAGAAACAAAAGTAAGACCCCGCTCTGAGTGATTATGGGCGGGGGGAGGGTTCTAAAAAAAGAACAAAATCACCCTAACGGATCGGATGAACAAGATTACCTTCACACGAACACAATGTATGCTGTTTTTGACATACATTCGGGCCGTGTGCCGCTGTACCAGCCCATTTACACACACCTCAGTAGCAGGAAACTATAATTTTCTAAACTAAAAAAACACAGCCCCCGAAGGAACTGTGCTGCTCAAGCTGCCTGATATTACTCATGCCAGTGCGTGCTAGATCAAATATATATATTGCGGCTGACAGAAGCTCTGTCTTGGCCGTATTTTATAATTTAACTACGTTCGCTGCCTGTGGGCCACGGTTACCGTCAGTAACATCGAATTCTACCGCTTGGCCTTCATCCAAAGTCTTGAATCCGTCGCCTTGAATCGATGAGAAATGAACGAATACATCTTCGCCGCCTTCAACTTGAAGGAAACCATAACCTTTTTCTGCGTTAAACCATTTTACTGTACCTTTCAAATGAACAACCTCCTAAAAATACCGCCATATATGGCGTATGCTTACATTATACTCTTTCTATACTTGTAAAGCAATCCATCTTTTCCCTGATTTCATGATTTAATTTGCTTTTCCCTTCTTCGGTGCGTTATCATTGACCCAAAAGCCAAAAATCGCCAGGGTGGTAATGATAATGATCAAAAAACATGAAATATACAAAACAGACAAGTGGAACATGATGACGGTGGAGGTTCAGGGACGTTATATTATCCTTCGTGAAATCTCCGACCAATGGGGGGAAGAAACACATACCTTCATGAGCCGTCCGGCTATGATGCAGTGGGTGAACAACCGCTTCAACAAAGAGTCTTACAAGGATAATGAAGAAGAGTACAAGAATATCATCGCAGCCTTCAAACAGGTGTAGTCCGGCATGAATAATGAGAGTCTTGTCACTTATGTCATTGTCGTCCTGTGTCTGGGTGCTGTACTGATTATGAGCAAGGACAAAATGCCCCCGCACATGAAGCGCGGGATGGCATTGACCGCAGTCATTATGATTGCGCTGGCTTTTGTCTTCATTATTTATAGCCTGCTCACATAACTTCATCTGTAAGCACACTTATTTAATAAACATGAATTGGCAGGGCATACTAAGCAGACTTTGAGAATCAGGAGGCTGCCGTCATGTCCGTTACCGCCAAATCACTCCCGCTCCTGCTTGCGCTCAGCCTGCTGCAAGGAAATCTGTCGTCAGCGCTCCCGCAGGCGGAGAGCAGCCCAGCCGCATCCCAACTACCGAGGAGGATTTCTATGGAACAATTACCTAAGAGAAGTGAAGTGCCCGCCGAGAACCGCTGGAAGCTTGAAGATATGTTTGCTTCAGAGGAGCAATGGGATGCCGAATATAAGGAAGTGAAGGCACTGATCACAAGCGCTGCCGCCTTCCAAGGGAAGCTGGATTCTCCCGATGCCTTGAAGAAATGCTTCGAGCTGGACGATAAGCTGTCCTTGCTGACTGAACGCCTCTATGTCTATGCACATATGCGCCAGGATGAGGATACAGCAGCTCCGAAGTACCAGGCTCTCTCCTCTAAGGCCAAGAAGCTTGGCGTTGAAGCGGGTGAAGCTCTTTCTTTTGTCACACCTGAGATTCTGGCCCTGCCTGACGCGACGCTGAACCAGTTCATCGCCGACCCTTCGCTCTCCGACTACACCTTCACCTTGACTGAAATGAAGCGCGAGAAGGCCCATGTCCTGTCCAAAGCGGAAGAAGCCCTGCTGGCTCAGGTTAGCACGATCGCCCAAGCCCCGCAAACTGTATTCAGCATGCTGAATAATGCGGATCTGAAGTTCCCGAAGGTTAAGAACAAAGAAGGCAAGGAAGTCGAGCTAACCCACGGAAGCTATATTCAATTTCTCGAAAGCCCAGACCGTGAGGTACGCAAAAACGCATTCAAAGCGGTCTATGAAACTTACGGCAAGCAAAAGAACACTATTGCCGCCACGCTGAGCGCAAATGTGAATAAGAATGTCTTTTACTCCCGTGCGCGCAAATACCCTTCCGTGCTGGAGATGTCGCTCTACGGCGACAATATTCCGAAGGAAGTCTACACGAATCTGATCGATACGATTCACGAGAGTCTGCCGCTGATGCACCGTTATATGAAGCTGCGCCAGAAGCTGCTCGGGGTAGATGAGCTACATATGTATGACTTGTTCGCTCCGCTCGTGGACGAATATAAGCTGGATATTACTTTTGACGAGGCTAAGAAGATTACCAAGGAAGGCCTGAAGCCGCTTGGCGAGGACTACCTGAGTGTTCTGCAGGAAGGCTATGACAAAGGCTGGATCGATGTCTACGAGAACGAGAACAAACGCTCCGGCGCATACAGCTGGGGGGCTTACGGCACCCATCCTTTCGTGCTGCTGAACCATAACGATAATCTGAACAGCATGTTCACACTGGCGCATGAGATGGGTCACGCCCTGCATTCCTACTATTCGGACACGGCGCTGAAATACCGGGACGCGCAGTACACTATTTTCCTGGCGGAGGTTGCTTCTACTACCAATGAGGCGCTGCTGATGGATTACCTGCTGAACAAATCCACAGACCCGAAGGAAAAAATGTACCTGCTTACCTATTATGCCGACCAGTTCCGCACGACGGTATTCCGGCAGACGATGTTCGCTGAATTTGAGAAAATCATTCACCAGCGCGCCGAAGAAGGCGAATCGCTCACACCGCAGGATCTCTCTTCCATCTACTACGATCTGAATGTAAAGTATTACGGCAAGGATATGGTGATCGATCAGGATATTGAGATGGAGTGGGCACGGATTCCGCATTTCTATAACAGCTTCTATGTCTATAAATATGCTACCGGCTTCTCGGCAGCGACGAGCTTCGCCAAACAGATCCTGGATGAAGGCAAACCGGCGGTTGACCGTTACCTCGGCTTCCTGAAGAGCGGCGGCAGCGATTATTCCATCAATATCCTGAGCAAAGCCGGGGTGGATATGTCGTCTCCTGAACCGATCCGTGAAGCCATGAGCGTATTTGAGAGCGTGATTGAGCAGATGGAGCAGTTGACCAAATGAGGCAGAAAGCTTAGTATTACAGTAATCCCTTGCCCTCTGCGGGCAGGGGATTTGTATTGTCATAGATCCTGAGGAGGAAGATATATGAAATTTCAATGGTCACTTATATTAGGTTTATTTTTTGCACTGCTGACAGCTGTATTCGCAGTAATGAATGTCGATACGGTTCCGGTGAATTTCGGCTTTGACGTGGTCAGCATCCCGCTAATTCTCGTCATCCTTGGCTGTGCGCTGATTGGCGGTGTGGTGGTGGGTTCGTACGGGATTTTCCGCCAGTATAAGCTGCAGAAGCAGATCAAGAGCCTGAATGCCGAGCTTGCCAAGCTGCGTGACGCGGGAAGTATTAATATGGAGCCTATCCCTGCTGAGAGTGCCCCTTTTACTCCAGAAGGATCATCCCAGCTGTAATTCATAGACGAATAGGAGGAACTATCCTTGCTTAACATCCAGCCCAATGAAGAATATATCCTGAATCTGCTCAAAAAACTGCTCGACACCCCAAGCCCCAGCGGCTTCACCGCCCAGGTGATGGCTCTGGTGGCCGAAGAAGCGGCAGCGCTGGGTATTCCGCTTACCTGGAATGAAAAAGGCGGCGCGATGCTGAGTGTACCCGGACTTGATCCTTCGCGCACGATCGGCATCAGCGCCCATGTGGATACGCTCGGTGCCATGGTCCGCTCCATTAAGTCTAATGGTACCCTCCGTTTAACCTCTGTAGGCGGATTCAGTATGAACAGCATTGAGAATGAATATTGCATCATCCATACCCGCAGCGGCTTAACTTATACCGGTACAATCCTGACCAGTCATCCATCTGTGCATGTATATGCTGATGCCCGTGATTTCAAGCGTGCGGAAGAGAACATGGAGATCCGGATTGATGAGCTGGTCTCCACCAAGGATGATGTGCTGAAGCTGGGGATTTCGGTTGGTGATTTTATTTCGTTCGATGCAAGGGCGGTGCTTACCCCCAGCGGATATATCAAATCCCGTCATTTGGACGACAAAGCCAGCGTAGCTGCCTTATTCGGGCTGCTGGAGAGCATCCGGCGCGAAGGCTGGAAGCCGCTTCATAACCTGTCCCTGCTCATCTCCAACTATGAAGAGGTTGGTCATGGTGCTGCCTGGATTCCGGGTGAGATCAATGAGATGATCGCTGTGGACATGGGCGCGATGGGCGATGACCTAAGCTGTAAGGAGACCGATGTCTCCATCTGTGCCAAGGACTCCTCCGGCCCTTATGACTATGCCATGACCAGCCGCATGATCGAGCTGGCGAACGGTCTGGCTATACCCTTCGCGGTCGATATCTATCCGCAATACGGCTCCGATGCCTCTGCTGCGCTGCGTGGCGGAAATAACATCCGGGCCGCACTGATTGGACCGGGCGTACACGCCTCCCACTCCATGGAACGTACCCACAAGCAAGCTGTGCTGAATACGGCGAAGCTGCTGGCGGCTTATGTTGGGGCGAACTGATAGGGCGGCGCAGTTAAGGATTCTGGCTATAGGAGCGCTGCTGATGCTAAGCGCGCTCCTCTTTGCTGTGTTCCCGCTTACAGGTACAAGTCAGCGCGAGGTCTTCTCGGGCCTTCCGCATAACTACACCTATCGGGAAGCTGCAGGTCCGGGCGGGGTTCAACTGCATATGCTATCGCTGAACCCGGAGGATGTGGTGCTACGGCGCGCTGGCTTACCGCTGCGTCAGATTGCCGCCTATGGGATCAATGGCGGCTTCTTTTACGGCGATGACCTGTTGTCCATCGCCATCATGAACGACCAGCCCGTGAACGATGAAGCCCGCAGCTACGGTTCTGGCTGGTTCAACGCGAAGTATGCGCGTGGAACGCTGGTCTGGGACGGTGCTGCGGGAGCCCTCAGCGTACAGGTCGCCGCCTCTGGCGATGACCTGGCGGTAAGCGATCGCGGGCATTACTGGGCGCAGGGCGGGATCAGCATGAACCTGCAGCAGGAAGAGCTGTGGGAGGCGGCTGCGACCGCAGAGCATTTGCCTTATGAGGGTGAGCGGCGCCTGCGCTCCGGGCTGGTCTATGACCAGTCCGGGAAGCTCTGGCTGCTCGTCACGAATTCGCTCTGCACGGCGGCGGAATTCCGCGCCGCCGTGCAGGAGACCGTCCCGGGCGAGGGACGTGAAGGAATCTTCCTCGACGGAGACGGCTCATCGCAGATGAACGCAGACGAGGCGGTACTGACCGGCGATTCACGGCCGGTCGTACAGATGATTGCGGTGGCAGGCGGCAAATAGCCATGGCAGGTCACGCTCTACAGCAGTAGCCGCTGGAGTGAGTCGCTAAAGTTGGACGGGGACAGCCACTCACCTATTCGCTTCACAGCCGAATTTTCTCAATCAAGGCGGCGTAAAGAACTAGGGGGACTAGTAGCTAATCAGATTTAAACATGTGAGAATTACTTTAACTAATGGCTTGCTGAGGGTTTACCTCGCCCCGATTAAGGTGCAAGAGGTAGGCTAAATTGTAATTTGTACAACTAAATCGCCGGAGGTGCCGCCGAATCTCTGTTTAGCTGTATTTGGTGCAATTAAAATACCTCTAGTTCTGGATTTTCACCAATCCGGACAAATTTAGTTGTACAGACTACAATTAGACGAGGAAGTCCACCCGTTTCACTGTTTTTAGTTGCACAGAATACACTTATCCCTGTTTTTTCGCTAAGAACGCAGCTTCACCCCTTACCGCATTTATGGAATGAAATCACTTATTTTAATCTGATTGTCTACTAAGATATACACTCACAGTACCCAAAAGGCAGCACCAGCTCATTTAGATAGCTGGTGCTGCCTTTTGGGTTGAGTATATTTGGTCCTACCAGACCGAAATGTTGCAACTATTGCAACCCAGTCGCATGAATTCTTGGACATTAGCATGGATTCCTGCATGAAATACAACAATTATCCTTTTAATCCGCTCTAGAATCGGGTGATGCTGCTTTTTGTACAACAATAGCGGATTAGCGCTTTGTTGACGATTGAGATGTTGCATTTTGGGCAGGATTTCCGCTTCCCCATCTGACTCTGCATCTCATTCTGGGCCGGCTCCGGCTCACCTTCCCCTATTCTCCGGTTAAGGCCATACCTGCTCCAGCTTGTCCGCATAATACTTAATAGCCTTGCGGTAATCCTGGATACCGGGATCATTGGATGTATCCGCAAGCAGGGTAAGCAGCAGTTCCATGGCTTCGGTGTGTGCACCGAGATTATGCAGCGTCATGGCTAGAAAAGCATTGAATTCCGCACGCTGCGGGAATTCAAGCGCACCCTGCTCCAGCAGCGTACGGGACTCTGTATACTGCCCCAGCGTCCGGTACGTGCTGCCCAGGCCCAGCATCGCGCCTGCCTTCTGCTCCGCATCTGGAAGCCCCAGGGCAAGACTCTGCTCGTAATAGGATACCGCCTCGCGTTCCAAGCCCAGCACATCATGCGTCCACGCCAGCTGATAATGCAGCTCGGCATTGCTCCCGTCTGCTGACAGCAGCTCTAGCAGCATGGTCCTTGCTTCTTCTGCCCGGCCAGAGGACCGGAGTTGCACGGCAGCATCTATCGAATGAGTCGCAGTCATTGGGTCACTGGCTCCTCTCTGAGCGTTACTACTTACCTACTCTTACCTACTCTAACCTACTTACCCGCGATCTTCTCCGCCAATTCATTCAGATACGTCCAGCGCTCCATCAGGCGCTCCAGCTCTGCCTCGGCCTGCCGCTGCTTCTCCACCAGCTCCTGGAGTCTGCCGGAGTCGGCAAAGGCCGCTTCCATCTGTGCCGAGAGGTCTGTCAGATGCTGCTCCGCCTGTTCAATGGCCTCGTCGATGCCCTCGTACTCGCGCTGCTCCTTGAAGGTGAATTTCAGCTTCTCGCGCGGCGCTGACCCGGCCTGTGCATTCCCGCCCTGCTCAGCAGCGGCACCAGCCCCGCTGGCGCTGCGGCCGGAGCCGCCTTCTGCCTTGCCGGAGTTCCAGCTGCCGGAAGGGACGTTCTTCGCCAGCCACTCTTCATATTCGCTATAGTCGCCGACATGCAGGCGGATTCCCCCATCCTCAAAGGCAATCAGCTTATCCACAGTACGGTCCAGGAAGTAGCGGTCATGCGATACGGTGAAGACTACACCAGGGAATTCATCAAGGTAATCCTCCAGCACAGCAAGTGTGCCGATATCCAGATCATTCGTCGGCTCATCGAGCAGCAGCACGTTCGGGGCTCCCATAAGGACACGCAGCAGGTAGAGCCGTCTTTTCTCGCCGCCGGATAGCTTAGAGATTGGCGTCCACTGCATCGCGGGCGGAAACAGGAAGCGCTCTAGCATTTGCCCGGCGGTGATGACACTACCGTCTGCGGTCTTGATGATCTCGGCTTCTTCCTTCACATACTCGATCGCCCGCAGGCTGAGATCCATGTCCTGATGCTCCTGGGTGAAATAGCCCAGCTTCACGGTCGTCCCAAGCTGTACCTCGCCGCTGTCTGGTGTAAGCTTACCGGCAATCAGGTTAAGCAGCGTAGACTTGCCGCTGCCGTTCTTGCCGACAATCCCCACGCGGTCCTGCGGCACAGCAATATAATTCAGATCCTTAATTAAGGTCCGGCCGTCCAGCGATTTGGTGAGATCCTGAATCTCAATGATTTTGCGGCCAAGTCTTGTAGAGGCTACGGAGATATCCATAGCTGACGCCGATGCGCCTCCCGTGCTCTCCTTGAGCTTCTCGAAGCGGTCGATCCGCGCCTTCTGCTTCGTGGAGCGGGCCTTAGCCCCGCGGCGAATCCAGGCCAGCTCGGTGCGCAGCAGATTCTTGCGCTTCTGCTCGGCCGAAGCCTCCCGTTCCTCACGGTCTGCCTTCAGCTCCAGGAACCGCGAATAGTTCGCTTCATACCGGTACAGATTCCCGCCGTCCAGCTCCAGCATTACACTGGCTACCCGTTCCAGGAAATAACGGTCATGCGTTACCATCAGCAGCGCCCCGCGCCGCTTCTGCAGATACTGCTCCAGCCAGGCTACGGAATCCGTGTCAATATGGTTGGTAGGCTCATCTAGAATCAGCAGCTCCGACGGCGTAATCAGCGCCGCAGCCAGCGCGACACGCTTGCGCTGTCCGCCGGACAGGCTCTCCATCCGGGCATCGAATTGGGTAATGCCCAGCTTCGTAAGGACCGTCTTAGCCTCACTCTCCAGCTGCCAAGTGCCGGCGGCGTCGATGGCCTGCCCAATCCGGACAAGCCTGCTCTCCAGCCCTGAATCTCCCGGATTCTGCTCCAGAAGAGACATAACCTCCATATATTCCCGCATCGTCGCAAGCTCCGGGTCTTCTCCGGCAAATACCTGCTGCAAGACCGTATTTCCAGGCTCATATGGCGGATTCTGTGCCAGGAACTGCACCCGCACATCATTGCCGATACTTATCTGCCCTGCATCTGCTGTATCGAGCCCGGCGATAATCTTCAGAAAGGTTGATTTTCCCGTGCCGTTGACGCCAATTACGCCTATCTTATCCCTGTCGTCCATGCCAAAGGAGGCATCACGGAACAGGGTTTTCTCCCCGTAGCTCTTGGAGAGGTGTTCCACCGTCATAATATTCATCAGTTGTCCTCGCTTGCCTTATATTTTGAAACCGGAATTGGCTGTATTCCCTTAGGATTCAGCTTCAGCAGGGAAGTCCCCCAGCGCCGAATCCAAGCTGCCCAGTGCCCCGGTGATAAAGAGCCTCGCCGCAAACTTTGCCCGCTTATCCGCATCTGCCTCGGCAAACTCAGGGTCGAACAGGATGTCCATCTTCAGACGGTCCAGAATCCCGATATACGACTGCGCCATCAGCTCGGGCTCGGTAGCCCCGCCTTCCAGCAGCACTTTCACCACAGCCTGCATATAGGCTTCCATGAACTGTGCCATATAAGCCACCAGCTCAGGGTTATTGTTAGGCGCACGGAAGAACAGCTTCGTATGCTGCTTGCGCTCATAGTAATAGAACAGATGATGCTCCGCAATAACGGAGAGCTTGTCTGTCAATGTGGAGCGGGTCCTCAGCTTGCCCTCAAGCTGCTCAAGGAAGCCATCGCAATCGCGGCGGGTAACCGCCATGAAGAGCTCCTCTTTGCTTTTAAAATATAAATAAACCGTACCCTTGGCAATGCCAGCACGTTCGGCCACTTCCGACATCTTCGTCTCATAAAAGCCGCCTGAACCGAAAAGCTCATAAGCGGCATCCAGAATAGCTGCATGTTTGTCTACGGATGCACTGCTCAACGGTTCACCTCCCAACCCATAAAATCCAGCATGTTACCGGATAACGCAACGGCAGGCTTAACCCTCAGGTCCGTCCTTATCCTATGTAACTTATATAACTGACCAGCAGCGCTACACCACCGCCTATTATAGAACTTACAGCATTTACAGTATCATTGTCCATCCAGCGCCAGCCCCGGGCGTATACCGTAGGCTTCCCGCAGTGCTTAGAGGCTTCGACCTCGCGGCCGCAGACCGTGCAGCGGTTCATCCGTTGCACAGTAGCACCCAAGAGCGAGTCGGCAAAAGCTCCCGCAAGCCCGCCCAGGAGTCCGGCCAGCACCAGCAGCCAGAAGGCATGGGGCGTCATGCCGGAGGCCGCCCGCAGCACCCAGGAGGCTGCGCCGATGAGCGCCCCTCCCGCCGCTGCAGCCAGCGTCCCGGGCAGGGATACGCCGCCGGAGGTGCCTGCCTGGAGCACCTTACCGGTCAGCACCGACCGGGGAGGCTTCCGGGCCAGCGTGCCGATCTCTGTCGCCCATGTATCCGAGGTCACGGTAGCCATCACCCCGATGAATAGGAAGCTCCAGAGCTCCAGCGGATAGATCGCGTTCAGTAGAACGGCCAGCATTCCGAGTCCGCCGTTGGCGAAGACCTGGCCCGCGTCGCGGCGTCCGGTTTTATCATACGTGGCCTCCAGCTCTGCCTTATTCTCATGATGCAGCTTCGACAGCAGCGTGGAGGAGATGAAGAACACGAGCAGGATACCGAACCAGAACAGATTCCCTGCACCGAAATAGATCGTCCCCATCACCACTGCCGCCACCATCCCTGAGAAGCTAAGCGACTGCTTCCAGTAGGCGGCCCCGGCAACCAGCAGCGCACCGCAGGCCCCGATCAGCCATTGCAGTAGTTCAAGTCCTGAGAACATCGCCTTAACCGATCAGGCAGGTGCCCATGAGGCGCTCGCCCCAGAACAGCTCGAACGAATCGCCCGCCACTACCGGACCTACCCCGGCGGGGGTTCCGGTGAAGATAATATCATCTTTGCCCAGACCGTAGCGGGCGGCGATGAAGTCAACGATTTTTTGCAGGGAAAAAATCATGTTCTTCACGTTCCCGCGCTGAACCTCAATTCCGTTCTTGCGGACGGTGAAGTCAGTGGCCTCCAGTTCCTCTTCCTCGGGCAATGCCATGTAAGGGGTCAGCGGAGCCGCGTTCTTGAAGCCCTTGGCAGCAGTCCACGGCAGACCCTTGCGCTGCAGATCATTATGCACATCACGGAGCGTGAAATCGAGGCCCAGCGCCATCACATCCACCAGCTCCTGCACACTCATCCCCGGCACGTAATCACGTGCAATTCGCAGCACCAGCTCACCCTCATAATGAATCAGTCCGGCGTCCTTGGGCAGATGGATGATCGCTTTATCCAGGGCCACAGCAGCATGAGACGGCTTCAGGAAGATCAGCGGCTCAGCAGGCACCTTGTTGCCCAGCTCCTCCGCATGTAATTGATAGTTACGTCCTACACAGTATACATTATTGATCGCACTGCTCATTGTTCCTTCAGCTCTCTTCCTCTATGAATTGGTGTGCTTACAGCTGCCTGATCAAGCCTTCAAAAAGAGTTCGCCCCAAATATCCGGACGGTTGGTACAGATCATAATATCGGAATGAATCTCCGACAGACGGCGCATTTCCTTGCCCTTGTTCAAGGTCCAGGCCATCACCTGCACCCCGCGTTCAATCAGGGATTTGGCCAGAACCGGGCTAAGCCGGTCGAAGCTTATAGATAAGAAGGAACAGCCCAGCTCATCTAGCTTACCCCCAGGATCACCGGATCTGGAGTCATAGATAAGCCCCGTATGAAACCTCGCGTCCAATTCCTTGATCCGCCGCAATACACTGGCATCGAACGAGGTCAGCACCACTTCCTCGCGCATTCCTCTGGCATTCACCAGATCAATGACCGCCTGTGCAAGACCGGGATACATCTCCCCCACCGTCTTCAGTTCAATATTCAGCCGCAGCCGGCCTGACGCCAGAGCAAGCACCTCTTCCAGTGAAGGCACCCGCTCTCCGCGAAAAGCACGCCCCCTCCAGCCCCCCGCATCCAGCCGCCGCATGTGTTCATACTCCATATTCTTCACCTTGCCGTGTCCGTTGGTCGTGCGGTCCAGGGAATAATCATGGATGACTACAGGCACCCCGTCCTTCGTCAGCTGCACATCAATCTCTATCCAGCGTACATAAGGCAACGCAATCGCCATCCGTACGGCAGCCAGTGTATTCTCAGGCGCTTTACCGGAAAAACCGCGGTGGGCTACACACATATTCTTCATCATTATAAGCACCTCCGGCTATTTCACCGCTTGGGTCACAGTGCCGTCATTGCGGACCTTGATCAGGCCGGAAGAAATAGACTGTATTCTGTGCAGCAGTAGCTGCCCGTCGGCATCATTCATCGGCACCGGCTGCGCCAGCTCGGCATCCATCGGCTTCAGCTTAAGAGCGCATTGCCCCTGCTTGCTGCATTCCGCCTGGAATACCGCCGTCTCCCAAGTAGCCGGGATAGAACCGCGTGTGAAAATAAAGTTGCCTGTGCTGTAGGCGATCCATTTGCCTTTATATGGTTCAATTCCCTGTAGCACATGCGGATGGCCGCCCATCACAAGATCCGCTCCGGCATCAATGAAGCTATGCCCGAGCACCTGCTGGGTCTTGTCATACTGCTCCATCCGCTCCCGTCCCCAATGGACGACGACAACGACGACATCGGCCTTTTGCTTGGCTGCGGTAATCGCCTTGAGCGCTTCCGCACTGTCATACACCGAGGCAAGGCCAGGCTTGCCCGCTTCCGCCTTCCATTCAATCACCGGCATCACCCGTGTGAAGCCCAGCAGGGCAATCTTAATTCCATTACGCTCAAAATACTGTGCCGAATAGGCCTCCTGGCTATTCCGCCCTGCCCCCACGTGAGGGATTCCGCGTTCGCCCAGATGCTTCAGGGTGTCCAGCAGACCTTCCTCCCCCTGATCCAGCGTGTGGTTGTTAGCCAGATTGACGGCATCCACACCGGCGGCCTTGAGCGCATCCAGTGCTTTCGGCGGGCCCTTGAATACAAACTGCTTGTTCTTGGCCCCGACCCCGCGTGCAGTAATCGGAGTTTCCAGATTGACTACCGTGAGGTCATCCTTCTTGAACATTCCATCCAGCGCGCTGTAGGAATAATCGTAGCCCTTCTGCTCCAGCAGCGCGCCTGCTTTTCCGCTGAAGATGATATCTCCGGCAAAGCTCAGCTTCACCGTCCCGCCGGAGGTGTTCTCCGGCAAGCCTGCGACCCGCCCGCTGCTGCTTCCCGTTGTGGCCTTCGGCGCATCCGTAGGGGTTGCCTGATCCGCTGGTCTAGGGGTAGGAGCTGCCGTAATGGTTGCCGCCGTAGCCGTAGGTTCTGGAGAAGCCTCCGGTGTCTCCTCCGGAGCAAGTCCAGCAGTAGCTGTAGCCACTGTCCCAGGCGGTTCCTCTGTAGGGACGGCTTCCGTAGGGGCAGCCGCCGTTGCTGCTTCTTCCGGCGAAGGCGAGGTAACGAGCGCCGCTGGCGGAGCAGCAGAGCCCTGCGGGTCCTTGTCGTCCATGAATGAATAAGCGAGCGCAGCGGTAATCATCAGCAGCAACGCCACATTGACCCAAGCCCATATCCTTCTGCGCCGCCGCCTGCTATGTTGTCTCTTGCCTTGTCTATTGCCTGATCTCGGCGGATACATGAGTGCAAGTAATCTCCTTTACCCTTAAAGTGTTTCTATTATAGCATATCTATCAGCTGCCGCTCCAAGCCGGGAACGGAGCCATTTACTAAATAACCCAGCAAAAGTGGGGATTTAGCTTAGATGATGACTCAGGTACTTTGCGGGGGCCTCATATCTAAAAACGGTGGAGCGCCACTGCTCCGCTCCACCGCTTCTTTTTAGATTGTAGCTCCCGCCGGCTCCGGCAGCTTCGGGAGGCTGGCTGCGGCAGTCTCAGCCGTAAGCTTCGCCTGCTTGATGCAGTCCGGCATCCCGATGCCGTCATAGCCTGCACCAAAGGCGTAGACGCCGGGCAGCTTCTGCGCCAGCTCGCTGCGCAGGCCGGCAATCCGGCCGGGATGGCCGACCGGATACTGCGGCATGGACGACCTCAGCCGGGTGATCTCTGTGAACAGCGGTGCTGCGGTGATCCCCATGATTTCCTTCAAATCCTTGCGGACCAGCTCCGCCAGCGCTTCATCCGGCAGCTCCACATTCTGTTCATCCCCAGACCGTCCCACGTAACAACGCAGCAGGACCTTATCATCAGGGCTGGTATGCAGCCATTTGGTAGAGGTCCAGGTGCAGGCGGTAATGTTCCGCCCTTCCTTACGCGGAACAAGGAAGCCCGATCCGTCGTATTCGGTAACGATATCTTGCCGGGTGAACGCCAGAACAACATTAGCTACCGATACATAGTTCACTGCATCCAGCGCCGACACATCCACATGGGGACGCAGCAGCTCTGCGGCTGCGAAGTTCTGCACCGTAACATAGATGTCGTCTGCTTCCAGCAGCTCACCGCTCTCAAGCTCCACCTCATAACGGGAAGTGCCGGAAGAACCGGCACCTCCCAATACACGGATGAATTTCGCTCCTGTCCCCGTAATTTGCCGCACATCCTGCAGCTCATGGATGAGCGTGTGCACGAGACTTTGCAGCCCTTGACGGAAGGTGAGGAAGGCGCTTTTCTTCGTCCCGGTATGGGTCTCCACCGGCTTCCTGCCGGTCGTCATTCCACGGATCAGGCTGCCGTACTGGCGCTCGACCTCACCGAACTGCGGAAAGGTCGCCTGAAGGCTGATCTTGCGCATATCGCCTGCATAGATTCCTGCCAGCAGCGGCTCCGTCATATTCTCCAGCACCTCTGTACCCAGACGGCGCTCAATCAGATCGCCAAGCGACTCATCCTCAGCGCTGCGGCGGGGCGGGAGTACGAAATCCATCATCGCCCGCATTTTGCCGCCGAAGGAGACCAGTCCGCTCTTCAGGAAGGGCTTCAGCTCTGTCGGAATGCCCAGCACAAGACCGGCAGGCATCGGATGAAGCTTGCCCCGCTGCAGGATGTAGGTCTTCTTGGCGTTCGGATTGGTGCTTACCAGTTCGTGGTCCAACTCCAGCTCCCTGGCCAGATCGACCATAGCTGTCTTGCGGGCCAGGAAGGAATCCGGTCCCTTCTCAATCACGAAGCCGTCACGGTGCAACGTTTCGATTTTGCCGCCAAGGACCTTGTCCTTCTCGATTAAGGTAATCTGCGGCTCTACTGCCGCCTCACGGTAGAACTTGCGGATATAGAACGCGGCGCTGAGGCCGCTGAGGCCTCCGCCGATGATGACCACCTTGCGCGGTGAATCTGTCATGACAGATTCACCTTCAACTGGTTCGCCTTCGTACGCACCACATCGCTGAGCACCGCCATATAAGCCGGATCACTGTTCAGCGAGTCAATCCGCAGAAGACGCATATCCAGCTCGGAGGCAAGCTGCTGCGCTTCAATATCCAGATCGTACAGCACCTCCAGATGGTCGGACACGAAGCCGATCGGGGCTGACAGCACGTATTTTACCTGACTCTCGGCCAGCTCACGCAGTGTATCAAGAATATCCGGTCCCAGCCAAGGCTCCGCTGTCCGGCCCGCACTCTGCCAAGTGAACTGCCAGGATTCAACCCCTGCCTGTGCAGCAATCGCCTTAGAGGTCTCCAGCAGCTGGTCACGGTACGGATCGCCCATCGCCAGAATACGTTCAGGAAGACTATGTGCACTGAACAGCACGCGCACTTCTTCCCGCGACGCGCCCGTTTCTTCGAACTCGTCCAGCTTGGCAGTCACTCTCCGGCTTAGTACATCGATCAGCTCGGGGTGCATATGGTAGCTCTCAACGAACTCCATTTGAATACCGCAGGCTTCGGCTTTTTCCTTGGCGCGCTTGATATAGGTTCCTACACTCATCACAGAGTAATGCGGAGCCAGCACGATGCCTATCGCCTGGGTAATTCCGTCCCGGACCATTGCCTCGACACCATCCTCGATGAACGGTCTGGCATGCTTCAGCCCCTGGTAGCAGACATACTGGATCTGCCCGCTGTTCAGCTTGGCCTGCAAGGCTTCCACCTGACGGTCGGTATTCTCTCTAAGCGGAAAAACCCCGCCGACAATCGCCTTATAGCGGTCTGTCAATTCTTTGAGCTGCTCAGCAGAAGGAGCGTTCCCCCGGCGGATATGCGTATAATAAGCCTCTACATCCTCAAGACTCTCAGGCGTGCCGTACGACATCACGAGTACTCCAATTTTGTTGGCCACGGTTTCCATCCCCTTTTTACGAATAATTAACGTCCTATACAGCAAAGAGAGCAGCAAAGGCTGCTGCCATCTTGATGCTATTTCTTCAGCTATGCCAGCGGCGGTGCCGCCTGTTTCATTGCTGCTGCTGAATACTCATGCACGTAATCCGTTAATTCCTTGAGCGTATCGAGTGAAGCTTCAGGGAACAATCCATGTCCCAGGTTAAAAATATATCCCTGCTGCGTGATGCCTTCATCAATCAGTTCCTTGGCCCGGGCTTTGAGCAACTCCATCGGAGCGGTCAGCAGGTATGGATCAAGATTGCCTTGAACCGCATAGCCTCCGCCCAGTCTGCGTCGTCCTTCGGTGATGCTTACCCGCCAGTCCAGTCCGATCACATCGGCCTGCAGCTTGGTCAAGCTGGGGAGCAGCTCCCCTGAGCTAACACCGGGGAAGTAAATCTTCGGAACCTCCAGATCGGATAATTCAGCAAAAATCCGGGTGATCGTCGGCAGCACATACTGCTCGAAATCACGCGGAGCCAGCGCCCCGACCCAGCTGTCGAACAGCTGAAACGCCTTCCCGCCGCTGGCGACATGGGCGCGCAGATAGGCGATAACCATATCGCCCAGCTTCTCCATCAGCTTCTCCCACACCTGAGGCTGGCTGAACATCAGCTCCTTGGTGCGGTGATAAGTCTTGGACGGTCTGCCTTCGATCAAATAACTGGCGATGGTGAACGGCGCTCCGGCAAAGGTAATCAGCGGAACGTCCAGCTCCTTGTCCAGTATAGCGATGGTCTCCAGAATATGGCCCAGATCGCCTTCCACATCAATCGGCTTCAGCCTGTCCACATCGCTTGCAGAGCGGATCGGATTCTCGATAACCGGCCCGATGTTCTTCACAATGTCAAAATCTACACCGAGGGAGGCCACCGGATTCATGATGTCAGAATACAGAATCGCTGCGTCCACGCCCAGCTTGCGCACAGGCATCAGGGTCACCTCAGCCGCAAGCTCGGGCTGCCTGCAGATCTCAAGCAACGAATATTTCTCCTTGATTGTACGGTAGTCGGGATCATACCGGCCAGCCTGCCGCATGTACCATACCGGGGTGTACTCCGTGTTCTGCTGTCTGCAGGCACGGATAAAAGTGTCGTTGTAGGTCATGATAAGATCTCCATTAGATTTGATAGAATACTGTGATTAAACACATATCATTATTATGCCCCTTTTGTAAGCGGCTAACAACTCCCGGGCGCTGCAGGGAATGACAATCCAATGACATAACTATGACGAGTGTTGCATTAACCTGCTGAAAAAATGTGATATACTGATATAATGTCGTCTTTTCGTGATTGTTGTTGCAAGAAATTTCAGAAAGGAAGTGAAAGCACTTTGAAGAATTGGGAGACCTGGAAAATCAACCTCATGGTGCTTTGGTTTGGCCAATTCCTGGTAAATGCCGGAATGACAATGATTACCCCGTTTTTATCTCTTTATCTCGCCAAAGATTTGGGGGTGACCGGTGACCGGGAGATCGGGATGTGGGCCGGGCTTATTTTTGCCGCCAACTTCCTGACCTCGTTCATCTTTCAGCCGCTCTGGGGCAAGCTCGCCGACAAATACGGACGCAAAATAATGCTCCTGCGCTCCAGCTTCGGCATGGCGATTGTTATTGTCCTGATGGGCTTCGCCCAGTCCCCGATGCAGCTGCTGCTACTCCGCCTGCTGAACGGAACCATCTCCGGCTTCAATCCCGCCTCTGTCGCGCTGGTCTCAGGCACCACACCGAAACCGAAGATGGGCTTCGCGATGGGCCTGATGCAGTCGGGCGCGGTAGCCGGAACGATTCTCGGGCCGCTGATGGGCGGCTTACTGGCGGACTGGATCGGGTTCCGCCCGATTTTCTATGTGGTTGGTGCGCTTCTGTTCATTGCTTCACTGCTGGCGTTATTCCTGGTCAAAGAGAAATTCGACCGCGTAGAAGCAGCACAGGTGCCTCAAGTATCCGTGCTGGAAGGCTTGAAGGAACTGGCGAAGGTGCCGCAGCTTCCCGCCCTGTTCGGCGTGACCTTCCTGCTGCAGTTCGCCATGGTCAGCCCAATGTCGCTGCTGCCGCTCTATGTAGAGAAGCTGCACGGCTCCGCTGTGAATATCGCTTTCTGGGCAGGTATGGTCAGCGCCGTCACCGGTATCTCGAATATGCTCGCTTCACCGCTGCTCGGCAAGCTCAGCGACAAGGTGGGAGCGCACCGCATACTGACCTTTGCGCTGATCGGCGCTGCTCTATTCCTGATTCCGCAAGCGTTCGTGACCAGCGTCTGGCAGCTGATTCTCGTCCGCTTCCTGATGGGCGTCTTCATGGGCGGGCTGCTGCCGAGCGTCAATGCCCTGATCCGCTCCTATACGCCTGACGGCAAGGAGAGCCGGGCGTTTGGCTTCAACAGCAGTACACTCGCGCTCGGCAATATGCTCGGTGCGGTGATCGGCGGATTCCTGTCCGGTTATATCGGAATTGAAGGCCTGTTCATTGTCTCCGGCGCCTTCCTGCTGATCAATACGGTTTGGGTCCGAATCAAGCTGTACAAGAAGACTGAACCCCGGCTATTCCGTTAACAGGCTGGTGTGTCACAAGCTATTTCACCATCGCCAGCGCCAGGCCGTCATAGGCAGGCAGCAGCGTGCTGGTCAGGCGGGGATCGCCCGCAATCATCTCATTGAAGCGGCGCATGGCCTGGACGGCCGGTCCGTTCTTCTCCGTATTGAGCGTGCGGCCGCGCAGAAAAATATTGTCCCCGGCAATAATCGCCCCCGGCGAAGCAAGCCGGATCGCATATTCCAGATAATTCGGATAGTTCTCCTTATCGGCATCGATGAAGAAGAAATCGTACCTGTGCCCATGTGCTTCGAGCAGCTTCAGGCTGTCCAGTGCAGGGCCGATCCGGTATTCCACCCGGTCCCCGAAGCCCGCCTGCTGCAGATGGCTCTGTGCCAGCTCTGCATAGTCGGCCTTAAGCTCCAGAGAGGTCAGACGGCCTTCCTGCGCCAATCCCCGGCACAGACAGATTCCGCTGTAACCGCCAAGCGCTCCGATCTCCAGCAGGTTAGCTGAGCGGGAGAGGGTCACCAGCATCGTCAGCAATCTGCCGTAGCCCGGGGCAATCGACACCTCCGGCATGCCGCCCGCCGCGATGGCTGCTTTGACTTGGAGCAATAATTCATCTTCTGTATATAGCTGTTCGCTGTACTCTTCCTGATTCTGCATATGTATTCTCCTCTTGAATGGGTGTGTGCGCCTGCGGACAGGCATTGTGCAGAACTCTTCCTTACCCTATACTGTAAGCTGAACGTTCTACAGGTTCAGATGACAAACCAGTTACTCTTATTGTACTGGCTATACGTATTTATCCACAAGTTAAACGGAGTTGAGCGCACTTGGGCAAATTACAATTGATCGCCACCGCCCCCATGGGGCTGGAGGCTGTAGTAGCACGCGAATTAAACGAGCTGGGTTATGAGACCACGATCGAGAACGGACGGGTCCTGTTCAGCGGGGATTACATCGACATCTGCCGCTGCAATCTGTGGCTGCGTACCTCGGACCGTGTACTGGTTAAGATGGGCCAGTTCCCGGCCCGGACCTTCGATGAGCTGTTCGAAGGAGTCAAGGCGATAAATTGGGAGGACTGGATTCCCGAGAACGGCGAATTCCCGGTAGAGGGCCGCTCGCATAAATCTCAGCTGACCAGCGTACCTGCCTGCCAAGGGATCGTTAAGAAAGCCATTGTTGAGAAGCTGAAGCTGTCGTACCACACCGAATGGTTCCCGGAAAACGGACCCCGGTATGTGGTAGAAGTGATCCTGCTGAATGATATCGCGCTGATCACCCTTGATACCACCGGACCGGCCCTGCACAAGCGCGGCTACCGCCGCCAGGCTACGGAAGCGCCGCTGAAGGAGACGATGGCTGCGGCTCTGATCCAGCTCAGCCGCTGGAACGGCCATCGTCCGCTCTATGATCCTTGCTGCGGATCAGGTACAATTCTGATCGAAGCCGCGATGATCGCCTGGAACATCGCGCCAGGCCTGCGCCGCTCCTTCCCGTCCGAGCACTGGCCGGAGATTCCCCGGCGCCTATGGGAAGAAGCCCGCGAAGAAGCCTTCGATGCGGTGCGTGACGATTACCCGCTGCAGCTGACCGGAACGGATATCGATCCGGCAGCGATTGAGATCGCCGAAGCGGCGGCGAAGAGCGCCGGACTCTCCGGTGAGATTACCTTCAAGCATATGGCCGCTGCGAAGGCCCGGCCGGAAGGCGAATACGGCTGCATCATCACCAATCCGCCTTACGGTGAGCGGATCAGCAATGACAAGGAAGTGGAGAAGCTGACCCGCCAGTTCGGCGAGATGATGCTCTATCTGCCCACCTGGTCCTTCTTCGCCATCAGCCCGTACAAGGAGTTCGAGCAATACTACGGCCGCAAGGCGGACAAGCGCCGCAAGCTCTACAACGGCCGGATCGAATGCCAATACTATCAATACCTGGGGCCGCTGCCTCCACGGAAATAGGACGAGCGGAGGTATTGGAATAGCAACGTAGGCTGAGATTTCCGATTGCATCTGCCTGCTGGAGCAAAGTATAAAACTAACTTACCCTCAACAAGCCTTAAGTCCCGCAGACGATTATACTGCGGACTTAAGGCTTGTTTGGGTTGGGTGCAGGATTGCGGATTGTTGCTCAAAATGCATAATCCCCCAGTTAAAGAGGTAGCGGTGAGACCGATTGTTGCATATTTTGCAGAATTTTTGCCGAAATGACGCCGCAGTAACTTAGAATGTTGCATTTTAGACAGGATTTCAGCTAAAAGCTTCTTTGAAGAGTACAATTGTTGCATATTATGCAGGAATACAGCAAGCCGGGGCAGGTGACGGACAGCAGCAGAATAGCGGAAGGTTCGACAACGCCGGTGCCTGGAAGCCGTAGAGGTACCCGAAGGCCCAAGTGTAGATGATCGCATGGGATGGTAAGCGAAGTTGATGAGCGGAGTTTGGCGGGAGCATATCACGACACGACAGCGCATCGCTGGTAAGCAATTGGACAAAATCCACCTATTACTCTAATCATCGTCAGCTACTCTAACATCCTTCTTTCTCAGAATCATCCTCCGGGTGTCCGGGGCCTTCAAAAAAAAATAAACAACCCCCGCAAATCACGCGGGGGCTGCACGATGCTGCAGGCGCAGCAGATCTGAATTACTTCTTTTCCGCCGGCCGTTTGACGAAGGCTTCCGCTTTGGCCAGCACCTCGTCTTCCGTCGGTCCGCTGATGTAGCGGCCGTTAATGTAGACGAACGGGCGTTTCCCGCACGGTCCGCAGTAGGAGATGCAGCCTGTCTTGATCTCGGCATCCGGTGCCATCTTCAGCAGCTTGGGCACGATGCTTTTCATTTTGATATGATTGCACTCGTCACATAATCTTATATCGTTAGCCATGAAGCAACCCTTCTTTATGTCCGTAAAATACGGGCGGATCAATTAGTGATCGCCATGATTTCCTTTAGACGGATTAGTAATCACAAAGCCTTCTTCCGGCAAGTAGAGATAATCAATCTTCACACCGTCCAGCAGCGGCTGGTTCGGATCAAGAATAACATCGATATCCTTGTCGGTGGAGACCACTACATCGTTCTCCTTGGGCGTGTCCAGATCCAGTCCATAGTGGGCATGGTCGCCATGGGCATGTGTAATCGCTACACGAAGTTTAAGCTCGCTGTTGCCTTCAAGTTCCATGGTCTTCTTTATCACTTTAGCCGCGTTGCGGGTAATTTTGACGTTCATTCGATTCCATCTCCCAGGCCTCTATATTTTAAATACTCAATAATTCATTTTAAGGAATATGGGAGGATAAAGCAACCATTAGGAGATGGACATCCACAGTTAAAGGTGCAATCGTCGCTAAAATGTCATCTTCCGCTGTGCAGCGCCGCGTATTTACGGTCCATCCGCGAGACGAACCAGCCCATCAGCAGCATCGTTACGCCAATATCGTCAATTGGTACAAACGGCATGAAATCGGGCAGCACCCAGTACAGCAGTGCCGGAATAGTGAACAGCAGCTTGTCAGCCATAGCCACATTAGGCGAAACGATATAATGCCAGGAGCTGCGGAATATATGAGACCATTGTTTGAGCGACAACAGTTTTCTGAATTTCATGAGTTATGCCTCCTTTAGAAAAGGGCACCGCCGCTAATCACCTGTAAAAGGATTGCGGCTGTGCCCTTTGCTGTTATCTTACGCGAATGCGCAGGATTCGTTTCACTTTTAAGTAAAATTTAATCGAATCCTCCCGAACCATACCCTATGTTTACTCCGTCACCTTAATATCGTCGATCCGTGCGGTGCTGGAATGCATCCGCAGACCGATCTTCCCTCCGGCCGGCTGTGCCGCCGTATCCGTCCACTGAAGCAGCTGGACACCTCCAGCGTAGGCGGTAACCGTGCTGCCGCTGACCGTTACCTTCAGCTCCGTCCACTGGCCGGGCGTAACGGAAGTAGTCGTGCTGCTGACCATGGTGAGCGTGCCGGCAGTTTTTTTGAACAGCTCCGCCTTGTCGCCTGAATCATTCAGCCGGAACATATAGTAATTGGAAGCGTCAGCATAACGGAACAGCAAGCCCACGTTGCCAAAAGCATTCAGCAGCTTGACTCTGGCCGAATAGGTGTAATTCCTCCAGGCAGCATCGCCTGTATAGGCAAGCGCTTCGCCTGTCCCGGAGTTCTGCGACAACGCCTTGGTCCCGTCATCGGCCACACTCCATGCTCCCCCGGAGGTAGTCCAGCCGGCGTAATCATTATCCTCGAAATCCTCCTGGAACAGCACCGCAGGCGGTGTAACCGTACCCTGGAATTCAAACGCCCCTACATCCGGCGCACCGTTATAGAGCGGATTCCCGAAGTAGTCGAGACCCCCATTGTCCAGCACAGCTATACCTGCATGGATCAGCGGAGAGGACGGGAGCAGCTTATAGCCGTCTGCCGAGTCGCGTCCGGTTGCGGTGCCGGGGCTGACGAGCCCGGGGTTGCCGGTGATCGAGTAAGGATCGCTTGGGACATTGGCATTCGCGCCGTAGAAGCTGTTATGGCTGTACGTCATTCTTGGACTGTTCGTGTATTGGCCTGCGGCTGTATTATAAAAAATATTATTCGTATTATTAACCATTCCCGTATTGCTCGCATGAGTCAGCGCCCGGTTCTGTGTACCGGAACGGTAGATGATATTGTTGTAGATTTGCAGGTTACCCCCGCCGCTCACCAGATGGAACGCCCCGTTGCCGTCCAGATCATCCTGACTTATGTTATAGCGGAAAATATTATTGTTCGTGTTATTCATAACGAGCAAAGTGCCGCCCTGATTATTATAGCTGTAATTGTACTGGTAGATGCTGTCATGCACTTCAACGTCGAAGTCCCAGGGCTGACCGTCCCCCTCCAGCATCCGGGTATCTGAGGCCTCATTGTACTGGAAGACCGCACCGGTTGTATAATAGGCCCACTGCGCCGCCACGACAGCGATATTGTCCAGATAGTTCACCACAGCCGTGTCAATATCACAAGCTTCGCCGATGGACTTCGTTTTGTTGTATTCGATCAGCGGGGATACCCCGGCTCTGACCAGGATGCCGTCCCGGTGGATTCGCTCCACGGTATTGCCCCGGATGACCACTCCCCGGAAGGCGTCGAACTTATGGGTCCAGGCACTATTCAGAAAAGCATCCGTCATCGTCTGAATCCCCGTATCCGCCACATTCGTAATGGTGTTATTCTCGATCAGGATGCCATCCCAGGTGCTCTCTGGTGCGGTACCCGCTCCGCGCGCATGAAAGTTAATGCCCCCTGTACGGCGGTCCGTGCCGAAAATATCATGAATATCGAGATTGCGGATGGTGATATGCCGGAAATCCCCGGCTCCTGAGCCTTCACCGACCACCAGCACTCCACTTCTGCGCATATCTGTGGCATGCTGCCCGCTCGTGATCTCCAGATTATTAATCTCCCAATAGGAGACATTGCGCAGCCGGACACCGAAGCCCTCCCCGCCCACCGCTATGTTGCCGAAGTTGATCAACGGCTTGTCCCCGCTACCGTAGCGGTCCACGGTTATCGGATTCCCCTCCGTCCCGGAGCCATGCAGGTCCAGATACTGATCATTCCATACGCTGCCTGCCTTCAAAAGAATCCGGTCCCCCGGGCTGAAGGTCATGCTGTTCACCTTGCCCAGCGTCTTCCAGGCTGCCGTTTCTCCAGTGCCTGGGTTGGTGTCGCTGCCCTGGGCAGCATCGACGTAATAGGTGGTTCCAGCCGCGTTAGCCACCGGAGCTGACATGCCTGCAAGCAAACTGAACAGCAGCAAGCCAATTAGCCCCGGCATACAGAAACGGTATAGCCACCTGCGCGGCTTGCCTTGTGCCGGATTCATAGCTCCACTGCGATACCCTCTTGTTGTCATTCGGATCACGCTCCCGCAGAATATTTATAAAGCAGCTAAGGATTCCCCTAGCCATGCTCCCTGCTGCACCAGCTCCTTCTGCAGCTTAGCAAGATCCACGCTCCGGCTCTGCCCCTCCGCTCCGGCTGCCATCGCCGCCGCCATACCCGCCGCCTGGCCCATGGCGAAGCAGTTGGGCATCACCCGCAGGGAGCCTTGCACGACACGGTCCGAGGAGGCGGCGCGCCCCGCCACCCACACATTGTCCAGGCCCACCGGCAGCATGCAGCGGTAAGGGACACCGTGCGACTTCCCGGGCGGAAGATGGTGGATATGCATCGCCCCGCTGCTGCGGGCCATATGGATATCGATGAAGTAGCTGTTACGGGCAATATCATCCGGGAAGGAAGCCATATTCATGAAGTCCTCCTGGGTCAGCACGTAATCGCCGACAATCCGGCGCGTCTCGCGGATACCGATCTGTTCGCCGGTGGATACCAGATGGGCCTGTTCGAATCCGGGCACATAAGCCTTGAAGAATTCCAGCTGGCGGTGAACCAGCTGGCGTCCTTCTATGGCGCCCCGGGTCAGATCCTCTGCGCGGGAGCCGTCAATGCCGAACACGTGGCCGAAATTCACACCGACCAGATAATCGGCAATCCAAGCGAGGCCCGAGACGGAGTCCCGGCCCTGCGGCAGCTTCCCGTCCGCCTGCGCCTGCTGGACGGCTTGGTGAATCTGATCGGTGTCACCGCTTTCATTCCGGTATTCTTCAAAACGCTGCCGGTCCACATTCGCCAGCAGGTAGCACATGGTCGCGGCCTGAAGCTCGCCGGATTCTCCGCCCTTATGGAACGGTGCACCCGCCAGGGCGGCCAGATCGGCGTCGCCAGTCGTATCAATAACCGTTCGGGCGCGGACCAGACTCCGGCCTGACTTGTTGACGATCACCACGCCCTCAATGCTTCGGCCGGTCTCATCCATCACCGTCTGGCTAGCCACGGTATGGAGCAGCACCTCCGCTCCGCTCTCCGTAACCGCCTCATCGTAGACACGCTTCAACACCTCCGGGTCGATCGGCACCCAGTCCAGCTCCGCCCCGAAGCGCTCGCGGAACTCCGGCTCACATCCGGCCTTCATCCGGTCAAGCAGCTCCAGGCCGATGCCGCGTACCACGGCCTTCTCCCCGTCGCTGTAAGGGCAGAAGGCGGGTACAAGGGCAACCGTGCCCATGCCGCCCAGGAAGCCGCGCTGCTCAATCAACAGCGTCCGCGCCCCGCTGCGGGCAGCTGCTATTGCCGCTGCGACGCCCGCAGGCCCGCCGCCCGCAACCAGCACATCCACCTCACGGGATACCGTGATCTCCTCCGCAGGCAAGGTAAATACAGTTCTATTCATCGTTGTTCCTCCTTGAAGCTATACTTAGACTCCTCACCATTATAGTGAGACGGGGGCTGCAACAGCGTGCAGACTGATTGCCTGTTACGGTGGACAGTTTTGACTTATAGGGCTTCGTGCCGTTCTATTAGATCATGTATGAAGTTTCGTTCGATTACGGCTCTCTGCCGTCCTCCTCCGCCGGCCCGGCCTTATACTCGCTGGGATTCCGGCCGCTGTATTTCTTGAACACCTTGGAGAAATAAGCCCGGTCCGAGAAGCCGAGGGTGTAGGCGACATTCTCGACGGTCTCGTGCGGGCGGGCCAGCATGGTGATGGCCATATTCATTTTGTACTGGTTCACGTAATCAGTGAAGTTCACGCCGGACAGCTTCTTGAAATAGCGGGAGAAGTAGCTGGCATTCAGATGCAGATGCTCTGCCATATCGGTAGAGGTGACCATCCGGTCCACATGCTCCTCCAGATACTTATCCACCGCCTGAAGCCGGACATCCTTCTCCTCAGCAGCTGCGGGTGCCAGAGTATGCTGCCGCCACAGACTCCGCAGCTCCCGCTTGGTCAAGCTGGCAGCCTCCCCGATATGCACCGTCTGCTCCAGCTGCGTGAAGAAGTCCTCCTCGGCCAGCCCTCCGGCTTCGAAGGCCAGCTGGCGCACCAGATCCCCGCAGGTCTCCTTCACCAGCCGCGGCAGCAGCCGCTCCGCCATAGCCTGCTGTGTCCACTGATTCACGGCCAGATCAATCCAGGCGGCCTGTTGATCAAGAAGTGCCAAGGACAGCATGCCGCGTTCCTTTTCCCCGCGCCGTTCTAATGTCTGCCCGAAATCCGCATGCTCCTCAAGCAGAGATACAGGCGTCACTGACTGATAGAAGTTATTTTCACGGCAATCCGTCAGTGTCTTGTATAACACATCGAAGCTGCGGACCGGTGCGCAGGACTCCGAATAGAACCCCCGCAGGGTAATCTTCAGATACTGCTCCACCTTATCCTGTACCGCCTGCATGAATTCAGCCAGCTTGTTCTCTGTAAGGCGGGGGTCCGCCACATTCCAGACCAGATAAATATCGGCGTTCCGGCTCATAATCGGTGTAATGGAAGCCTCAGCAGCAGCAGACAGCTCCAGTGCAATATTGTTCACGGCTGAATGGATCAGCGGGATATCCTTGTACCGGTAACGCTCGGTGACAGATGCGGCATCCATATGAAGGAATCCATGACGCAGAAAGGGGTGCTTCCAGGAGATACCCAACCGTTCGCCGAACTCCAGCGTGTTCTCCTGGCCCGCTGCACCCGACAACAGCTGCTTCAGGAAGCTCTGCTTCAGCACTTCCTTATTGCGCTCAATCGCCTGGCGGAAAGAGTAGCGCTCCAGCAGTTCCTCCCGGGTCTTGAAGCGGCTCATCGCTTTGGCGAGACTGCTCTTAAGCTGCTCAGGCGACAGCTCATCCTTGATCAGATAATCATCGGCCTCCAATTGGATTGCCCGCTTCGAGTAATGGAAATCCTCATAGCAGGTCAGGAAAATCAGGCGCACCTCCGGCTTCGTGATCCTGAAGGCATCCGCCAGCTCCAGCCCGTCCATCCCCGGCAGGCCGATATCCACAATCACTATATCCGGCAGTGCTGTATGGAACTGCTCCAGCGCGTCTTCACTGCTAAACGCCGAAGCCACCAGCTTCAGATCCAGCCCCAAGGACCCGAGCAGATATTCCACATATTCCAGCATCGGGACATCATCGTCAATCAGCATCAGGGTCATCAAGGGGAACCGCCTCCTTCTCCCGGGTCACGGGGATATATAGGGTGAACGTCATGCCATCTTCGTCTTCTCTTGCCTGTGCGCTCAGCCGTGCGCGATATCCGTACAACACCTGTAGACGGCGTGCTGTGTTGACCAGCCCGACTCCTTTTTCCGGCCAGAGCGCCGGGTCTTCACTTCCTTGCAGACGCCGGTTCAGGCGCTGGAGCTTGTCCTCCGGCATTCCGCGGCCGTTATCGCTGATGCTGATCCGCAGCAGATCTGACTCGAACGCTGCTTCGAGCCGGATCGCCGGATGGTCCGGACGGGCGGAGAAGCCGTGGCTGATTGCATTCTCAACAATGGGCTGGAGCAGCAGCCGGGGCAGCATCACCGCACCTTCCTCCTCGCCTACCTCGCATTCCCAGGCGATATCCAGACGGTTGCGGATCTGCATCACCTGGACATAGCTGCCCAGCACCCTGCATTCCTCCGCCAGCTCCAGCGGCTTATCCACATGCACATACACCCGCAGCAGCTTCATCAGCGCATCGATCATGGCCCCGTGTCCAGGATCACCGCTTAAGAGCAGATCCACCTTGATCGAATTGAGCGTATTCAGCAGAAAATGGGGCCGGATCTGCGCCGCCAGCGCCTGAAGCTCAAGCCGCCTTTTCTCCTCCTGCTCACTCTCGACCTGCTGCAGCAGCCCGTTCATATCCTCCAGCATCTGATTGAAGGCCGCCGACAGCACCGCCACCTCATCCTTGCCCTTGACGGGTATCCGCACCGCGCGGTTGCCGCCGACATACTGCTTGACGCTGGCCCGCAGCAGGCTGATCGGCTTGTTCATATATCCGGCCCACAGCATAGACAGGACCAGAAACGCCAGGAAGAACAGTCCAATCAGCGAGATTGACACCAGAAACTCCCGGTTGATATGGCTGTCGATGGAGCTGCGGGGCGTCTTGCTGGTCAGCAGCCAACCCACCTTGGGAATACGGACCTCACTGACCAGCAGCGGGCCTTCATCCGCATTAGCCGCTTCTCCGGTGACAGCAATGCTCCGACCCTTCTGATCAATCAGCGTGAGCCTGCTCACCGCATTGCCCGTGTCCAGCAGGCTGCGGAAGTAATGGCTCGGAATGCCCACGTACAGCGTGGCCAGCTTGTCCTGATTCAGCGGGTCGGTAATGAAGCGTACAGCATAATAATAATCCGGTGCAGCGGGGGTGCCGCCGTAGGGGAACCATTGCAGCGACACTTTTTCCCGCTCATCCAGCCTGCTGCTCTCCTGAAGAAGAGTCTTCGGCAGCACAGAGAACACTGGAATATTCTGATTGCCGATCAGTATCCGGTTCTCCCGGTTGACCAGCATGATCTGCAGATCGGCATCCAGCGACTGCACCGACAGGATATTGGCCGTGGTCTTAAGCTTGTTGTAATGGGTATACACTCCGTAATTTCCGAAGTTCCCGGTATTTTTGAGATAACGCAGACTCTCCAGCACGGCCGGATCATATGCCTCAGAGAAATACACCGAGACAAACGAGATGCTGTCCACCGTTTTTTCCATTTGACTGCCGATGACCTTCAGGGTCTCCTCATTGGAACGCGTGATCTTCTCGCTCACATTCTCCCGCACAGAGGTATAGGACCAGAACGTAACGACAACAAAAGGCAGCAGGATCAGGATCAGGAACGTGTATTGCAGTCTGCGATGGAAGGAAAAACGGCTTAACCATTTCATAAGAATTCCACCCCGCACTGTAATGAAAGCTTCAACGTCCCTATTATAATCCAAAATCACTGCTGCCCTTGCACTTCATCCGTTATTTCTGATTGGCAGAAACTACCTTCTCGACTTCCGCTGTCATCTCATTCTTGACCTCATCGAAGCTGCGGTTATCCAGAATGAAGCTGGCGAAGCCGTTCTCCACAATCGCTTTCAGTTCGCTGCCGTACGGCACGCTGAAGGAGTCAGGCATTTTAATATTCGGATCGAACAGCGTCTTGGTGAGGGAGGCGGTATCGATCAGGTCTGTATTTTCCCCGAAAAAGCTGTTGATCAGCTCCGCTCCGTCCACGCCCTTGAACGAAGGAATCTCCTTGGTGAACTTGTAGGATTCCTTCGACATCCAGCGGATGAAGTCGTACGAGGCTTCCTTGTTCGCTGATTTCGCGCCCATGGCCAGGCCTCCGCCGGAAATATTCGTCATGCCCAGCTCCTTACTGTCCACCGAACGCGGCAGCGGGGCGTACATGCTCTGGAACTCATGCGGGAATTTCTCCAGATTCAGCGCCGCCCGGACAGCATAGCTTGGCACCGCAAGCATACTGGCATTACCGGCAAAAAATTGCTGCAGCACATGATAGTTCGAGGCCAGCACATCGGCATACGGCTCCGCGCTCTTATCTTCCTTCTCCATCGTGCGGCGGAGGTTGAAGAAGTATTCGAAGGACGGATCGTCAAAAATCGGCTTCAAGTCGGCGCTAAGCTGCGGATGCGGCTTCTCGGTGTATGCGATAATGTTCGGATATTCGCCCCAAGTGTGGAAGTACGTTCCGTAATGCTCCGGAGTGGTCAGCTTCTTGGCATAGTCGCGGAAATCATCCCAGGTCCAGCCCATCTCAGGCAGGGTCAGCCCTGCGGCTTCCAGGTGATCCTTGTTGAAGACCGTCAGCCACTGCGTGGAACTGGGCAGAATGCCGTAGACCTTATCCTCCAGCTTCAGCAGCTTGGAATATTCATCCTCGGGAGTGATCTTTTCCTGTTCAAAAAAAGAATTAAGCGGTTCCACAACTCCCCGCGAAGCACGCTCCAGCAGCTCATCCTCGTTCCCGGTCATAAACACATCGACCACTTCACCGCCTGCGACCAGAATATCCAGCTTCTTCATGAAATCCGTGCTGTCGCTGTTCTGGACCAGGGATTCATATTCCACTTCCACTTTATCCTGAGCTTTGTTATATGCCTGAACGGCCTGGTAGATGGGCTCTTCCGGCTTATCGGCTTTGAAGGTGTAGAATTTGATCTTGGCTTTGCCAGCCGTCCCGTCTGTGCCGCTGCTTCCAGTACCCGGTTCAGCTGACGCAGACCCCGGCGCATCGGTGGCCGCTGAGCTGCCCGCCCCGTTCCCGCCATTTCCGCCGCACGCAGTGACCGAGAGCATAAGCATCACACTGGCGAGCATGATTGATAGTTTCTTCACAGCAATTCCCCCTAGTTTTATGTTTTGCAAGCTCATTATACAATTGAAGCCCCGCGCACACCGTGTACAGCTATGCGGTGTGCGCGTACACTTTTTTGACCTTTATCCTTTGACGCCTCCAATGGCAATCCCGTTAATGACCTGCTTCTGGAGGATCAGGAACAGGACCAGCAGCGGCAGAATTGCAGCCACGGAGGCCATCATCATGACGGAGATCTGCGTGCCGAATTCCTCCTTGAAGAACTGCATCCCCAGCGGAATGGTGTACAGCTTGGTCGAATTCAGCATGATCAGCGGCCCCTGGTAATCATTCCAGGTCCAGATGAACTTGATGATCCCAACCGTCGCCAGAATCGGGCGGCTCAGCGGCAGCACGACACTCCAGAAGATGCGCAAGAACCCGGCGCCGTCCAGCTCGGCCGCTTCCAGCATATCATTATGAATGCCGATCATGAACTGGCGCAGCAGGAAGGTGAAGTAGCTGGAGAACATCCCCATCAGAATCAGCGCGGCATGAGAGTCGTAGAGGCCGAGCTCCTTAATCATAATATAGCGCGGAACAAGCGTGGCCTGCTCGGGAATCATCATGAATGCCAGCATCAGGGTGAAGATCAGCGCCCGGCCTTTGAAATCCAGCTTAGCGAGCGCATAACCGGCCATAGCCGAGATGACGATGGTCGCCAGGGTGGAGATCAGGGCGATTTTGAGCGAGTTCATATAGAATAATCCAAATGCCACATCACCCATCCAGACCGCCTTGAAGTTGGCGATTAGATTCCAGTCCGTAGGAATCCACTGAATCGGGAAGGTCCAGACCTCCTTCTCCGTCTTCGAGGCGGCCGACAGCATCCACACCAGCGGCATCAGGAAGAATACCGAGCACAGAGCGAACAGGACCGTGAAGATCAGATTGCCGGGCTTAAGTTTTTTCATTGTCATTGCCTTTCGTTCCTTTCGCCTTGGGCTAGTAATGGACTTTACGGTTCTGGGTCATCCAGGTAATGGAGGTCACCAGCATAATGATCAGGAACAGCACCCAGGACATTGCCGAGGCATAGCCCATTTTGAAGCGCTCGAAGCCTTCCTCATAGATCTGGTACACGATAACAGTACTGGAATAGTTGGGACCGCCGCTGGTCAGGAACTTTATCATATCGAAGATTTTGAAGGAAGAGATCGTGCTCGTGATCGCCAGGAAAAAGGTAGTCGGCCCCAGCAGCGGCAGCGTAATCCGCCGGAACTGTCCGATCCCGCTGGCCCCGTCAATTGTCGCCGCCTCATACAGCTCCTCGGGAATATTCGTCATTCCCGCCAGGAAAATAATCATCTGATAGCCCAGCAGCTGCCAGACATAGATAATCATAATGGCAATCAGCGAGAAGCTGGTATCGACCAGCCAGCGCGGCGGTTCGGAGACCCCAAGCTGCATCAGAATCTGATTGACCGGCCCTTTGGACGGATGGTAGAGTGCCTGCCAGACTGCCGCGATGGCTACCGTGGAACAGATATACGGTACAAAAAAAGCGACCTTGAAAAACGTCTTGGCATACAGCTTCTTATGAATCAGCGCTGAGAGCACTACACCCAACAGCATCGTGACCGGCACGGTGCCCACGGTAAACAGTACGTTATTCTTCAGGGCCAGCAGGAAGCGGTTGTCCCTGAACAGCTCGATAAAGTTATCGAGGCCCACAAAGTTGATTGCCGACAACCCGCCGACCAGATTCCACTCCGTCAGACTGAGGAACAGGCTGAACAGCAGCGGGAACACCGCGATGACCAGCATCCCGATGACCTCCGGCGCAATGAACAGCCATCCGGCGAGCTGCTCCCGTCTCTTGCGCGTCCAATACGTGCCGGCTGCGGGCTTGGCCGTTTTTCGCGTAACCGCAGATTCACTCATCGTATTCTCTCCCCTGCAGTTTCTGCTTCCATATCCGGCAGATAGCCGCCCTCTTCCTTCAGACGGCTGCGCAGCCGGGAGACATCCACGGCATGCACATCGCCGCCGCCATGAGCGGCAGCCAGGGCTGCAGCGAGTCCGGCAGCTTCGCCCATCGCCAGACAGACTGGCATCACCCGGACGCTGCCGAGCACCCTGCGGTCGCAGGAGATCGAGCGGCCGGCGACCAGCACATTGCGCAGCCCGCGCGGCGTAAGGCAGCGGTACGGTATGCCGTGTGATTCTCCGGGCCCGTAGAGCGTAATGGCTTGGCTCGACCCGACGCCGCTCTGCTGCTCCTTCTGTGTGCCGTGCACATCGATGAAGTAGCTGTTGCGGCAGATCTCATTTTCAAAGCTCCGGCGGGAGATGTAATCCTCCGCCGTCAGAACGTAATCGCCAGTAATCCGCCGGGATTCCCGTGTTCCGATCAGTGTACCCGTGCTCATGACAACCGCATTGCTGAAGGCTGCGGGGTGCACAGCGGCCAGCATATCCCGGTAGGCAGCTGCCAGCTTACGCCCCTCTACCAGTGCCCCGGATACGGAGAAGGGATTCGTATTATCGACTCCCCAGAGATGCCCGGCATTGAAGCCTACGGCACGCGGAGCAACCAGATTGTTGCACAAATGGGTGTCCGGAATTGCCGGATATTCCCCCGACCGGACAGCCTTATGGATCGGGCTGTGCGGGTTCTCCGCATGCAGCTTCGGCCCATTCTGATAAGCGTAATCATCCACGTTGCCAAGGATGAAGCAGTGGGTCGCCGGCTGAAGCTCGCCGGTCGCTTCGTCCCCCATCTGGTACTCGGCTCCGGCCCATGCGGCGACATCACCGTCCCCCGTGCAATCGACATAGACAGCCGCGCGGAAGGCCTGCAGACCTCCTTTGTTCAGGAGGAGGAGGGTGGTGATGTTGCCGTTGTCGTCTCTGTCCACATCCGCAAGGGTGGTCAGGAACAGGATATGCGCACCGGACTCCGTGACAAGATCGTCATAGACCCGCTTGAGCTTCTCCGGCTCGATCGGCACCCAGTCCATCGCTTCCTCCGGCACGTGCGGCATTTGTGCTTTCAGATTATTGAACACCTTGGCCGCCAGACCCCGGTAGACCATCTTCTCTTTATCTGAGAAGGGGCACCAGGCCGGTACCAGGCCTGAGGTTCCCATTCCGCCCAGGCTGCCGGTCGCTTCAACCAGCAGGGTCCGCGCCCCTTCTCTTGCCGCCGCCGCTGCGGCGGCGCAGCCCGCCGGACCGCCTCCGACAACAATGACGTCGTAGGCGGTATTCAGCGGGATGGGTTTACTTTTAAGTGTATATGTTCCGTTCTCCATAAGGCCCTCACTTTCCCGGCAGACATCCCTCTTGTGCTGAAGCCGTCTGCCACTCTTCTATGTACTAATTTTAGCAAGAGACTTTTGTGAGTACGGTATAGCTTTCATACGGGTTGATGTGTATTATTTTGACTCTTCGGGGGTGATGTGGGCGGGCTGATGGGGCTGAGTTGGATGATCAGCCGATTCAGAGGGATTTATACACTTCATTTGCTCACCTGGCCCACTTTTGAGGAATTCAGGGGGATTTATACCCCTGAATCCGCAGAAAATCGGCGCGAGGCGGGAATCAGGGGCACTTCTGCTCTTCATTTGCTCACCTAGCCCACTTTTGCCGATATCAGGGGCATTTGTGCTCTTCATTCCCACGCAAAAAAAGGATACAGCCGCAAAGCATCAGTTGGTCAGGATTGCGGCCGTGCCCTTTGCTGTTATCTTACGCAAATTTGCAGAGATTGTTTCATTTTTATTTCAAATTTGACAGAATCGCACTGAGAATTAGGCCTGTGTCCAGCGCCATATCCTCAAAATCAGCCAGGGGCAGCGGATTCTTACCCACTCCCAGCTCGACGGTGAAGCCCGGCTTGCGGAAGCGCTCGATGAACCAGTCCTTGTACCCGGCGTCGCTGCCGGTCAACTCCACCGCCCGGTAGCCGCTGGCCGCTGCCAGCTTAACTGACCAATCCTTACTCTCCGGCGGCTCATAGCCCCGGTAGTTCCAGTAGATCTCAGCCCCCTGGCTGTGCAGCGAGACGGCCGCATCGCCCGGAACACGCTCAGCCAGCGCCGCCAGCGCCGCCGCCTCCGGCTCACTAAGCGGCGCAAGGCCGCTGTAATCGCGCGGAGCCGGGCCGGGCACCTGCCGCCGGGCACGTTCCTCCTCCCAGTGTGCGGGGAACTGGTCCCCCAGATCGACGCCGCGGATGTTCGCCTTCCAGTGCCGGAAGCTGCGCCTGCCGCTGTTCCACCTCATCAGCTGCGCATAATGAGGATGGTCCGGCATCGCCCCTTCCTGCACCAGTTCGACGCCGTCGGGATTCGCCATCGGCACAGCCCAGAGCGTCCAGTCCCGGTGCCAGTCCGCAGGCTGACGTCCGTGCCAGTCCTTGCCTGATTCATACGCGGCAGCATATTCTTCTATGAAGCGCATCAGACATGGGGCCGTCAGCCATTCGTTGGCATGCAGCGCGGCATTCACATGCAGGTGGCGCGGGCCGCTGCCGATCCGCAGCAGGCGGAGCGGCTTGCCGAGTACACTGTGGCCTATAACTTCGCTGCCGGCACAAGAATAGCGGGCCGCAAGCCTTGCAGCATCCGCCTCTACCTCAGCCGGGCCGTATTCCCCGCGCAGATAGACCGCTGTCCCCCGGGTGACTGCCGGAATTACCAGCACCTTACCCGGCAGGCAGACGCGTCCCGAGCTTACCCCGGGATTCAGCATCTCCAGCTCATCTACGCCCACCCCGAACAAGGACGCGATGCTCTGCGCATCGTCCCCCGTCTGCACCGCATACCGCTTGCGCGGTGCAGACGGCAGGAACAGCACCTGGCCCGGATATAAGTAGGGCTGGCTTCCAGCCCATGGATTTCCTTGTATGACATGCTCCGGTGTCAATCCGTGTCTTGCGGCGATACGGCTTACGGTGTCTCCCCTGCGGGCAATGTATTGCTGCATAGGTCTCATCCTCCTGGCCCTCTTGTGCCTGCGTCCCTTACATCTTGCGTGATGACATGCGGGAACCGGCCCTCACGCCTAGTATATGAGCAGCAGCAACGTGTCATGTGGAAATGTAACAACTCGGAGGTGTGCAGAACTGTCCACGAAGAATCCAGCAGCAAAAGACCGGGAAGCCCTCCCGGTCTCATCTTCCGGACATTCCCTGCAAGGGGTTTGTCCCTATTCAGTTCGCCGCTGTAATGCTCTCATCCTACAGAGTGGATACTTGCCATACAACAGGTGTCCGGCTGATCTGCTCGCCCAGCCAGTCCCGGGCGATCCGCTGGAAGATCTCCGCATCTCCGCTGCAGAAGAACTGGTGAATCGGACTCTCATCCCCGCGCGCCAGCTGGCCTTTATCGTAGAGGATGGTGCTGATCTCCCGTGCCGTCTCATCCGCCGAGCTGATCAGCTTGACGCCGGGTCCCATCACCTTACCGATCGGCTCGACCAGGAACGGATAATGAGTGCAGCCGAGAATCAGCGTGTCAATCGGCTCATACTTGATGCCGTTCAGTGATTCGGCCACCGCCAGATGGCTCTCCTCCGAGCGGAATAACCCCTGCTCTACGAAGGGCACAAGCGCCGGGCAGGCTTGGCTGACCACCTGAACAAAGGGAGACAGCTGCTTCAGCGCCGCCGTATAGGCACCGCTTGTAATCGTACCAATTGTGCCGATCACGCCGACCTGTCCGCTCTTGGATGCGCTGATGGCAGCGCGGGCACCGGGGTGAATGACTCCGATCACAGGAATAGCTACCTTGGCGGAGATATAATTAAGAGCTGCTGCTGTTGCTGTGTTGCAAGCAATGACGATCATTTTAGGATTAAATTGAATTAAGTAGTCCACGATTTGTTCAGTGAACAATTTCACTTCCTCAGTGGAACGGGGTCCGTACGGGGCTCTTGCCGTATCGCCGAAATAGATGATTTTCTCCCGGGGGAGCTGTCGCATCACTTCCTTGACAACGGTCAATCCTCCTACACCTGAGTCTAATATTGCTATTGCCTGCTGCACGAACACACCGCATCCTTTAACTCGTTTTGTGTAGCTTATGTAAGGCTGGAATAATGTGTACCAGGATTTCAGCCCCAATTGCAGATAATACCCCATTTGCCGGTTCAGTTCAAGTAGGGAGCTAGAGGAGCCATAATACAGACCCACCCGAAGCCTGCCGTAACACGCAAAAGCCGCCTCCCGCCTGTTCAGCGGAAAACGGCTCCATATCTTTTACATCAAGCTTAGGACAGCTTCCCTGCGGTCTTGCCATCCTCGATAGCTTCAGCTACAGCTGTATCTGTACCAGTCACAGCTTCGATCTCAGCGTCAGCCACGGCGGCTTGCTCCGCAGCTTCATAAGCAGCGATCTCATCTTTTACAGCTTCCACTGCATCTGTGACCTCTACAGCCTGCTCAGCAATACCGCTTACTGTGGCTACATCGGCTTCTTCCACCGCACATTTAGCGGACTTGCTCCATTCCTTCACCTCATGCGCCACCGAGACAACCGCTTCTTTAGCCTTACCATAGATTTCTGTAGTCTTCTCGCTGGCTTGGCCGGCAATCACCTGAACCTTATCCACCGCTTCCGTTGTGCCTTCGGCAATATCCTTACGCAGCTCCTTACCCGGCTTAGGGGCGAACAGCAGCGCTGTCACCGATCCTACAATACTGCCGGCAAGTACGCCCCAGAGCAAGCTTTTGCTATCTTTTTTCATCATCAATCTCTCCTTTGGATTCTATTGTGCCTCTGCCCGGCCACCCGGGCGATCGCCTATTTCTGCTATATCATAAGCATAGAGAGGATGTCCTGTGACTGCTCAGCCCTTGATTTCGGAAGTTTTCTGCTTGGGATTCGGCGTGATAGCATACCGGCAGCATTGGCCGCCCTCCGCCATACACTCACTGCGGGTCACCTTCGCCTCCAGCAGCTCCTCGAACAAATGCTGCTCGCACTGGCAGGCCTTGCGGTACTGGGCAGCTACCTGACGGATGGGACAATTATACTCCCGCAGTGTGTACGAGCCGTCCTCTTCCTTGCTCCACTCCGCCATATAGCCCCCGGCATTCTGAATCGTTGACAGCTCCGCAACCCGTTCCTCCAGCTCACGGCTCTGCATCATAGGGCTGTACTGGGCAAGCATCCGCCGCTTACGGCCTTCAAACAGCATATTGACCGCATCCACACCGCTCCCGTGGTCCAGCTCCCGCAGCAGCTCCAGCGCCAGATTGTGATAGCTTTTGGGAAAATGATCCTCCGCCCGCTCGGTAAGCGAATATACATGCATCGGACGTCCCATGGCCTGGCGCACGACCTTGGTCCTTACAAGCGACTCCTGCTCCAGCTGAAGCACATGGCGGCGGACACCCATCTCGGTAATTCCCAACTCTTCAGCAAGAGCGCTGATCGTCAGCGGACCTCTCATCTTCAGCAGCGTCATAATCATCCGCCGGGTTGAACCGCTCTCCTGACTCTTCTTCGCCATAAAGGACCTCCTTTCTGTCTGATTGCACACGGCTCCGGCTTCAGCTAGCCCGTGACTCCGCTGCCCAGCTCCTGATCCAGATACCGGCGCACCTCACAGGCGAATTTGTCCAGAATATCCGGCAGCGTCCGGGTCATGGGGTGCAGATTCTTGCGTTCCCACACGAAATAATCCTGAACCAGCGGCTTGCGCAAAGCCACAAGCGAAGTCAAATCCTCGTAGATCCCGCTGTCTCCCAGCACCTTTTCCTCATGAATAATAGATATAATATCTTCGTAGCTTCCTGCATCACGCATAATGAACCCGTCAATCAGACAGCTGCCCACATCCGTCACGACTTCAACGGCCAGATGTAAGCACCGTTCCTGCACCAGACCCAGCAGCGTACTGCCGTCCCAGGAAGAAGCTGCATGTGCTAGACCTTCATTAAGATCAGGGATCTGTTCAAGAATAACTTCTATTTGCTTCCGGTTGACATAATACACAGCTGACCCTCCACCCTGCGGTATTTAGTGACCTTCCCTAACATGAACTGCCGTTATTTCCCCCGCCTGCCCCGGCGCTTCAGCCAGAACACCATCACGACACACGCCGCCATAAAAACAATCAGATACGTCAATGCTTCCATCGGATACTCAAGCTCGCGCATTCCGCTCACCGCTTTCCGTGCTTAATGGGTTCCAGCCTTCCAAGTACATGCAGTCTCAGATCTCGTAATCGACTGCTACCGACAGTTCCTTGACCTCGTTAATATGGGCAATGACTTCCTTGTGGGCCGGATGCACCTGATACGCCTGCAGATCTTCCATCGAGGCCACAACGGTGACCAGGGCGATATCGAACGAACGCTCCGAGTGAATCAGATCGGCTCCGACTTCAATGGACAACAGCTGCGGAATTCTTCCTTCCATATTACGGAGGACTGCAACAGTCTCTGCGACCTTGTCCGGGGACCGGTCCTTTAATTTGAAGAAAACAATATGCTTGATCATCTATCCCGCTCCCAGCCTGTTTAATGTGAAATTGATTACTAAAAATATATCATAAACCGCAGCATTACTGAAACAATCTTGGTTCATGACCAAAACAGGAGCTTTGTACTCTGGACGAATGCCGTGATGAAATGGTAAAGTCATTACAGCTAAACTAGATGATCCGTCACTTCATTAAATCAGTACACCCGGAGGTATTATGGCTAAAAATCAGCAAGAAACACATAAAATTCAGGCCTGGTCTCTGATCAACCGCAAATATCTTGGACAAGGCGTACGGGTCAAAAGATTTCGCCGCCCCAAACGCAGCCAGATCCGCAACCGCGTTCTGCTGGCCATCCTGATGGCCAAGGACATGAAGCTCTCCCGGCTTGCAGAAGAGCTCTCCGTTTCCTCACGCAGCGTAAGCGCATGGGTATATGAAGGACGTATTCCCTCCAGAACCAATCTGGACAAGGTCTGCCGCCATTTAGGCTATCCGCCCCATATCCTGTTCAACGAAGCTCTTCTGCGGCAAAGTCCGATTGTGTGCCAGCCGACCCCATCCCGTTTCATGAAAAGAACGCTCGCCCATTCACCGCAGCATAACGCGATTCTGACCGGACTCTGCATGGTTTATGATTTCTCTGTAACCGATGTCAGCATCTGGATCGGCGTCCATCCCGGCACCTTCCGCAAGTGGCTGCATCATTGTCATCTGCCTACCTTGGCCCTGCAAGAGAAAGCCGAGAATTTCTTCCGCATTCCGCGGCATATCCTGTTCGCCGACTGCGAGCTGCATTAACTTCATTAATAGGAAGCCGCAGAATGATTAGGGAACACGCACAGCATCAGTTTCACAGTAAGGTCCTTCTCGCCTCAGAGAGGGGCCATGTTGACGTTTCTTACGCAGAAGGCAGTTACCGTTTGAGCGCAAGGATCGTTCTTAGTATGTATTCATGAGTCCCGCCTTGCGGGCTCTGTAGTGATTCGCTAAAGGAACCTGTCTCCAGAATCTCCGTCCCTGCAAAATGCTCCCGCAAATCAGCATCGCTGAAGAAGTGGGCATATTTATCCTCTTTGTATTCAAAGGTGCCCGGCTCCAACTCTCTTCCGCAGCCGTTATTGGGGTCTTCATCGGAGAAGCTGGTGAAATAGAGCAGTCCTCCGGTCTTGACCTGACTGAGACTGGCCTCAATCAGCCTGCGGCGGTCCTCTTCGAGGAATAAATGCAGAACATCGTAGCAGTAGACAGCATCTACAGGCTGCCCAAGCTGCGGCTCCAGTGCCGAGCCTGCAATAAAGCTCGTTCCCGGGTCCCATGCTGTACCCAGCTCAAGCGCCGGCTCACTTAATTCTATGCCGTATACTATAAAATCAGCAGAGAACACCTTGGTGTTCCGCCCATACCCCGCACCCGGAACGAGCACCGTGGATGCTCCTGCTTCCTGGAATTTCCGCTTCGCCCATTCTGCCGACGGGCTGGGCTCACTCCCCCAGATCATCCCCTCCTGGGCAAATCTTTTACTCCAATATTCTGTCATGCAGCTCCTTCTTTCTGTGGTTCTGAATATGATCCTGCGTGGTCCAAAGATTAACGCCGCTTATTCCGCATGGCATTCAGCAGCTTCACTCCGGCTTCATCCCCACTTGTGTAATAATCATACTCTGGGGACTCTTTGGCATAGAGTGCGATCTTCCCCTCAGCATCGTAGTGGACACCCCAGCCGTATTTCTTGGGCAGCATGGAGGCCCGCAGGCACGGATGATTCTTCGAGAACAGCGCTGCCCAGATCTCCTCCAGGCGCGATTCACGCTCTTCTTCGGGAATGGCCTTGTGCCGCACATACACCTGGTACAGCAGTTCTTCATGGTTATAACGGTAAGGTGAGCCGGCCAGCAGATGATACTGGATAACATGAGCAGGCGGGAGCGGACGATCAGAGACAGGGATGGTTCCGGTCTCCACCGGGCAATCATCTGCAATCCGGATAAAAGTATCGGTATAGCTCATAGGTAAGCCTCCTTCTGTAGGACAATACTATCCTCCTATCATAGTCCACTCTACCCGATCCGGCAAAGTCTATGGACACAGCAAGACGGCTGGCTCCTGTAGCACAGAGAGATCAGCCGCCTTGCCGTTATAGCATCTATGAAGTTAACAGCCTACCAGCTGGACTTGGTAACGCCCGGAATTTGCCCCTTATGCGCCAGCTCGCGGAAGACGATCCGAGATACCTTGAATGTACTCAGATAGCCGCGCGGTCTGCCGGACACGCTGCATCTGTTCTTTTGGCGGGTGGCTGAGGAATCCCGGGGCAGCTTCTGCAGTGCAATTATATCGCCTGCCGCCTTCAGCTCTCTGCGCTTGTCAGCGTACTTCGCCACCAGCTCCTGCCGCTTCAGTTCCTTCACAACCTTGGATTTCTTGGCCACTATAGATCAGCTCCTTCGTTATTATTCGTTCAATGCCTGGATCAGCGCTTCAAGATTCTGCCGCATCAGACCTAGGTAATCTAGATTACGGGCAGCGTCTTCCTCTGTTAATCCTTCGATTGGATTCAGAACAGCGGTCTTAGCTCCTATTTCCTGGGCAATAGTATCGGCGACACTGGAGGAGACCAAGGTCTCAAAAAAGATCGTAGTCACCTTATTCGCCTTGGCGAACTCCACAATCTTAGCCATCTGTGCAGCAGACGGCTCCTGCTCCGGCGACAGTCCGGCAATCGGCACCTGCGTCAAGCCATATTGCTGTGCCAGATAACCAAAGGCGGCATGCTGGGTAATAAAGTCCTTGCGCTTCGTGTTCTGAAGCCCGGCTCTGAAATCCTGATCCAGCTTCTCCAGCTTGGCGATATAAGCATCGCTGTTAGCGTGGAAGGCCGCTGCATTTCCGGGAAAAGCTGCGGAGAGTGCTGCTTCAATGGTCTTAACCTCCCGGATAGCCATCACCGGGTCCAGCCATACATGAGGATCAAGCCCGCCATGATCGTGGTCATGGTCGTGGCCGTGGTCATGATCGTGGTCTGCTTCGCCGGCAGCGGAATCATTATGGGAATGGCCGTGACCGCTTCCTTCGGCTGTGGATTCATCATGATGGTCATGATCATGGTCCGCTTCACCCGCAGCTTCCTCCTCATGACTGTGCTCATGTTCATGTTCTGTTCCTTCAGTAATCTGGAGTCCTTTACTCGCCTCTATCGTAATCAGAGCGCCTCCGTCCGCACCGTCCACAACCTGCTGCGCCCAGCCTTCCAAGCCTGCCCCATTATAGACAAGCACATCTGCATCCGAAATATCGGCCATATCCTTCGCGGTTGGTTCCCAGTCATGCGGCTCGACCCCGGGCGGAACCAGTACCTCCACATTTGCAAGATCGCCGGTAATGCTTTTTGTGAATTCATACATCGGGTAAAAGCTGACCTTAATGTTCAATTTATCCGCTGCCGGTATAGACGAAGCTTCGGCCGTAGCCGCTGGTGTTGCCGCCGGACTACTGGTAGAAGCGGACTTAGTCGCAGTATTGTTGCCGCAGCCGGAGATCACCAGCATGGCGGTCAGGGACAAGGCGGCAAGATGACGGATTCTGAATGTGGACGGTGCTGCCGAATTGGACTTTGCTATGGATTTGAAATTCATCATATGTTGTGAGACCCCTTTTCTTCATTAGCTTGAGATGAATACTGGCTGCGGCTGCGCAGCCTGATCAGCTTCTGCACCGCAATGGCCAACAGCAGAAATAACAGCAGAATAAGTGCAATCGTGCCTCCTGGAGGCGTGTTGATATAGTAGGAAGCTGTAAGTCCGCTGAACACACCGGTCAGCCCCACGCTGACGGAGATTATGATAGCTGCCGTGAAGCCTGAGGCCATCCGCAGCGCAATGGAGGCGGGAAGCACAATCAGAGCCGATACAAGCAGTACTCCCACCACCGGCATGGCTGCGGCAACGGTCATGCCGGTTAGGACAGCGAACGAAAAGGACAACCACCCGGTATGGACACCGCTGATAGCGGCGGTCTCTTCGTCGAAGGTCAGGCTGTACAGCGGGCGGCGCAGAATGATGAAGTAGAGTAGACCGGCTGCGGCCACCACGGCAATCAGCTTAAGCTGAGTATCGCTTACGGCAACGATGGAGCCGAACAGATAAGAGCTGAAGCTCTTGGTCAGATTCTGCTTCAGACTCATCAGCACGACAGCCAGTGCCAGGCCGGAGGTCATAATAATGGCTACCGGAAGTTCGCTGTATGTACGGTAAGAGCGGCGCAGCTGTTCAATAATCAGCCCTCCTGCTACAGCTACAACAAAGCCGCTAAGAGCTGGATTCCATCCCAGTACGGAACCCAGGGCAACTCCGGCAAGGGAGACATGAGACAATGTATCCGCCATCAGCACCTGCCTGCGCAGCATCAGATACACTCCCAGCAAAGGTCCGATTAGTCCGATCAGGCCTCCTGCCCAAAATGCGCGTTGCATGAATTCGTAACCAAGCATGTCCAACCCTCCTGCTCCTTGCGTTCTAGCGTAATCACGGTATCCAGATAAGAACTTGTCTCTTCCAGGCCGTGTGTAACCATAATGACGGTCCAGCCATGGCGGCTGACATAATGCCGCATCAGCTCGTAGAACCCGATGCGGCTGGCAGCATCCATCCCCGTTACCGGCTCATCAAGCACCAGCACCTGCGGCTGCTGGGCCAGCGCACGGGCGATACAGATCCGCTGCTTCTGTCCGCCGGACAGCTCGCCGATTCTCCGGTTACGGTACTCCCACATCTCCACCTGCCGCAGGCTGCTCTCTACAAGCGCCTCCTGCTCCTTAGTGAAGCGGCGGAACAATCCCAGCCCTGAATAACAGCCGGAACGGACCAGCTCAATCACCTTGCTCGGAAATCCGGCATTGAAGGAGGCTACCTGCTGCGGCACATAGCCGACCTTGAGCCTGCCTCCTCCGGTAATTTCCCGGTTCAGAGTGACCGTTCCACTCCAGGGCTTCAACAGGCCCAGCATCAGCTTCAGCAGCGTAGTCTTCGCTGCTCCGTTCGGTCCGGTAATCCCTATGAACTGTCCGGCCTCCAGATCCAGCGACAAGCGGTCAATGACCGGCTCATCCCCGTAACCGAACACCACATCCCTGATGGATGACAAAATCATTATTCCTCCCCCTCTCTTGTCGGCCCGCCGTGCGCTGTAATCACGCTCCCGTGCCTGATTCTATTCCTAATTCTGTGCTTGGTTTCGAGCTTGGTCCTACGGCTGCTGCCGTAGTTATTGCTGCGTCTGGTGTTGGACCACTTGTTGGTTTGGTCCAAGTATGTTCCACGGATTAAACAAAGAAATTAGGCATTGATTTTATTCGTAATATTTACGATTTATATTTCAACTCCATTGATATTATCGTAATCATTACGATTTGTAAACCCAAATCTTCAAATTAATCGTAATCGCACTGATTAACCCTCTTCGACTTAATCCAGTGTGCGGCAAAACATCAAACTCCAAGCCATTCAGAGCGCATACATTCGGCCTATGCGCATCTGCGCCTAAACAATGTATTTGGTTTTTCGCATACATTCGCATTTGCTCCACCTACCTTCGCGGCAACTACTCCCTAACCAGCACAAAGCCGGAATCCTTTGTGCGGATTCCGGCTTTTCAGACTATCAATTACAGAAGCAGTTATTCCTGCCCCGCCGCAAGCAGTTCCTCGACGGGCCAAGGAAGCGGGTTGTTGAATGCCGTCCAGTCCTGCTGCATCTCCTCTGCAGTCAGCAGGCAGCGGTCCAGGCGGGCTTCGATATCCTCACGGTTCATCTGGACTCCGATGAAGACGATCTCGTTCAGCCGGTCTCCCCACTGCCCGTCCCACTTCGCCAGCACATCCGGTTCCGCAGCCAGCACCTCCTGCTGCTGCTCCTCCGGCAGGGTAGCCAGCCAATAACCGGCGGGACCGAACTGGATGGACGGCCCCGCCTGGCTGATGGTCGCTGCCAGATCACCGCTGGCCGCCAGCCAGACCAGTCCTTTTGCCCGGACGACCTCAGAGGGCCAGTTACTGAAGAAGAAGCTCAGCCGCTGCGGCTGGAACGGCGCTCTCCGGCGGTAGACGAAGGAGGTAATGCCGTATTCCTCAGTCTCCGGTGTGTGTTCCTCCTTGGCAAGCTCAGCGATCCAGCCGGATGACTGGCTAGTCTGTTCGAAATCGAATAATCCCGTATTCAGAATCTCGGATAGCTCCACTTGTGCATTCACCGTGCGAATGATCTTCGCCCGCGGCTGAAGTCTGCGCAGAACCGCCTCCAGCTTGTTAAGCTCCACCTCCTCCACCAGATCACACTTGTTAAGCAGCAGCACATCACAGGTCTCGATCTGATCGATCAGCAGATCGACGATATCCCGGAAGTCGCCTTCACCCGCCGTCATATTGCGGTCCAGCAGACTGTCGCCCGAGGCGAAATCATGCCAGAAGCGATTGGCATCGACCACCGTCACCATCGTATCCAGCCGGGCCAGCTCGGTCAGGTCGATATCCAGCTCAGGGTTCGGGTAAGTGAAGGTCTGGGCCACCGGGACCGGCTCACTGATGCCGGAGGATTCAATCAGAATGTAATCAAAACGCCCCTCCGAGGCGAGATGATTCACTTCGCGCAGCAGGTCATCGCGGAGGGTGCAGCAGATGCAGCCATTGGACATCTCCACCAGCTTCTCCTCTGTGCGGGAGAGGCTACTTCCGGATTTTACCAGATTCGCATCCACGTTCACTTCACTCATATCATTGACGATAACGGCTACCTTCAAGCCCTCACGGTTATGCAAAATATGATTGAGCAGGGTAGTCTTGCCGGAGCCAAGGTATCCGCTTAGCACTGTTACAGGAATTTTGTCCATTGTAGTCTCCTTGTATATTATATTTTCAGAATAGCGCGGCTAATCAGCTTAGCGGGTCTCCCGGTGCAGCGTGATGCGCTTCAGGCGCGGGCAATATTTTCTCATCTCAAGGCGTTCCGGTGTCGTTCTCTTATTCTTCGTGGTGGTATAGTTGCGGTCGCCCGTCTCCGTACAGGCCAAGGTAACGATTACTCTCATCTCCATCTTGCTCCTTTCTATTTAATCGTAATTATTACGATTTACACATTCTACACGCTCCAGCCCTCCGCTGTCAACAGCTGTCCCCGAACATTTCAGCTCGCTTAGATTAGTGTTCTTTCCTGAATAAGCTTGACGTATAGATGGAATTACAAGCGGAAGCGGCTTGGCCGCCTTCTTATGGGGACGGTACTATTGGAGCGGGAGAGTGAGCCATGAAGATACCTGTGATTATACTGAGCGGATTTCTGGGGAGCGGAAAGACGACCCTGCTGCTGAGTCTGCTGAAGGAGAGCCAGCGGAGAGGGCTGAACCCGGGAGTAATCATGAATGAGCTGGGCGCAAAGGATGTGGACGGCTATATCCTTCAGGAGAGTACCGGCACAAGTGTGGAAAAGCTGCTGGACGGCTGCATCTGCTGCAGCCGCAAGGAGGAGCTGCCGCGCAGCCTGATCGCCCTGCTGGCACGCCGCCCGGACATCATCTACATCGAGCTTACAGGGGTAGCTGACCCGGATGAGATCGCGAAGTCGCTGCTGGCTCCGGCGCTGGCAGACCGGCTGCAGCTGCACCACGCCATTACGCTGCTGGATGCCGAGAATGCACTGGAATACAGCAGCCGCTTCTCGTCCGACAAGCAGCTCGTCCGCACCCTGCGCAAGCAGATCACCACCGCTGATCTCATCATCGTCAACAAAAGCGATCTGGTAGAACCGGAGACTCTATGGAAGATTGAGAAGATGGTCTACAAGCAAAATTCGGAATCCGAGATTGTCTTCACCCACTACAGCCAGATTAATCTCGCTCCGCTGCTGATAGGTATCGCAGCACGCGGATTCAAGGGCTCTTCTCCCCGGCGCGGCCCCGGCAATATCAGCGGCGCTACCCTCCAGCGGATGAACACGGACAATAGCAGCAGCGGCGGCAGCGCAACGGCAGTACATGAGCCTGAATCCGGGACGGACGGCTCTTTTTCCCAAGTGGCAGCAGTGACGTTAACCGTTCCCTCGGCATGGACCGGAAGCCTCCGGCAGGAGGAGCTGGAGCAATTTTTGCGGCAATGGGGCTACAGTCTACTGCGGGCAAAGGGCCATGTACGGCTTGCAGGCCGGGATTCCGTGCAGCTGGTGCAGCTCGCGGGGAACCGCATCTCCTGGGAGCCTTCAAGTTACCCGGGCCAGCCTTACATCGTCTGCATTGGCCTGAATCTGGACGAGAGGGCGATCAGCCGCAGCTGGGCGGCGTTATTCAGCTAAGAACCTTGTGCGGGAAGGAGCCGATAAACCTTTGACCACCTTTACTCCGTTTAAAATATTGCCGCTGCTCTTTTCCGCCGCTTTTCTGCTTACAGCGGGCAGCCTGTGGCTGCCCGGGCATCTAAGCCTGCTGGACAACGGCTATGTCGACACGTTCAAAACTGCATTCCTCGGCATTTTGCTGGAGGCCTTGCCGTTTGTCCTGCTGGGCGCGCTGCTCTCCTCCCTGCTCCGCGTCTTCGTGCCGGACGAGCTGATCTCGCGCTGGATTCCGCGCCGCGCGGTTCCGGCTATTCTCTTCGGCTGCCTGCTCGGAATCCTCTTCCCCGTTTGTGAATGCGGAATGATTCCACTGGTCCGCCGCCTCATGCATAAGGGGATGCCTCTCTATGTTGCCATCGTCTTCATTCTGTCCGGCCCGATCCTCAATCCGGTCGTCTACGGGGCCACCCTGACGGCCTTCCGCTCCCATCCGGAGCTGGCCTACACCCGGATGGGACTGGCTTTTGCCGTCGCGGCATGTATTGGCCTGATCATCTACGGGACCATCCGCAGATCGCCGCTGCGCCTGTCCATCCGCCGGGAGGGAAGCGAAGAGCAGCATGGCACACTACGCGGGGGCCGGGCGGCGGCGGTCCTGGTGCATACGTCGGATGAATTTTTTGAGATGGGCAAGTTCCTGATCATCGGCTGTCTGCTGACTGCGGGCATCCAGACCTTCATGAATCAGAGCAGCCTGTCCGCCATTGGTGACCGTCCGCTCGGCTCCTACATATTCATGATGGGGCTGGCCTTCGCACTCTCACTCTGCTCCACCTCCGACGCCTTCGTTGCGTCCACCTTCCTGCATACCTTCCCGGCAGGAGCGCTGCTAGCCTTCATGGTGCTGGGACCAATGCTGGATTTCAAGAACGCCCTGATGCTGCTCTCGCTGTTCAAGACCAGATTCGCCCTGTACCTGTTCTTCCTCATTGCCGCGGCCGTCTTCACCGGCTCCGTGCTCGCTTCATTCTGGCTGTAGCTGCCCTGAAAATCCGATTAATTGGAGGAGAATCTGCATGAATAGCTCCGGAAGCATCCGGTTTCACTATGTACTCAGGGCGGTTATTCTGCTCGCCTTCGCCCTCTATATCGGACATCTGGTCCAGCAGGACGCCCTCCATTATTATGTTGCTCCCAAGCTGGCCCGCTGGATCAGATTATGCCCGGTTCCGCTCTCCCTGATGGCGCTCAGCCTCGGGCTCCAAGCTGTGCTTGGCAGAAGCTCTGCCCTCTGCGACTGCGAGCACCGCCTGCCCCGTTCATTCCTGGGCAGCTCCGCGCTGTACAGCCTGTTCCTGCTCCCGTTGTTGCTCGGGTTCCTGCTGCCCGACCGGGCACTCGGCAGTGCCGCAGCGGCCAAGAAGGGCCTTGCCCTGTCTTACACTGCGGTTGAGTCCGGCAACGGGGGAAGGTTCATTCCGGCCAACCCCTATGAGGCCGAATTTGCAAAGCTGGCCGGCCAGCTCTACAGGCAGCCCATCATCCCTGTGTTCCCTGAGATTTTCTCGGAAACGCTGGGCGCTCTTAACCTGTATAAATCGCAGTTCGAGGGCAAGGAAATCTCCGTATCCGGCTTCCTGTACCGTGAGCCGCAGGGGTCCGGCCAATCCGGCTATGCCGTCAGCCGCTTCCTGGTGCAGTGCTGTACGGCAGATGCCACTCCTTTTGGCATTCTCCTGGCGCCGGGTACACAAATAAGCCTGCCCGCCGATACCTGGATTGAGGTTCGGGGCAAGCTTCATGTGACGCTCCGTGAGGGCGTAGAGACTCTGCAGATCGCTCCGCAGAGCATAACCGCTATGGCAGCACCGTCCACACCTTATGTGTACACGAACGCCGATGCCGCAGAGGCATGGAAAGAGCTGCAGCCATAACTAGATGACTGCGTCCAGCGCATCGTCATCCTCCAGCGAAGCCCCCGGGTTCGAGATCTCCACCAGGAGACGGGCCGGAATGCAGATAATCTGCTGCTTCGGCCGGGAGATGAATCCCATGTCCAGCGCAATGGTCAGCGGAGCATCGGAATAGGTCATTTGAATACCATAATCGTATACCTTCAGCGTGTTATGGCCATACCTGGTGCGGATATCAATAATCTGCTCTTCCTTGGTCAGCTGCACAGTCTTGTAGGCTTTGCCGTTCACTGTGATTACTGCCTCCAGCTCCCCTTGCTTATACGGATGATTGTGGTTAGAGAACCACTTGTAACCGTAGATGGAACCGGCGGCCAGCAATACAATGAGAATCAGCAGGAAATCTCCGCGCTTCATCGTTTTCACTCTATTGACCCTTTCGCTTGCCGTTATTCATTCGTAATATTTACGATTTATATAATAGTAATGCAGACAAGGAAAAGCTGTCAACGTGAATAGCGCTCGCTTTGCCTGCCAGCTATCCGGCCTTCTATATTACAAGACTACCTGCGGATGCTGCCCGACCATTCCCTCAGCACTCTGTCCAGCTCTTCCCCACGGATTGGCTTGGGGATAAAGTCCTGCATCCCTGCCCGGAGGCACATCTCTTCATCTTCCTTACGTGCAAAGGCCGTGGCGGCAATAATAACCGGAGACAGCCCCATCGCCTCGCGGATCTGCCGGGTCGCTTCAATTCCGTCCATGCCCGGCATCTGAATATCCATGAACACCAGATCATAATGCCGGGAACGTACAGCTTCTACCGCCTGTTCCCCGTTCACTGCCAGGTCTGAGGAGTAGCCGCGCTTTTTGAGAAAAGTCTGCAGGATCTGCTGATTCACCTGATGATCCTCTGCGACTAGGATAGACAACGGTCCGTACTGGCCCTCGGGATGATCCAGGTTGAAGATCCCGCCCTTATACTCCTGAGTGGCAGCAACTCCTGCCAGCAGCGCTTGGCCCGGCTCCTCCACCGAATACATCACGCCGATGGTGAAGTAGAATTCCGAGCCCTCCCCTTCGACGCTATTCACACCGATAGCTCCGTCCAGCAGCTCGACCAGCTTCTTACTGATCGCCAGCCCCAGTCCCGTCCCGCCGTACTTACGGTTGATCGAAGGGTCCAGCTGGGAAAAGGACTGGAATAACAGGTTCTGGCTGCCCTGCGGAATGCCTATTCCGGTATCAGTTACCGTGAACCTCAGAATCAGCGAGCCCGGCTCCCCGGCAGCCTCCAGCTTCACACAGACGCCGACCTCGCCTTCTTCCGTGAACTTGACCGCATTGCCGACGAGATTCACCAGCACCTGCCTCAGCCTGGTTTCGTCGGTGATGACAACAGCCGGAATATCCGGCTCAATATGGCTGCGCAGAATCAGCCCTTTCTCCTGGATACGCGGATAGAATAGCTCACAGACGTTCTGAACAACCTGCCGGATATCGACCGGCTGGAGATCCAGCGTCATCATGCCGGATTCAATTTTACTGAAATCCAGCACCTCGTTAAGAATATGTACGAGCGCGGCGCCGCTTTTATTAATAATCTGGGTGTAATACTGCTGTTCCTCCGTAAGCTCTGTTCCCGACAGAAGATCCGCCATCCCGATAATTCCATTCATCGGTGTACGCAGCTCATGGCTCATAATCGCCAGGAACTCCGACTTGGCCCGGTCAGCCTTCTCCGCAGATTCCTTGGCACGCTCCACAGCCTTCTCCTCGGTGATATCCCGGAAGACCACCACCGCCCCTTTATGCTCTCCGTTATCATATAGTGCCGTCATCCGGTATTTGACCAGGAAGCTGGAGCCGTCCTGACGCCAGAAAATCCCTTCCTGCTCCTGCTCATAAGAGAGCTTGGTCTTGAGCAGCTCCGCCAGCGTCCGGTGTCCCCCGGGATACAGCTCACCGTCCATCCAGGTCTGCGCGATCGTATGCAGCTTGATATTACCGGCCAGCTCCCCCGGATTATACCCGAGCATGACAGAGGCAGCGGGATTAATAAATACGGTCTCCCCCTCCAGATTCATGCCAAAAATCCCCTCCGACACAGAGTTCAGGATCAGCGCATGCTCATAGCTAAGCTTCTCAATCTGCTCCAGATACCGCTTAGGCTCTGTAATATCACTGGTAATGGCGAATACGCCGACCACTTCATGATCAATCAGCATAGGGACATAAATCATCCCCACCTCCACCCGCTCGCCGTCGTGACGGATCACCCGGGTATCGAAGGTCTGGGCCATGCCTCCGGCTGCCGCCAGAAACCGCATATTCACATGCTCCAGCTCATCCTCTTCAATAATCTCACAGTAACTGGAATGTATTAGGGTCTCCCTGCTGTATCCAGTCAGCTGCTCCAGACTGGCGTTCATTGACTGAATGTACCCCTGCAGATCCATGGCACTGATGGCAGACGGATTGTATTCGAAAAGCGACTTGTAGCGGTTCTCGCTCTCACGCAGCTGCTCCTCCATCCGTTCACGCTCGGTCACATCCTGCACCATACCGCGGATCTGCTGAACCTTGCCGGAGGCATCCAGGATCACTTCCCAGTGTGCGTAGAGAGACTTACGATCCTCACTACCCTTCACTCTGAAAATCGCCTCGCCCTTAGCCCCGGACTTCAGCGTATAATGCAGCTCTTCACGCAATCTGTCCAGGTCCTCCGGCACTACACAGTCAAGCAACTGAGTATAATGGACCACGGTATGATTTCCGCAATTCCCGCCTAATTCAAAGATAGCCATCAGCTGGCCGGAGACGATCAGCTGCTCATAGATGGAATTCCACTCCCAGGAGCCCATTTGTCCAAGCTCCTGCGCGGCAGCCAGCATATCTTCAACCTTCTTCCGCTCGGTGATGTCACGGGCAATCGTCAGGATCTGCCGTACTTCGCCTTCACGGTTCCGCACCACCTGAAGGGAGCTTTCAATCCAAAGATAATGGCCGTCCCTATGCCTGACCCTGCGTGTGAAGGTGTCACTGTCAGAGTAGAGCTTCCCCGGCTCAGTCATTTCCAGCGCATCCGCTTCATGGTAATATTCCGTTTTGTTGCGGCCGATCATGCCGCTTGCCGGATAGCCGAGCAGCGTTTCGACTGACGGGGAGACGTAGCGCAGCGTCCCGTCAGGATCGGAGAATGAAATCATATCCGGAGTGTGCTCCGTAACCAGCTCGTAGAGCTGGTGGTCCTCCTCTATCTTCTTCTCCGCGATCTTGCACGCGGTAATATCCGTCATCTCCGCAACCAGATGGGATGGACTTCCAGTCTGTTCATCAATGATCAGAAAAAGATGCAGGGCAACCCAGAGCATCTCGCCATTCTTATGTACGAACCGCTTTTCGGTATCTACAGCCATATCGGGACTGCTTATTAAATCATTCATAATCTGCCCGTGATGAAGGGTATACCCTTCATCCGGAAAGACGATATCCTGGTAACGCAGCTCCTTGAGTTCGGTCTCGGTGTATCCCAACATCCCGCAAAGCGCAGGGTTGGCCATGAGCATAGTTCCATCCGTAATGGATACTGCCGCATATCCTATTGAGGACCGCATGTACAAGTGCTTAAATAGTGTGTCGGACAAAGCTAGAGCCTCCTCTGAGAAAATGGGGGACATAATTTAGTAACATTATACCTTTTATTCGGAATTTATGCTCCAGACCTAAAGTCCCGCTAATGATGGTGTGCAGGACAAGCTGCCGCTGGAAACGGTGCATATTCACACACAAAATAACCCCACAAAGTGGGGCTTTAGCGCAGGTGATGACTCAGGTACTTTGCGGGGACCCCAAAACATATACATTCTACAAGTGGAAACAGCTTTGCCGTCCTTTTAAGGACGGTATCGTTTCAGCGAGAAATAGAAGGATACTTTATCGTGTGCAACATATAAAGTCTTATATTTTCAAAAACACCGCCCTGGTCACTTTCATGACGTCAAGGCGGTGGGTTATAGGTTAGTCCAGTCTCCTGCGCGGCAGCCAGAAGGCACAGAAGAGTACCAGCGTCAGCGATAGACCGGCAAGCAGCCACTTGCCGTTATCCCATGGCTCCTTAAGCAGGCCGAACAGGTAAAAGGGCCCGGTCAGTTTGCCTTTGGTGGTGAAATCCAGCAGATACCAGGAGAATCCGGTAATATATCCAGCCGAGAGGTTACCGGCCAGAAGAGTAGCCGTCAGACCGGCTGATCCGATCACAATGGCGGTGATTGCCGTCCCACCCACCATCGGCCATAGCTCAAAATCTGCACCTCTTTCATGTATCCAGGTGAACAAAGCAGCGACCGCAAGGAAGATATAAAGAGCGGTAAGCAGCCAGCGGAACAGAAATAACGGAAGATGACGTACCCGCTTGGCATAAAGCACCTCCTGGATGCCGCCATCCTCCAACAGACCTAGATGCGGATAGACTATCAGTCCCAGCAGGCTGACGAGGAATTCTCCCAGTTTCGCAACCTGGAGCCTGTCCATGAATACAGGGTCTATGAATACCGGTACGGCTGCCAAAAGTACCGCTGACAGCAGCCAGGAATAATGCACTGTCAGCTTAAGATTATAACGGGCGAGCGGAGCGATGATCTGCCGGCTCATCTCAGTGCTCCAGATGCGGGCACCGCCGGAGTCCGCTTCGTCTTCTTCCTGCCAAGAGACTGTGCAGAATCCATACGGCTACGGTTTCTTTCCCACAGCCAGGCTGCCCCGGCGGTCAGAAGAACGGCCAACAGCAGGTAGATGCTGCGGTTAAGGGCAATCTCATCTGCCCAGCCTTGGTACAGATTATAGTCATTAGGTGAATTGAAGCGGATGAACAGCCGGTTCAGCCCATAGGAGCCCATAAGCGGCAGTACGGATACGAACCACCAGATGATCTGCAGGGCGATAGGCACAATGCCCCGGCGGAACAGCATGGAGCCGAACATCCCGAAGGCGACAGAGATCCACAAGGTGGGCAGCAGCCACCAGGCGGTATAGCTGAGAAAGACTGATATAGCCTGTCCCGTCTGACCAGTAAGCCCAAGCTTATCCACCGTCTGCCAGCCCCCAATGACAGCGAGAATGAGGTAGACGAGGGAGAGCATAATCCCTTGGGCGATAAACTTGGACCCGACATATACCCACTGGGAGACCCTGCGGCTGTAGATCAATTCATTCATCCGGCTGGAGCGGTCCCGCAGCAGCAGGAAGGCGGACAGAAAGACCGGGAAAATCCCTGCGGGCAACGACAGATAATCACTGAAATAACGGGCGGCTCCGGGAAGCAGTTCCCCAGCGTCTACCTTGGCATTATAGTCCGCAAGCTGCGCTTGCTGTGCCTTCTCTGCTTCGTCCACAGACTTTATAACATAACTGTAACCATCCAGTCCTTGTTGTTGGTACATGCTGTTCCCGCCCAATCTACTGTTCAATGCCTCAGCGACACGATAAACCTCATCCATGCTATATTGGCTGGGGTCCTTCAGGATCTTAGCCAGCTGTGAGATTGCAGCGGTCAAGGCCGCCTTCTCTCCGGCATCCAGCTCCACCTCCATCGGGAAGCCCAGCCTGATCTTCTCGATGACTCCCGCATTCAGATCCCGCTTCATCTGGATCTTCATCTGTTCAGCCAAGCTGCGGGTATCCCTCGGAGTGGCCCAACCGTAATAAGGTTGTTCCGCAGTTCCCATATTCTGCGGCTTACTTATTACAGGAGGACCGAGCGCTCCCCAGGTCTCCTCCGTAGCATACGAAGTGAAATAGAAGAATATGCTGGCAATCACAAACAGATAGAATACCAGGCTGCGCAGAGTCATGCGAATCTCCTTGCCGATCAATGCCATCATACGTAGGATTCCTCCCTGCGCATCAAATGGAGGTACGCATCTTCAATCGATGGCGCGGCCTGCTGTGCCCCTTCGTACGGCTGCTCCTCAGCGAGTACCCGGACCCGCATGCCTGCACCTTCCGGCACGGCAGACAGTACCGGGAAGCGGTCGCGGTCCCGCTCCCACTGCGCCCGGTCCAGCTCAGCGATCCAGACACGGCCGGCCGCAGCGGCGGTAAGATCACCTATTCTGCCGTGATACCGCAGACTCCCCTTATGCAGTACAGTCATCTGCTCGCAGGTGGACTCCACATCTTCAACGACATGCGTGGACAGAAGAACAATCCTGCCCTCGGCGAACCGTCCCAGCAGCCGCCGGAACCGGATGCGCTCCTCGGGGTCCAGCCCCGCTGTCGGCTCATCGACAATCAGCAGCTTCGGCTCATGCACCATGGCCTGGGCTACGCCCAGCCGCCGCTTCATGCCGCCGGACAGCGCCTTGACCTTGGTCCGGCGCTGCTCCGTAAGGTTCACTTGCTCCAGCAGATCATCTATTCTCCGCTTCCGTTCGGAGCGGCCGCCTATTCCGGACAGCAGCGCAAGATAATCCATAGCCTCATAGACAGTCATTCCAGGATAGAAGGCGAACTCCTGCGGCAGATAGCCAACCAGCTCGCGTACCCGGGCTTTATCCTGCAAGGAAACCCCGCCTATCTCTACCGTTCCTGAACTGGGCGTCAGCAGAGTGGCTAGCAGCCGCATCAGCGTAGTTTTGCCTGCCCCGTTCGGCCCCAGCAGGCCGTGAATGCCCTCGCCTACCCGAAAGCTGATATCCTGCAGTGCCGTCTTGCTTCCGTAAGTCTTGGTCAAATGGTTAATGATTAGCTCCATTTCAGTTCTCTCCCTTTCCTGCAAATCCTGTTCAACCGTCGTTCTCCAGACTCCACAGCAATTCAAGCTTCTCGATCAACAGACCTGCTGTAATCAGAAGGAGCGACAGCGCAACACACAACCCCTGATCCACCTTGCCGACCCAAATCATCAGGGCGAATACGGCTGTAACGATTGTGATACCTGAAACTGTAAGAATTTGCCGTCTGGCCAGCACCTTGCGGTTATGCAGTACTTTCTGTGCTTCACACTTGTCGTATTCCAGCAGACGGGCCTTGCGGTAGACTTCATCCAGAAATAGCTGTTCTTGTTCCGTTGACTTCACAATCCCACTCCTCCTTCTCGTAGATCTGCCTCAGCTTCTTGCGCGCCCGGTGCAGCAGCACCTTGAAGCTCACTTGATTCCGGCCCATCACTGCGGCCGCCTGTTCATAAGACATCTGTCCCACATCCACCAGATAGACCGCCTGCCCGTAATCAGGCTTCATCTGATACAATCTTCTGCGCCATTCCACATCCTCTTCCCGGATGATAGCCAGCTGTTCAGGATTTCCCTCATCCGGGTTATGTACGCTGCTGCTCTCCGCCGTATACGGTAAGCTTTGCCGCCTTGCACGCTTACGGACCGAGTCTATGCTCTTGTTGCGGAGGATGGTAAACAGATAGGTTTTGAAGGACGCCCGATAATCATATTTCTCCGGGTACACCAGCAGATAGGCGAAGCAGTCCTGCGCCAGATCCTCGGCGGTATGATAATCCCCGGTCAAGTGGTACGCAAACCGCACAGCAGACTCCCGGTATTGCCGGACCAGCCATCCAAACGCATCCCGGCTCCCTTCCCTGAACCTGATTAGCACCGCCTCTTCATCCAGCAGAGAAGCTGCCGCCTCATCTGCCGTCTCCTGGTCCACTGCCACAAGACCTTCTCCCCGCTCCCTTTCGCTCCCGTTCGTCTCACACGCCTCCTCTCCTGCCCAGCCGTCTACTGCTTATTCGTTCAAGTAAGGCAAAAGGTTACAGTTTGTCCGTGAAAAAATAAAATCACCCCAACGGGTGAATGATGCCGGTACCTCCTGCCACGTGTAGGCAGTACTTTACGCGCCTCCATCCACTCTGCTTTCTGGCGGCATATAGCATGAAACATGAGCAGCATGGAAATCCAAACATTTGGCCCAGGTGCCTGCTTGCGAGCATTATGTATGCTGTTTTTGGCATACATTCCGGCCACGTACCTGCATGTGAGCATAATGTATGCTGTTTTTGGCATACATTGGGTCCATATGCCTCTGTAGCACTCTTACGTTACACCTGTTTCGGCATTCCTTTGCATCGCTTCTGGGAAATAAGTCTCTTTCCCGTCAACTGGAGTAGAAACGCAAAAAATAGCCCTTCCGAAGAAGGGCTATTGAGTAATGCGGATGCGGTCAAGAGGACTCGAACCTCCACGATATTGCTATCACTGGCACCTGAAGCCAGCGCGTCTGCCAATTCCGCCATGACCGCATATTATGTAGTTCAGTGATTCAATCACCGTAATTAAGAATATACTCTCTTTTTTGGGGAATTGCAAGCTCTTTTTTGTCAAGAAATCTAACGGTCAACAAGTAGAAACGGCTTTGCCGTCCTTTTAAAGGACGGTACCGTTTCAGCGAGAAATAGAAGGATAATTTATCATGTGCAACATATAAATTCTTATATTTCAAAAAAATGACCCTGCCAGCAGGCAGGGTCCAGAGTTCACCAGATATAATCACACATACAAGCTGAGGCACACTCAATATAACACCCGATTGTTAAAGCAGTATGTAATCTAATCATTGACTTCAACAATTAGATATATTTGTCGCGTCCGGCCCCCATACCGGCTGCGAATAGCAACACACTGGCTACAGCAAGCAGCGCAAGCGGTACATTCCAGCTCCCCGCAGCATCATGCAGCAGGCCGAACAGCGCAGGACCCATCGCGGCGAGCAGATAACCTGCCGATTGGGCCATGCCGGACAGCTCGCTGGCCTCCTGCGTAGTCCGGGTGCGCAGGCTGAAGAACATCATTGCCAGACCGAAGGCGAAGCCCCCGGCAATCCCAATGCAGATAGCCCATAACGCCATTAGTGCGGTACTGCCCAGCCAGACGCCAAGGATACCGGTGATAAACAGAACAGAAGTAATCACCACCGGCAGCCGCTGGTTCTTCATCCTTCCGGCCCAGAGCGGCACGAAGAATGTGAACGGCAGCTGGGCCAGCTGCATCAGCGAGAGGATCCAGCCGGCATGGCCGGCAGACATCCCCCGCTCTCCGAGGATCACTGAGAACCAGGCGATCAGCACATAATAGAGCAGGGATTGCAGTCCCATGAACAGCGTAACCTGCCAGGCGAGCGGGGAGCGCCAGACCCGTGCCGCTGATGAGGATACAGTGCCTGCCTGTCCCGTGCCCAGACTCTTCAGCTGCCGAATCCAGAAGATCGTAGCCAGTGCAGCAATCATGAACCAGAGCGCCAGCGTTCCTCTCCACCCCAGCCCTGCACGGGTGGCTAAGGGAACACTCAGCCCCGAGGCAGCCGCTGCACATATGTTCATAGACACGGTGTAGATTCCGGTCATCAGACCGATGCGGTGCGGGAATTTCCCCTTGATCAGTCCCGGCAGCAGCACATTACAGACGGCAATCGACAAACCGATCATGGCCGTACCTGCGAAGAAGGTTACCGTGCCGGAAGCCGAACGGACCAGAATTCCCATGGACAGTGTGAGCATGGCCAGCACCAGGATATTGGGCAGTCCCAGCTTGCGGGCTAGCCGCGGCGCGAAGGGTGACAGTAGAGCAAAAGCCAGTAAAGGCAAAGTCGTAATCGCCCCCGCTAGAGTATTAGACAACCCCAGGTCATCCCGGATCATCTCCAGCAGCGGTCCGACGGAAGTGAACGGGGCGCGCAGGGCAGCGGCCACACAGATGATTCCGGTGACGAGCATCCATCTGCTGCGGACATCCGCAGCAGATGAGGACAAGGCCGGGCTTGTCCTCTTGTTATTTTCACGGCCGAGCTTCATGTGGTACCTCCAGGTCGCAGCAAAACACCCGTCAAGCCCGGAGCTTGTCAGGGAATAGCCGCTATATGTATTACGCCCTTCATCCAAGGCGCATTATTTCATTATATCATATCGCTTGCCGGAGCAGCCTCCCGGGCCCAGAATATAACCATACAAAGTGGGGATTTAGCTTCGAAGATAATTCAGGCACTTTGCGGGGGCCCCAATTCTTAAAAAAACCGCCGGTCAAGCGACCAGCGGCAGGTGAACAAAATTAGAGACAGAAGGATTTCGTGATGATTACGAGCAGGATGAACAGAACCAGGATTGCGCCAGTGGAAGTGAAAACTCCGCCGTATCCTCCAACATTTTCGCCCATGTTAACTCCTCCTTTATGCCTGAATACTGTTAAAATATGTATAAATCACGATCTTGGTTTGGGTTAAACGGCAATCAATTCCGCAGTATATTTCAATTTTTACGATTCTCACCGTTGACAAAACATGTAACCATCTTTAGTATCCTAAGCAGAAGGTTTAATTGAGAATCACTCTCAGTAACCAGATACATAACATATTATAGAAAAGAGTGAACAAGAGATGCTGCGTCGTTTTTTCTCCTATTACCGTCCCTACAAGAAGCTGTTTATCCTTGATTTCACCTGTGCGGTGGGTGCGGGTCTGCTGGAGCTTGCTTTTCCGGTGGCTGTCAATAAATTCATTGATGATCTGCTGCCGGGTCAGGATTGGCCCCTGATTCTGATTGCCTGCGTGGTTCTGCTCGGGATCTATGCACTTAACACAGCCATGAACTATGTGGTTACCTATTGGGGGCATATGCTGGGCATTAATATTGAAACCAATATGCGCAAAAAAATGTTCGATCATATCCAGAAGCTCAGCTTCCGGTTCTTCGACAATAACAAAACCGGTCATCTGCTTGGCAGAATTACCAATGACCTAAATGATATCGGGGAAGTTGCGCATCACGGGCCGGAGGATGTGTTCATTGCGGTCATGACGCTGGTCGGCGCATTTATACTGATGGCCGATATCAATCTCCAGCTGGCCGTCATCACGTTCATCATCGTGCCGATTATGGCCTGGGTCATTATCCACTTCGGGCGCAGCATGACTGAAACCTATCATCGTCTATTCGGCAATGTAGGGAACTTCAATGCCCGGATTGAAGACAATGTCGGCGGAATCCGCGTGGTCCAGTCTTTTGCCAATGAAGAATTCGAGAAAGAGCTGTTCGCTGTGGACAACCAGAAGTTCCGTGAGACCAAGCTAATGGCCTATAAGCTGATGGCCAAAAGCTCGTCGGTCAGCTATATGATGACCCGTCTGATCACCATTGTCGTGATGGTCTGCGGGGCGTGGTTCTTCATCAAAGGAGAGCTGGAAATCGGGGAATTTGTCGCTTTCATTCTTCTGTCTAATGTCTTCTTCCGGCCGATTGAGAAGATCAATGCGGTTATTGAGAGTTATCCGAAGGGGATTGCCGGATTCAAACGTTATCTTGAAGTCATCGACACTGAACCGGACATTGCCGACAAACCGGATGCCGTAGAGGCAGGCCAGCTTCGCGGAGACATCTCTTTCAGCCATGTCAGCTTCGGCTATGAAGCGAACCGGAAGGTACTGGAGGATATTAGCCTGGAGGTTAACGCCGGGGAGACCATCGCATTCGTTGGCCCTTCCGGTGCAGGTAAAACAACCATCTGCAGCCTGCTCCCCCGGTTCTACGATGTGACCGGCGGCGCAATCTCCATCGATGGGATCGACATCCGTGATATGAAGCTCAGCTCGTTGCGCAAGCAGATCGGAATCGTGCAGCAGGATGTGTTCCTCTTCTCCGGCACGATCCGAGAGAATATTGCCTACGGCAAGCTTGATGCAGGGCTGCCGGAAATCTGGCAGGCTGCCCGTCAGGCCCGCCTGGAGGAGCTGATTAACAGCCTGCCGAGTGGCATGGACACTGTGATCGGCGAACGCGGCGTCAAGCTGTCCGGCGGACAGAAGCAGCGCCTGGCGATTGCCCGGATGTTCCTGAAGAATCCGCCGATTCTGATTCTGGATGAGGCTACCTCGGCACTCGATACTGAGACCGAAGCAGCGATCCAGCAGTCGCTGGCCGACCTGTCGGTGGGCCGCACCACACTGGTTATTGCCCACCGCCTGACGACGATCAAGAATGCCGACCGCATTATTGTGGTGAATGAGGACGGCATCTCCGAGGAAGGCCGCCACGAGGAGCTGGTGAATGCCGGAGGCACTTATAGCCGGTTGTATCAGGCGCAGTATAATGCGTAGACATTTCTATTGATACGGACTCAAACTAAAAACCTTCCGAAATGCGGCTTAAGCCGTATACCGGAAGGTTTCTTTATTTTGAATCAAAATGTGGTGCATAATTAATTTCCTCAAGGATCGCTGCACCAAGGGCTCTAATCTCTTGAATACTACTGGTGTAAGAAAATCCATCGCCCGCAGTAAAAACGGTGATTAGAAACAACTGTTGATGATCGGATTGTTCTATCCATTTCCACTCAAAGGATTCGTCATAATGCGAAAAATAACCATTATATATATCCATCGGGAAATTATTAAGCATCTCAACAAATTTATTTAATGTAAAATTCGTCCACCCTACTTCACTCACAACGATGCTTCTATTCTCTGTAATTGTAACGATAAACTTACAGCCCTGATCAGGTCTCTTATCACGATAGACAAATTCTATATTCAAAGATTTATCATTCTTATAATAGTCTTGTAATTTAGCCAAATTAACAACCTCCGTCAATCCATTCCTCAGCACGATCTGCCATGGCCTGGACCTCGTTCATGAACCATCCTGCATGATAGCCGTCACAGACTGCATGATGGACTTGCAACGACAGTGGCAGGTATATTGAATCGCCTGTGGTCGTGAATTTACCTGCGGTAATAATGGGCAGAAGGTAATTCCCGTTATTGCTGATATTCAGGTTAAATCCCGTAAAGGAAGTCCACGGAATCATAGATACAGAAAAGGTATGCTCAGGTATAGGTGTCTTAGGGAACAATCTCCCGGAATCCTTATAATTCTCCACATCAGAAACATAAGCAACATGGAACGCTTTGAAATCATTCGTGCCCGCCGTCCAAATCGCCGAAAAGGATTCTGAGACACTGTCGGCAATTGTATACAGCGGGTCTACCTTGTCCCAATACCCTAATTCCCCCGTACAATTGTATCCCATTCTGAACGCAATATTGGAGTTGACCACACGGGTCATTAAGAATAGAAGGGCAGGATACAGCTTATATTCTTGTTGTTTTATTATTCGGTATAAAACGCTAATCTCGATTTCTGCTGTCAGGCTAAAGGTCGTACCCTGGTTCAGATAATGATTAAAGATCTCTTGTCTCTTCCAGTTATCCCTATCAATCAGATTAAAAATCATTGGCTATGCCTCCTAAATGTTTGTGTAAACTGAATTTAGGAGGCTGACTTGTCTGCTTTCTTCATTAGAAGCCCATCCTTTAAAAAGAGTTCATATTATTGTATCATACATCACTATTTCAAAAAAACGCTGTCACCCCGGCCTTGTTACCCAGTGTGACAGCGTTCGATACCCGGCTGCAATAGCAGCAGCTCCGGCTTATTTCTTGGCAATATGACATTTCAGCAGCTTGCCCTTGACCGTGGTCTCCTTCATCGTCTGGAGTACAAGCGGTCCCTTACCGTTCAGAATATCGACGTAGGTCACATTATCCTGAATCGTGATGATCCCGATGTCCTCAGCCGTAATGCCCTCAAGCTTCGCAATGGTGCCGACAAAGTCCACCGCGCGGAGCTTCTTTTTCTTGCCGCCATTGAAATACAGCTTCATGATGTCCTGGTTCATGACCTCGGTTTTGCCCGTTTTGCGGACCTGCTGCTTGCCCAACTTCTGGTCGAAGGCCGGTTTGGCATAGGCCACGGCATCGTCTGAAGGAGCCTTCATGACGGGCAGGCTGAAGCCGATATAGCCTTCGATTTCTCTGACCCATTTGTGTTCGTTTGGAGTCACGAAGGTGATCGCTTTGCCGCTTTTGCCTGCGCGCGCGGTGCGGCCGGTGCGGTGGACGTAGCTCTCTTTTTCCAGCGGGATATCGTAGTTAAAGACATGGGTGATGTTCTCGATATCAATTCCTCTGGCTGCAACGTCGGTGGCGATCAGATAACGGAACTGGCCGCGCTTGAAGGCATTCATTACCTCGAACCGCTCGTCCTGCTCCATGCCGCCGTGGATCTTGTCCACCGGATATTCGAGGTCAGCCATCCCGCGGAAGAGGGCGTTCACCTGCTCCTGGGTCCGGCAAAAAATAATACAGCTATCCGGGTTCTCCACCGTCAGCAGATCGCTTAGCAACCCGAACTTGGCAGCTTGTACAACCTCAATCAGTGCATGCTCAATCGATGCTGTCGTAATTCCGCTGGCTTCAATCTCAATGTCCACCGGGTCCGTCATATACTTCCGGCACAGATTCTTGATCACATCCGGCAGTGTCGCCGAGAACAGCATCGTTACACGTTCCTTGGGCAACTGCTTAATAATCTTCTCGATCTGCTCGATGAAGCCCATGCTGAGCATTTCGTCCGCTTCGTCGATCACCAGATATTGAATGCGGCTCAGGTTCAGCGTACCGCGCTCAATATGATCGAATACACGGCCCGGCGTGCCTACAACGACATGTGTCTTCTGGGTCAGCTCCAGCTTCTGCGGGGCGAACGGCTGCTTGCCGAACAGCGCTACCGCCTTGATCCGCTTGAAGCGCCCGATGTTCGTAATATCCTCTCGTACCTGCTGGGCCAGCTCCCGGGTGGGGGTCAGCACCAGCGCCTGGGGTTTGTTCTCCGCCCAATCGGCCAGCTCGCAGAGCGGGATGGCGAATGCTGCGGTTTTGCCGCTGCCGGTCTGGGACTTGACGATCAAATCCTGCGCCTTCAGCGCCACCGGAATAACCTTCCGCTGCACCTCTGTAGGGTCCGTGTACTTCAGAACCTCCAGCGCACGGATAATCTCCTCATCCAGACCATAATCACTAAACTGTACTTGTACTTCACTCATATTATATTCTACCTCTTCTATGCCGATTGTTCCGGTTCAGGCGGGATCTCCCGCGTTCCATCCATCTTGCGCATACCTTCATTATAACAGCTACTCTGCCCCTTGATTCCATTCCTTATAGAATTGCTCCAAAAAACTAAGCATGAACTGATGCCGCTCCTCTGCAAGCTGCCTGCCGTAAGCGGTGTTCATCAGATCCTTCAGCTTCAGCAGCTTCTCATAAAAATGGTTGACCGCTGTCCCCTTGGAATAGTCCCGGTATTCCTTCTGCAGCGATTCGTCACGCGGAGGGAGCTGCGGATCATAGACCGGACGGCCCTTGGCTCCCGAAAAGACCATGGTCCGCGTAATGCCGATAGCCCCCAGCGCATCCAGACGGTCCGCATCCTGGACCACCTGCCCTTCCAGCGTTGACATGGGCTCGCCCCCGCCGCCGCTGAAGGACATCGTGGCAATAATCTCCATAATATGCTTACGAGCAGCTTCATCCGGCAGATGTCTGTCCAGCCAGTCACTCACCTTGAGCAGCCCCGCCTCCTTGGAAGGATTCAGCTTCTCGTCTGCTACATCATGCAGCAGGGCGGCTATCGAACAGATCACCACATTCGCCCCTTCCATTCCGGCAATCAGGGCTGCCGTATTCCGCACCCGATTGGTATGAAACCAGTCATGTCCGGTGGTGTCCCTTCCTAATTGTTCTTTGGCGAAATTCTCCGCTGCTGTGATCAGCTGTGTATCACTCATTAGGTTTGCTCCTTCGTGATAAATAATGCAGGTCTTGCGCCGCTGCTCCTGATCCGCTATAATGTGCTGTAATCCAGATGGAAAGGAATTGATTCACATGAACCGCTTGTCCATCATAACGAATCAACTTCATCATCACAAGCAGCGTTAGCACACCTGAATTGATTCAGGGCGGGCTAACGCATTTCGCGTTTGACCTCCCTGCGGCATAGATAAGCGCGCGGGACCATGAGGTCCGGCGCGTTTTTTATTTTCACCGAATTCATATTCAAGGGAGCTGCTTAGGATGCAAAATATTAAAGGAACTTATGATTACTTCGGCCGGGAACAAGCCATCCGCCAGAAGGTACGGACTACGCTGCAGGAGCTGTTCGAGCTGTACGGCTTCGAGCCGATGGAGACGACCCTGCTGAATGAGCTGGAGCTGCTGACCTCCAAATACGCCGGAGGCGATGAGATTCTGCGCGAAATGTACAAGCTGGCCGATCAGGGCGGGCGCAGGCTGGGGCTGCGGTACGATCTGACGATTCCTTTTGCCAAGGTGATTGCCTTAAATCCGGGGATTGAATTCCCCTACCGGCGGTATGAGATCGGCAAGGTGTTCCGGGATGGTCCGGTCAAAAAAGGCCGACTGCGCGAATTCCTGCAATGTGACGCCGATGTCGTCGGCATTGCCGGACCGCAGGCGGAAGCAGAGCTGATGCAGCTCGTCGCAGAGGTGTTCCGCAGACTGGAAATTCCAGTGATGCTGAAGTGGAACAACCGCCGCTTCCTCGGCGAGATTCTGGGTGCAGTCGGTGTTCCGCAGCAGGAGCAGCTCTCCGTGATGCTGACCCTCGACAAGCTGGCCAAGATCGGCAGCGCCGGGGTGCTGGCTGAGCTGACGGACAAACAGCTAACCGCTCAGACGGTTACGCTAATCTCGGAGCTGCTTGAGCTGGCGAACCCGGGATTCGCGGAACTGGTGGAGCGGCATAAGCTGGAAGGGCAGCCCGGCACGCTCGAAGTGCTTGCCTTGCAGCAGCTGATTGATGCAGTTGGACTTGCGGATGTGTGCGTCTTCGATCCTTTTCTGTCACGCGGGCTGTCGTTCTACACGGGAACGGTCTATGAAATCTTCGATGCCACAGGCAGTTATACGTCCAGTCTGGGCGGTGGAGGCAGATATGATGCGATCATCGGCAAGCTTGTGGGGCGTGATGATATAGAATATCCTACCGTGGGGATCTCCTTCGGAATGGAGTCGATCATGGCCCTACTGGACGAGCGCCCGGCAGAACCGGCAGACCGCTCCGGCGTTCTGGTCGTTCCTGTAGGCGGGTATATGCCGCAGGCTCTCATCGCTGCAGCTAGCCTGCGGTCCGCCGGCATCCGCACCACCGTAGACAGCGGCTTGCGCAGGCTCAAAAAAACGCTGGCCGCAGCTTCAGCCAAAGGCATCCGCTACGTGATCATGGTCGGAGAGAGCGAAGCCGCAGTGCAGAAGCTGCGGCTGAAGGATATGGAGCTGGGGAGCGAGGAACTGGTTACAGCGGCGGAGGCGGTTCAGTTGATTTCGATGGGCTGAATTCTATCGAACAGAAACCTGGAGTCCGCCAGATACTCTCTAAGATAGGCCAGTGCATACGTCTGCTCCTCCCTCAAGCTGGGGAGTTCGTCTGGATTAGAGATGTGGTGGCTGTAGTTCCCGATCATGATCATAATGAAGAAGCATTCCAGCTTCCGTTCGTAATCCGGCTCCAGCGCACGGACGCTGCTATAGCCCCCGATCAGGCTCCTGCGCTGCTCCGGGGACAGCTCCAGCAGAGCAGCTGCCAGATCATAGAGGTAGAAGCCGTAGCCGCAGCGGCCGAAATCGATGGCACGCGGCTTGCCTGCAGCGAACACCACATTCCCGCCGTGCAAATCACCGTGAATCAGACCATAGTTACCGGGGTCCGGCGCCATAGCATTGAGTTCACCCGGGATCTTCACGGCAGCCGCCTGATAAAGCTTCCACCAAGCTTCCGGGACCATAAGTTCATGGTGCTTCTCCAGCTTGTCCCACTCCTTACGAAAGCTGTCTGCTCCCCATACCGGACGGGTGAACTCTCCAGAGGGAACAAACTGTTTGCCCGCCTCATGTATCCCGGCCAGCATAACGCCTACAGCGTAGAGCTGCTCATCCAGCAGATTGCCCTCTGAATGCTCCCCTTCGACCCAGCGCATGAGGGTAACATAGTTAAGTGGCTGTGCTTCACCGCCAGCTTCACTTCTAGTCTCCAGAATATAACTGCCGCTTGAATCGGGCAGCCCTTCAGGAACAATCAGGTCTGCTGTCTGACTGAGATGTCTGAGCCATTCCAGCTCCGACAGAATCTCCTCCCGGCTGCACCGTCCGCCATGAATCCGCAGCAGCAGCTTCTGCTTGTTTTCCGTCTCTATCTTGAACGTGATACTATCGGATTCCTTTATATATTCAATTTTTGTCCAAACTAATTCGTATGCCTTGAGCGCCCGGAATACTATATTTCTTGTTGCTGTTTCTATTGTCATCTGCCTGTCTCCTCCTATGAATGTCTACATTCATTATAGGGTCGGCGGAGGCGGCGGACATAGATAATAGACAGGTATAACCTGACTTTTGCACAAAAAGAAAAGGCTGCTCCAAGAGTCATGACACGACTTCTTGGGACAGCCTTCTTTGTTAAGTGTGGATCAGCTTGAGTGCCAGGCGTGGGCGCTTGTCTATGAACGCTGCGATTGTATTTCATACACTAGATTTCTGCATTTATGCTCCAAAATTCCGCCTGTGCAAAATTCTACTGTACAGAGTGCAGCAGATGCTATTTTTCGAGGGGTTTTAGAGGAATCTAGTGTACATAATGCAATCGAAGCCAGCTCTCGGGGTGAACATCATAGGCCTTAAGGTTGCGCGCCCTAAGACCTCTATCCTCTCTGCTTGCTTCCATACACAATCTTCTTGATGCTGTCGCCCGACAGGCAGAATTGCTCCGCCAGCTCGGTTACGCTTAGTCCGCTGGCATAATGCTCACGAATGGACTGGTTCCGGGCGCTTAAGTAGGATCTGCCGCCTGAATTCTCCCCCCACCGCTTGCGCTGTCCCTGGGGCTTAGGGATATAGAGCATCCCGCCCTGCATATATTTTTGAACCTCCTGCAGCAGCTGCTGTGGTAATACCAGGTCTGCATTTACATATTTCATATAGCTCCGCTCCTCTTAAGTTATTCAACTTATCAAGGCAGCAAAGTCTATAGCACAGAACCTTATCCGGCCAAACGTTGCAGCGGAGAATAGCTATCCGCTCTACACAATAACCGCTGTCTGTTGATCCATAGACTTTGCGTAGAGCTGAGCATTAATCTTGTCATGATGCGTCCTCCTTCCAGTATCTAACATAGCTTATATTGACTATAGCATACCAGTCTCCGGTCTTTCAAAAAAAAGGGACCCCGCCAGCGTCCGGCGGGGCCAAAAGTTATATTAAAGGGGGGTATGTGAGTACTATACCCCCTCAAGCTTAAAAACAGATGAAGCCCAGATAAAGATCTGCTGAAACGAATTTTAGATTTTGAATTTCTCAACCAGCTGCTGCATTTCCTTAGCACTCTGCGTATTCTCGTCGGCCATTGTGGCTTCATGGAAGGTCTTCTCCACAATATCCGCCGTCTTCTCGGCGATATCCTGCACCCCGATGGCTCCCTCGTTCACGGTAGCCGCCACCTCATTGACAGCGATGGCGATGCTGGAGACGGTCTCGTTCAGGTGATCGGCCGCCGCCTCGAACTGGTTCATCAGCCCGTTAATCGTGGAAGCATCATCATTGTACTGCTGGCTGACCTCGGTCAGGCGCTCATAATCGCCCAGCACATTGCGGTCAATGAAGCTCAGCACGGCCTCGGAATGCCGGGTCATCTGCTCCACGGAGGCATACACATTCCGCACAACCTCTTGAATGCCTGAGGCCGTCTCGGAGGACTTCTCTGCCAGCTTGCGGATCTCCCCGGCCACCACAGCGAAGCCCCGGCCCGCCTCACCTGCCCGCGCGGCTTCAATCGCTGCATTCAGGGCCAGAAGGTTGGTCTGGCTTGTAATAGAGAGAATCGTATCGGCCAATACGTTGATCTCATGGATCGCTTCTGACTGCTCAATGGCCTGCTGCATCTCACTACGGACGGAGCTGTAGATCTGCTTCGCGTTCTCTGTGGACGTCACTGCATCATGCTGAAGCTCCAGGGCCCGCTGCGTAATTTGGCCCGATACCCCGGAGCCTTCTTTTACCTTAGCGCTGATCACTCTGACATTACTCAGGGTCTCGTGAATGGCCGCCGTCATCTCCTCGGTAGAAGCCGCCGTCTCCTCCATCCCTGCGGACAGCTCTTCTGCCGTGGCTGAATTATCATGCGCATTCTCTCTGACCTCGTTCGACAGCTTCTCCAGCGTCTCGGCATTATCCAGCACCTTGGAGGAGATTGCAATCAGACTGCCCGCCATCTCACGCAGCGCCGCACGGGTACGGAACATAGCCTTGGCGATAGTTCCTGTCTCGTCTTTATTTTTAGTCAAATATTCATATTGATTATCATACTTGAGATCCAGCTCTGCCGTGCGGTTCACCAGCTCCGTGAGCTTGATGATCGGCGAGGAGATACGGGTAGCCACTGTAGTCCCAATCAGCAGGGTGAGCAGCAGGCTTCCCAGGCCGAGCAGCATAATGAAGTTCGTCATCTCGTTCACCGGCTGCAGCACCTCGTCCACATCTCCGCTCAGCACCAAGGTCCATTTCGTCTCCGGGAGCACGGTGTAGGCCGCTTTTTTCTTGGCCCCATTGAAGGTATATTCCACAATGCCATCCGCAACGCTCTCCCCCGCCTTCACCCGCTCGACCACGGCTTTGATGGATTCGTTCTCCACCAGTGAACCTATCTTCTTCTCGTTGGGATGATACAGCGTATTCCCCGTTTCATCCACCAAGTAAGCATAAGAGGAAGGCGCACCCGCCACCTTGGCATCTGCCAGATAAGTCACCAGACTGTCCGCCCTGACTGCCGAAGCGACGAATCCGACCATCTTCTCCCCACTCATCACCGGATGGACAAAAGCCAGAATATAGGCCCCTGTTGACTTAGACTTCAGCGTCTCGCTGATTACAGGCATCCCGGTCTTCAAGACATTCTTCGTATAATTTCTATCGCTGAAGTTGGCGCCGACCAGCTTGGTATCGCTGTCCGCTACCGCCGTTCCCTTCAGATCAACCACAAACATATGCTCCAGGTTGCCTGCATCCTTCACCAGACCCTGAAGCTTCACATTCACTTGACTCTGCAGGGGATTCCCGCCGCTCAAGCCGTTATTACCAGCCTGGGTCAGAAGCTGCACAATCTCGCTGTCCCCGGCAACCAGCTGCATACTCCGCTTCTCTTTATCAATCATGGCGGCAATGGTCTGCGCTTTGTTGGTGTTAGCCTGCTCCATGGAGGATTCGGTCAGATTCATGATGGTGCCCGTGGATTTAGTGTACGTAAAAATCCCCATTAATGCTGTAGAAATAAGTGTAACGACAATCATCATAACCGATAGCTTCATACGAATCTTCATGATTTCTACTTCCTTCCACCCTTTTCTTATCCTCTAGCTTCTAATCAGCCAAATAGCTTACTTTATTACAATTATTATCGGATTTCCCTCGAAAATAATGAATATTCCTTGTAGCATTTTCAGTAATATTATCACTTTTTGTCGAATGACAGCATGAAAATTACATTTCATTCCAAACACTACAAAACCCGCCCTCCGGTACCGCCGCAGACTACGGCATAAACAGGAAAAGCGGGTTCATATACACACATTCTATTTAGTAAGAGATCTGCGAATGTCGGATGAAGCTGGAGCGACGAGCCCGTCAGCCAGCAGATCAGCCTGCTGCCGCCGTCTCACCCTGCTGCGGATGAACATGCCGGTACAGGCAGCCAGAATCTGCTGGAACAGCATACCGGAGATCACAGGCAGCGCCACGGCTGGCGGGAAGTAGCTAACAGCCAATACTGCGCCTGCACTGAGATTACGCATGCCGGAGTTGAACTGCACGGCCACGGAGCTCTCATGGTCATAATGGAGGCGGCGCGAGACGAATGCTCCAATAACATAGCCGAGCGCAACCGTAACGAAGGTAACCGCGATAATTAGAACGAGCTTGCCGTCCGGATGCTTCAGGTACCGGGCAATGCTGGCACCGTTGATTGACACCACCGTGAACAAGCCCACCTTGACGAACGGGGCCAGCGGTGGCCCGCAGGCAGCACTGATCTTGCCTTTGCTGAATTGATTCAGCAGCATTCCCGCTACGGAGGGGAGCACCACCATCCAGAGCAGGCCCCGCATCATCTCACCGGCGTCCATCTGTACGCTTGCCCCCATCAGGACATATAAGGTAGCCGGTACAATCAATGGCGATAACAGCGTATCAATCAGGATCAGAGCCAGCGTAAGTGCAATATTCCCGCCATGCATGGATACCCAGACTACACTGACCACCCCGGTTGGAATCGCGAACAGCAGCACATACCCTGTAACCGTATAAGGATCGCCCGGGAAGAACAGCATCGCGGCCAGCCAGCCGATCAGCGGCATTACAACGTGCAGGATAACCAGCAGAATAATCAGCTTCTGCGGCTTGACCAGCACGGCTAGCAGATCCCGGAAATTCGATTTCAAACTGCCGATCAGCGTCATACCGGCGAAGATCCAAGGCACCAGCCACGTTAAAGGAAGCAGGGACACCTCATTAAGCACGCCAACTACGATGGCTGCGGGTGTTAGCAGCGGCATGATCCGCTCCAGCACACGGTTGGATGATATTAATCCGCGTCTTACTGCACCAAGCATGGTTCTCATCCCTCCATGTTAACTATGCCATCATACACCGCTGCACTGACTCTCTCTGCTGCCAGATCCGGTAAATGAGCTATACTCCTTGCGGGAACAAAGCGTCCAGCGCCGGGCAAGGCCGTTTCTCCAGATAGTCCGACAGCGGTGCCGGCATGTTGCTGTACAAGTCCTTCAGTGACGTTCCGTTATAGATATTGCCGATAATGACCGGGTGGCACAGCTCGGAGATCAGAATGTCGCCGTTGCCGTGCAGATGAAGCTGCTTCATCCCTTCAATGCAATGCGGGAAATAGACGCCCGGCTGCTCCTCGAAGCCCATTGCGTCCATGAACCGGTCCATACAGGTGAAGTAGAGGGTGGTATCCGCCGGCTTCCGCGCAATCAGCTCATTGACGGCATTCTTCAGCTGTTCCCGGGCGGCAATCGCCTTCCAGCCGGTATGTCCCATGATAATACTATTCTGGATTTCATGCGTTCTTACGCCCATAGAGTAGACATGCTCGCTGATTTCCTGCATATGGTCCTGCGTCTCATTGAACAGCAGCGTCTCCAGGACGACATTCACATTTGTTTTGGCGAACATGGTGATGTTCTCTCTAATTTTGTGGTAGATACTCGGATGAATATTATAATACCGCGAGAAGCCCTCAGCCGTGGTGAAATTAAAAGAAATATGAATCGTCGTCAGACCTGCGTCCACCAGTTGTCCGATCCGCTGCTCATTCAGCAGACTGCCGTTCGAGTTGAGTTGGGTCTGAATGCCCCTGGAGGTACAGTAGGCGACAATCTCCACGCAATCCTGAAACTTCAGTGTAACCTCTCCGCCTGACAGGCGCACACGCTTCAGATTAGGCAGCTCCTCCAGAATGCGGATGACCTCCTTACCGTCAAGGGTCTGGCCGTCATTTCTATTGTAAGCGCAGCAGTAATCACAGCGGAAATTGCAGTTCGAGGTCACGCCGACTTCCAGCCCTTCCAGCTCATACGTCATCGGCTTATCCAGTTCCAGTGCTTTATATTTTGTACTCATATTCTATAGTCCTCCTTGGATGTGCAAACATTCGCAATAAGTTAACTATAGAATTATACAGGTAAGCCCGCGAGGTTAATGTGACATTTGATATTTGCAAAAAGACTGCCGCATGGGTTAAGGCTCACCATACGGCAGTCTTCATTAATAGATGTACCTATTACAGCTCGATAGCTTCTCCCATCCGGCTCAGCACCGGCTGGCCGATGATCCCCAGACGCCAGATCGCAATTCCCTTAAGGCCGTAACGCTTAGCCAGGCCGATCTTGGCATTGACGGAGGCTTCGTTCTCACTGTAGACCGATATCCCGAGAATCAGCTTCTCCTTGCTGACCTGCTTCAAGGCCAGGCGGATGCTCTCATCGACCTTATTCATCGGCTCCGGCCCAGTCTCCCCTTCATAGGCGTAAGCCATGATAACCAGATCGTCCGCAAGTGTCCCCAGCGTCTTATAATCATACCCCTTGTAGGAGCTGTTCAGCGGATGCAGAATGACGGTCAGCTTGAGGCTGGCGGCGCGGGCGGCTGTGGAGAGATTTTTGACAAAAGCGTTATATTGACTCTGCACCAGGGCCTTATCCCCCGTCAGCCCCAGTCCTTCAAGATCCAGTCCGATGCCCTTAAATCCCTTCTGCGAGGCCAAATCGACAATACTGGCAATCGTCTGCTGCTGAAGCTGCGGGTCCTCTAGATTCTTGCTCAGCTCAAGTGTTGAGTCACTGGAATAGACCATCAGGTAGGGAGCGGTCCCTCCCGCCGCCGCATTCTGCACAATCGACTCCGGCGTAACCTCGCCTGCCGCCTCCGGCCACCAGAAATCCTTGCCTGTGGTGGTGAACTGGCCGTCCTTGTCAATCCGCGCCCAGCCAAAAGCAACCGCATCAAAGCTTGGAATAAGCGAGACCTCACTGTACGCCTTCTGTGCGTAGAAGCCTAAGGTATACATGTCCCGCTTCGGGGAGGTGATGGACACGGTCTTGGACGCCTGATCCCAGGAGGCTGCCGCCCCGAACTGCTGGCTGAAGAATTTGAGCGGCAGCATCGTCGTTCCGCGGATATCCTGCGGCGCTACTTCCAGCTTCACTACCGCCCCGTTCACGACGGCATTTTTGCTGCCGAGCGTCAGGACGACTACAGTTGGAGCGGCACCAGCTGCGGCCTTCCGGGTGGCAGTGATTTTGCGGGCCTTCTGATCCCATTCCACCTGAATGCCCAGGGCTTCAGAGATGGCGCGGAAGGGCACCATGGTCGTTCCGTTCATCATCACCGGCTCTACCGGGAACGGCAACGGATAACCGTCCAGCATGATACTGACACCCGCAGGTGCAGCATGGACCGCACTTGCCGGAAGTACCGAGAGGCTGCCGAGTGAGATCGCTGCGCATAATACTATTTTGGCCAAATGCTTCATATAAGTAAGTTCCCCATCCTCTTAGATAGATTGTGAATCTCTCAACCTTACATCCCCTACTATTCTAGCAAACTAGATAAATATAGCAAATGAAGAGATTGTAACCATTGCAGATTCACCCGTCCGGGGTTCTCCTTACACCTACATGAACACGCCCAAAAAGACACCAACAGCCCGTTCAGCATCCACCTCTACAGCCACTTCGATGAATTCTCCTTCTTTGGGCTGTGCCCGCAAGTCTGCTACGACCATACCGGAGGTGAACGCCCCCTGATGCTCTACACGGACCTTCATCCGGCGGCAGGTTACCAGATCCGGCTGCAAGGCAGCCATCAGGGCCAGCGGATCATGCAGCGGAGCGCTGTTAATGAGATAGTTCGCCTCGCGGTAAAATTTAAAATAATACGCCAGCGACTCTTCCATAAAGTCAATGACCGCCTTATTCTCTTCCCGTCCATGCCGCCTCAGCAGCTCCACATGCTCTGAAGTGATCCGCGTCTGAAGTGTCACATCCAGCCCGATCATCATTACAGGCAGTCCTGAAGTGAATACACGGTCAGCCGCTTCCGGGTCGCCCCACAGATTGGCCTCGGCTACCGGCGTAACGTTGCCCGGCTTAAAGACCGTACCGCCCATAACTACTACCTTCTTCAGCTTGGAGGTCAGCTGCGGGTCCAGATCCAGGGCCAGCGACAGGTTCGTCAGCCGTCCGAGCGTCACCAGGACCAGTTCTCCCGGATTCGAATCTGCCATCCGCACGATGAACTCTGCCGCCGTCTCTTGCACCGGCACCTGCCGGGAGGGTGGCAGCTGAACGCCGCCAATGCCATTCTCCCCGTGAACATGGGTGGAGAAGCCGGTTAGCTCACGCACCAGCGCCCGGGAAGCTCCCAGCGCTACCGGGATTTCATAGCCCGGAGCCGCAAGCTCAAGCAGCCGCAGCGTATTCTCCGCCGCCTGCTGCACATCAATGTTGCCGAACACCGTTGTAATCCCCTCGACCACTACCCCCGGTGCCCGGAGCGCATACAATATGGCCAGTGCATCGTCTATTCCTGTGTCACAATCGATGATGATTCTAGTTGTGCTGTTACTCATCTCTATTTCTCCACTCCCTATATTAACTTTGCTCTCTAGGCTTAGTCGCACTGCTCATCTTAACATGGGGTTACCTGCGGCTCAATATGGTTTGCACACAAGCAGAAACGGCTACGCCATCCTTAAGAGGACGGTATCCGTTTCAGCGAGAAATAGAAGGATAATGTATCGTGTGAAACATATAAATTCTTATATTTAAATAAAGAATCCGCCAGCCTCATCAGGCGACGGATTCTTCATTACATATTATCGGGTTACATAAGCGGCCGCCGCCCCAGTGAACCGCTCCAGCGCTTCAACCAGCACGGAACGCGGGCAGGCCAGATTGATCCGCAGATGGCCTTGGCCTTCCAGTCCGAAGACCGAACCTTCGTTAAATGCCACCTTAGCCTCACGGTACATCAGCTGCTTGAGCCCGTCTGCATCGAGTCCGAGGGCCCGGCAGTCGGTCCACAGCAGATAGGTGGCTTCCAGCTGCATCGGCTTCACCTGCGGAAGATGCCCGGCCAGATAGGAGATGGCGTAGTGAGCGTTGCCGTTAATGTGCAGGATCAGCTCATCCAGCCATTCTTCCCCTTCGTTATATGCCGCTTCCACAGCCTCTGGCGAGAAGAATGCCGACATGTGCAGGCTAAGCGTCTTAATTTTATAATCGAACTTCTGTTTCAGCTCCGGGCTGGAGGTGACGATATATGAGGTCTGCAGACCCGGCAGATTGAAGGTCTTGGTAGCCGCCAGTGTGGTCAGCGTAATGTCAGACAGCTCCGGGGACAAGGAAGCGAACGGAATATGCTTGTGTCCGGGCATGATCATGTCGCAATGAATCTCATCCGAGATCACCGTTACCCCATACCGCAGGCATAGCTCGCCGAGACGCAACAGTTCCTCCCGTTCCCATACTCTGCCGCCCGGATTATGCGGGTTACACAGCAGCAGCAGCTTCGCGCCACCCGCCATCAGCTCTTCCAGCTGGGCGTAGTCCATGACATAACGGCCTGCTTCCAGCTTCAGCGGATTCACCGCCACCTTGCGGTCATTCATCCGGATCACATCATAGAAAGGATAGTAGACCGGCGATTGCACAATCACCTGATTCCCCGGCTGGCTGAACAGCTCCACAGACAGGCTGAGTGAGGTTACAATCCCCGGAGAATCAGAGATCCACTCCTCCTGAATCTCCCAGTCATGGCGTCTGCGGTACCAGCCGGCAATTGCCGCTTTGTAAGAGTCGCCCGACACACTGTAGCCGTATATTCCTGACTGTACGCGGCGCAGAATCGCTTCCTGTACCGCAGGAGGGCTTGCAAAGTCCATATCGGCCACCCATAGCGGAAGAATCTCCTTGTCTCCGAACAGCTTCTCGGACTGGTCCCATTTGTAGGAACGGGTATTGCGGCGGTCAATGATACGGTTAAAATCATACTTCAACTAAAATCACCCATCCTTTCTGCTTGTCCGTACATTGTACCATGGGCAGAGACATCCGGCATCCTGATTCCATCCGCCAGCCTGCTTCAGCTTCCCTTGCGCAGCCGCTCCAGAGACTGGCCCAGCCGGACCTCCTCCAGCGGCTTCAGCACATAATCCACAATGTCCTGGTCGAAGGCCCACAGGGCATGCTGCTTCGTCTCTGTGACCACTACAATCTGAATATCCGGCAGCCTTTTCTTCACCAGCTCGGCTACAACGACTCCTTGGTGGCCGGGCAGCTGAAGATCCAGAAACAGCACATCGGGCTGCAGCAAGACAATCCGGTCCACAACATTCTCGGGATAAGCAGACATGCCGATCACATTTACCTTGCCTGTATGCTGAAGCATCGATGACAGCTTATAGAGATCCTTCTGATTCACATCCAGCAAATAGGCTTTAATCACCCGGGTTCCTCCTCCTTCCATAGGGATGCATTACGATTATCAAGCAGCTTGTACATTCTTGTTTGTAAAAAAATTGCTGTCCCCGCGTTTGCCAAGAAACGCTTAAGGACAGCCATAGTCGGTATTATATTGCAGCCTCAAGTGTAAGCTGCTTCTGGTAATGCTTTTAGTTGAAGGAAGCTGGCAGCAGGCTGCGCAGATCCTCCATATTCACAATCAAATGAATGTTATTCATTGTCCGCAGGGAACCGGAGATGATACCCGCCAGCTCGCCGTGCGTATCCAGCAGAGGCCCCCCGGACATTCCGCTTGCCACCTGGGCCGAGGTTAGAATTCGGCTTCTGCCGTTAATGTCGGCTGCCGGAGTGTTGACGATCCCCTCCGTGATGATCGCTGTATTCTTAAGCGGATACCCGAGGGCATACACCGCTTCACCATGTCTCAGCTTCTCCCCCCGCAACGGCAGATAAGCATAGGCATTATCCTTTTGCTTCATCGCGGCAGGACTTGGCAGTTCAAGGATGGCCACATCCTTCAGCTCGTCGGACTTGATGACTTTAATCGGACTGATCACCGTGCCATCCGCCATGACTCCTTCAATGCGCTGTGCGTTTTTGACCACATGATACGCCGTTGCTGCGGTACCGGCCGGAGTCAGGATGATTCCTGTTCCGGTGGAGCTTGCAGTACCGTCGCTTTTCAGCACACGCAGATAAAAGATCGCCTTACTCGCTATTCCATAGCTTTGTTCAGCGCTAAACGCCTCAGGTGTATCTGCACTGGTGGTGTCTGAATAGAAGAGTATCGCCGAGATCAATGAGAGGACCAGGCTTACGGCAAGCAGCTTTGTTTTCATCCGCCGATCTCCTTTACTTATGAATTTCTGTTATTTCACAACCGACATGATGTCTTTGTAAGCCCAGTGAGTAGCTGGAAGATCCTTGAACTGTACAGAGGTTACCGTCAGCTTCTTCGTGCCGGCAATCCGGTTGATCAGCACTACGGCCTGCGCACGGGTAATCGGTGTTCCCGGCTTGAAGGTTCCGTCAGGGAAGCCTTGCACGTATCCTGCCTGAGACAGGGCATTCACGTACTTCTCTGCCCAGTGGCCCTGCAGATCCTTCTGCTTGGTCACGCCGTTCTGAGTTACATCGAGCTTCAGCACGGTTGTCATGATTTTGGAGAATTCCGCACGGGTCAAGCCCTTGGTTCCGCCGAATCCGCCATCCGGGAAGCCTTCAATAATGCCGGCTGAGGCGAAGAATCCGGTCAGGCCTTCATTCTCGGCATTGACATCATTGAACAGGTTGCCTACATTTACTTCTTCCATATCAAGCAGCGGTGCAAGGGACTGGATCAGCTCATACCGGGTAATAGCTGCGTTCGGCATGAACAGACCATTCGGATAGGCAGCCATATACTTGATCTCGCCGCTGTTACTCTTCAAGCTGTACTTCGCATTCTCCACCACATATTCAATGGTAATGACTTTATCGTCTTTGTCCGTGATGGCTTTAATCGTCATACTCTTGGTAATCAGCAGCTCACCGGTGTATTTCGTGCTCTTGATAGTCGGAATGCTGCCGTCCGTTGTGTAATAGATCGTCTGCCCTGCTGGAGCTGTCAGCTCCAGCTTGCTGTTCCTCACAATCTTGACCGGAGCTTCACTATCACCAGTTACTGTTGATGTTCCAGCAATCGCGGTAATCGCGGGAGCTGCCGGTGCAGGTGTCGGGCTCGGAAGCGGAGCTACCAGGCCACCGCCACCACCGCCTCCGCCTCCGCCGCCAGGGCCGGAACCTGAGCCGGGATTAGGGACTACAAGCGTCCAGGTCCAGGCTGCAACCGGGCTGTACTCTTTGCCGGGAGCAATGGTAACGGCTCTAACCGTTGTGGTGCTCTTAAGAACGATAGGTCCGCTGTAGACCAGGGACGTCTCTGTAGGTGTTGTACCGTCCAGTGTATAGTAGATGCTTCCTCCCTGCTCACCTGTTGCCAGCTCCACCTTCACTTCAGTGGTGAAATTCTTATCTGCAGGAGTTGCAGTTGGTGCAACTGCTGCGCTCGGGTACTGGAGTGCTGCTGTATTAATAGCAATACTTCTGCTCTGTCCTCCAGCAGTTGCCTTCAGCACTGCACTGCCGCCTGATATCAGGCTGCCGGTTGTACCGTTCACTACAGCCTTGGACGAATCAGCGCTCCAGGAGAGTGCTAAGCCGCTGCTCATGTGGAATGCCGAACCCACGCGGTTAATCAAATCCTGCGGGTCCAGGATAACAGCGGCTGAAGCCAGAGTCCCTTCGTCTGTTCCGTTAAAGACTGCAAGTACTGGATAGAAGGTATTCTGGGCTGTCCAGACACCGGCATCCAGGTCTGCCGGCAGATTCGCACCGGTCAGCTCGGTGCCGAGAAGTCCCGTTGCACCGCTGCCGGCTCCGGCTACTGCCTGGCCATTCAGATTGTAGTACGCAATATTATTCTTCAGCATTTGTCTGTTAAAGAAGGAACCGCTGATCATGGCATGCTCAGACTTCTGTCCGGCAATTCCCCCGAAGAAGGCCTGCAGCGGTTGAATCTTGCCTTTTACTCCAGCCTTCACTTCTCCGGTATTCAGGGAAGAAGTAATGGAGCCGCTCTCTGCCAGACCGGCAATTCCGCCAGCCCATGCAGTAGACATGCCTTCGGCGAGAACCGTGGCGGCAGAGTAGCTGTTCTTGATCTCTCCCGCATTCAGACCGCTGATCCCGCCAGCGATCGCCTGGGCCGAAGCCACACGGATATCGCCATAGGCCATTGAATCAGTGATGGAGCCTTCCGCACTGTTCTCACCGGCAATTCCGCCTGCGGCCAGTGCAGATGAACCATCAATGTTGCCCTTCGATACAGCCTGGTGAATCACACCAGCGTTGCTTCCGGCAATGCCGCCAATCCGGCCTGCTCCGGCTAGCTTCACTCCTTCATTCGTAACCTTCTTCAGAGTTCCCTGATTCACGCCTGTTACCCCGCCTGCGGCAGCACTGCCAGCCACAGAACCGCTGACCTTCACATTCTGGATGACTGCACCTGTGTGGTTGATCCCGGCAGCAATACCTGCATTCACTGCGCCGGAGAGTTCTGCTCCGGTGAAGCTAACATTCAGGAGCTCACCACGGTTATCCTTGATGAATCCGGCTGTCTGCTGCTCAGAGCGCTTCAGCGAGAGTCCGTTAAGCGTATGGCCCTGGCCGTCGAACACGCCTGTAAAGCTGTCGAACGCGGTCCATCTGCGTCCGGCAAGATCGATATCCGCATCAAGCAGGATTGTTGCCAGCTCCGGCTTGTTCGCTGCCGTTCTGTTGAACAGCTTGTAATAATTCAGTCCAGTCTCGTTATAGAACATGACTGCACCCGCAAGCTGTAGCGGAGTTCGCACCGTAATGGATGCGTCCGTCAGGCCGTTCAGGAAGGTGGTATCAAAATCAATATCCCATAATCCCGAGCTCAGCGGGTTAACCGCTGCTGTACTCACGGCAGCTGCGGCTGCACCTGTGTTACGGCCTATGGCACCTAGTGTGCCTGTGTAGGATGAACTAATAATTTTGCCATCCCGGAAGTTATAGCCGACCAGTGCGCCAATATAGACATTGTCGCCTGCAACTGCGGCGGTGATCTGCGGCACATTGGCATAGACACTGGTTAACGTTCCATCACTATATCCGGCAAAGCCGCCGTTATAGGAGCGGGTCGAGGACTTCACCCCGACAGTAGAAATCTTGCTCTGCAAAGCGTAAGACTTGCTGATGCTGCCGCTTCTCTCCACTGCTGCTGCGAAGCCGCCGCTGCGCGTGTCGAAGCCGGTATTGCTTACGTCACCGGAAGCATAGGAATCTGTGATCGAATAATGATCAACAGAACCGGCGAAGCCGCCGACATAAGCACCTAATCTGCCGCTGACATTCAGCTTGCCTGTGGCATAAGACTGCTGAATTTGTCCGGCAAGCGTACCGTTCTCACCCAGGAGTCCGGCGAAGCCGCCTGCATATATCGTATTATCCTGATTGGTATCTGTAATTACTACCGGAAGATCTGAATGGGAATGTGCAATACTCACATGATCCCCCATACCGATAACCCCGCCAGCCCGTGTAGCCGGTACAGATTGGCCAAGTGTTACTGCCGTTCCTAAGGTAAGTGTCCGTCCAGAGCCGGCGATGACTTTACTGTAATGAATCTCGCCGCCTTCTCCCCAGCCCACAAGCCCGCCTACATTATTCACTCTGGTGTTGTCCACATTAAGACCGCTTCTGACAATGGTATCTACAATGATACCGCTGCTGTATCCGGCAACTCCGCCTGCATTCACTGTGTTGCCGCCGGTTACCTTCAGCTCTGTAGCAACCTCTGAGCTATAGATGGAAGCATCCGTATTCTTACCGGTCAAACCGCCTGCATAGAGGTCAGCACGATGGTCTGCTCCATTGACTGTGATTTGGCCGTTATGAACCTTGGCAATATAAATCCCTTTATACAGCGGATATGCCTTGCCAAAATCAAAGCCCTGATTGATATCCACGGCTGTGATCGTTCCGGCAATCCCGCCGACCACAACCTCGCCACTCTTCGCCGCTGCCTGAAGATCTGGTGATGAATCCGCATTGTAGATGATGGAATTATCACTCTCGCCCACAATACCTCCGGCAGTGATCACTTCACCGGCGGCCTGTAGGGAAGCCTTGAACTTGGCGTCGTTGATCGCCGTCCGGGAAGCCGATCCGGCAATCCCGCCGAGCACAGCCTTCAAGCTGTCGCTGGTCGTAGCCAGCTTCACACCTGACACTGCTGCATGTTCAACATCGAAGCTGCTGCTGTTATCTACAGAGCGGGCCAGCATTCCGCCGAGTCTGCCCTCCTTAGTGCCAACTACACCACCGGCAGTTCCGTTTGCTGTCAGTTGTACGCCGCTGCCGGAGCCGGTTACTGTTACATTACGGATGCTGTTCCCCTGATCGGATTGACCGATCATACCGCCAAGGATGGAGCCAAGCCCCCGCGCTTCCAGGGTTCCGTCTGCAAAGCTTACGGTCAGCCCTTCAGCTTGACCTGTCTGGTAATGTCCAACCAGTCCACCAACCGTGGCTTCCATTCCCGTGGAGGAAATCCGGTATCTGGAATTCACCTCAAGAGCCAGACCCTTCACATTCCCGTTCTGAACCCCGATAATTCCGCCGATAACGGCATGGTCAGCCGCGCTGCCGATGCTGCCGTCCTTATCGTGGATGACATAAGTGTCAGCTGTAATATCCGCTGTGTTGTCGCCGATCAGACCGCCGGCGATGCCGCCTTCAGCCACCGTCTCAATCCGGCTTCCACCGTCCAGCGTAAGCTGCAGACCAGCAACACTGCCTGAGTTCTGGCCGATGATGCCGCCGACAATACCGCCGCTAACCTTCACGCCGTCAAGCAGCTTAAGGTCCACATTCTTGACCGTGCCCAGGTTCGTTCCGGCCAGTACGCCGGTGTAGCCGTTACCGGCAACCGTAAGCGGCTCAAGATTCATGTTCTGCACTGCAGCCTTGACTCCAATGATTCCGAACAAGCCGGAATGAGTATACACAGGCTGAAGCGTTAAGCCATCAATCAAGTGGTTCTTTCCTTCAAAGGTTCCTTCAAATGGAGTAGTCTCCTTATCGCCGATAGGCACCCATTGCTTGGACTGAATGTGAATCGGATTCATGACCGTCACCGTTCTGTCCGTAAAGCTGAACTGGTCCACACCGGCAATCGTGCCGTTGACAATTCCCGCCAGACCGGCAAGCTCAGCCTCCGAGGTGATCTCGAAGCCAATCGCATCTTTATCCTTCACGTACCAGTTGATATTGGCATTCACGTTATTCCCGTTGTCACCGCCCACATTGGCCACACGGTTAACTTCAGGATACCGGTATACTGCGCTCAGCGAGCCGTATTTCCAGGCTCCTTCAAAGTCCCAGCCCGACAATCCAGGGAAAACAGCTCTGTCCTTCAGCGTCTCCGACAGAATCGTAGTCAACCGGACATGCACATTCAGCCAGCGGTGATTGCCCTCTGCGAAATCAGGCAGATCGCGGTTGATGTTCAGTGCTTCGTCTTTAATATAGTAAGACTTATAGAGCAGTTCTTTACTTGCATTGTCATAACGCCCGGCGAAGCCGCCGGCATAAGCACTCTTACCCTTCGCTACATTAACCTCTGCAGCTGAGTAGACATTGCTCACCTTACCGTTTGTAATTCTGCCTACAAAGCCGCCGGCGTAAGAATTATTGTTCTCAGCGTTAACACTTTTCGCTACGTAGGAGTTCTTGATGTTCCCGCCGGACAGTTCTCCGACCAGACCGCCGACAATGGTATATATGTTTTTCGCCGTAACTTTGGAAGCGGAATACGATTGCTCCACTGTACCGGCAGTATTTCTGCCGATCAGTCCGCCGAGGTAAACCGAGCCGCTTGATGTTCCTTGAGCATCGCCTGTCACATCAATATCTACATAAGAAGCAATGACAGGGCCAGCATTGCTGCCTGCCAGGCCTCCAGCATGTGTACCTGTCCCTTCAATGGTCAGGTTCGCATTGGAGTAAGTGTAGTAGAGTGTTCCTGATGCCGTATTGACACCGGCCAGACCGCCGATGATGGAGGAATTTCCTCTTGAAATGACTGTGATTTTATCGGTAATGCTGTTGTTGGCAATCAGCGCGCGGTTCTCACCAACCATACCGCCCACAATGGCATTTGCGGAAGCTGCTGAGACCGTACCCAGTACACGGGTATTCTGAATCGTGCTAATAGAGGTTACAGGATTCAGTACAGGTTCATTACTCTGGGCCGCATTCAGGCCCACAATTCCCCCGACATAAGAGGACACTGCACTGGCGTTAGCCTTCAGATTCAGAGCACTTACATACGTGTTCGCAATAATTCCCGAAGCACTGCCGTGATTATATCCGGCTACCCCGCCTGCAGTAGCGCGTGGTGCATTAAGTGTCAGACTAAGCGTTGATCCGGCCAGACGTTCCAGCCTGGAGGCTTCATTGTAGCCCACAAACCCGCCGATATAGGCATCTGTAGCCGCCGGTCCTACCAGAATCAGCATATTCTCCAGGTTGACCATTTTACTGTCACTGCTGATACTGCTGTCCGTTAGTATACCTGCCAAGCCGCCGACAGAAGGCTTCGCTGCTTGCGCCTGAATGAGCATCAAGGCACTATTTTCCGCATTCACTTCCGGCAATGTAATATCCGTTGCTCTGGCAGCACCTGCGATAGCTCCTGCTTTCGCATCCACTGCTGTCAGCGTAATCATCGGTTCAGCACCGGGAACATTCAGTACAGCGGATGCAATGCCTGCACGTGCTTCAGGCGTCGCCGCCCCTTCGGAATGTCCGGCGATTCCGCCTGCTTCAGCACGGACACCATTTGCTTCAATAGACAACTGGGTCACTGTAGCGTTAACCAGCTGTCCGGCATTGAAGCCGGTATTCCCGCCAAGCTGGTTATCCGCACCACTTGCGGTGATGACAACATTCTCCGCATGATTGTACGGAGCGGCTGCGGCCGAATGGTTCTCGCCGAACATCCCGCCGGCTTTTACCGAAATGCCTGTAGCCTTGATGTCAATATGATTCGTGTGACCATTGAACTGGGCAGCCGAGTTATGCCCTGCACCGCCGCCGAAGCTCACCTTGTCAGCCTTCAGCTCTGTGCGGATGTCTTGTACCTGTACAGGCACAGCGGCAGATCCGATTACCGCATCTGCAGTCAGCTTGCCTGCTGCGCCGCCGATTGTATATCCGCTTGTTCCAGCTTCATTCAGGAAGCTGATCCGTGCAGCCTTACCGCCGGTCAGCGTCAGAGGCTTGGTGTTCACGCCCACGAGTCCGCCAAACGTGACATTATACTGCCCGTCTGCTGCACCTGCTACCGCAGCCTGAAGCACCAAGGTACTGTAGCCTGCCGATTCAGCATCTCCCGCAGTAACTCCGCTTACCGTTCCTTGTGCGTTACCGGCGATTCCGCCGACAACGCCGCCAGCCGAGGTCACTTGAAGCGTTGCATATTTAATAGAAGAATTAGTCACGGTTCCTTCCAGATAACCGGCGATTCCGCCGATGGTACCATCGGAAGTAATATTCAGATGACCCGCTGTAGTCTTGCCGGTCACTGCCGATGCAATGGTTCCGCCAATTTCGTAACCCACGGTACCGCCGGTATAGACATCCGCAGTACCTTTAACCATCAGTTCGCCTGTGGAAGAGGTCTGGGTGATGTTCCCGCCTGCATCATAGCCGGCAATCCCGCCGGTATAGACTCCTTTACCGCCGTTAACCGAGATCAGCTCTCTATTCTCGAATACTCCCGCCGTAGCATTGCTGGTAACCAGCCCGCCTGCGGCATATCCGATGAATCCGCCGGTAGCTACATTCTCTGAGCCTGTTGCTGTAATCTGCTGTGTATTCGCATAAGGATGCGTCCAGGTGAATTTACTGCCGGTATATCCGGCAATCCCGCCAGTATATACGTTTTTGCCGCCGTTATTGGTAACCGGCGCTGTATTCACAAAGGTAATGGAAGCCGCTTCGCTTGCTACCGTACCTGTTGCACCTACCAGTGCCCCGGCTGCCGAGTTCACTGCCGCTGCTGCATCAACGGTAATTGCACCGTTATTGGTAGTCATGTTGGAGAACACGACGGTGTTGTCTACTTTTCCGGCTATCCCGCCTGCCGCAACCTGACTCCCGCCAGCGATAGTAACCGCCGCCGTATTGATGATTGGAGTGTCTTCATCATTTAGACGAAGCGAGCCTGTGGTGTGCCCTGCAATTCCGCCTGCGGTGAGCACGGAACTGTCCGTCCCTTGGGCAAGAATCGCTCCATTATTGACTACTTTTTTGATGATGTTGCCTTTGGAATCGCCATAGCCCATAATTCCGCCAACATCAGCTGAACCATACACCGTAACGGTTCCATTATTGATAGAGTTCGAGATCATCCCTTCGCCCATCCCGACAATACCGCCTGTGTAGGAGTGGTACGGTGAAGCGTCCGAAGTGATATTGATCTGGTTGGTAATGTCAAAAACAATGCTGCTGCCGCTCATTTTACCTACGGCAGAGCCGGCATAGACATCATAGGTTACTCCGGTCACAGAGATGGTGCCTGATTCAAAAATCAGGCCGCCTACTGTACCGCCTTGCATATTTCCTATCAAGCCCTGGTAAGAACGGTTCGCTATTACATTCAAACCGTTAATCTTCTTCATTAATCCGCCTTCCGTGATTAATGTTCCCCGGAAGGGATGCTCGGCCGTACCGATTGGCACCCACTGGTAAGCGGAGAGATTCAGGTCATTCGTAATATCCAGAATCTTACCGCTGAGTCCGTTTACGGTACCTTCATTAACGAGCTTGGCTACACCTGCCAGCTCTGCAGCAGTCTTAATTTTGAAGGTATCATTCGTTGGCACGTACCAATTGGTATCGGCTGCGCTGTCCCAGGTCTGCGGATCAGCCTTGGCCATGATGCCTCCGGCAACTGCGGCAACGACAATTACCGCCAGTGCTATTAGATAACCTATCCATGATTTTCGCTTCAAAGCCATATTGACACCACCTGAATAGTATTGTGATTTGAGGATTCCCCAGCAGAGTGTGCCCGCCCGCTTACGAGCGAACGGGCACATCCTTGTTATTGCTTGGCTGTAATGAACTGATCAAGCCGGATGGCTATGGCTGCCGCCTGCTCACGCGTAAGCGGACTTGACGGGTTCACCTTATTGCCTTCCCCGAGAATAATGCCGTTCTTAATGCTCATTGCCACTGCTTGTCTTGCCCATGCTGGAACCTTGCCCTTGTCTGTAAAGCCGCTGAGGATCGAAGTGACTTCGGCTTCGCTAAGTTCACTGCCCGGATGGACCTGATTCAGCAATCTGCCGAGCATCGTCATCGCTTCGACTCTTGTCAGCGTATCCTTAGGCGCATACTTGCCGCCTTCAAGTCCGGTAACAATCCCCAGTTCGGCTGCAATGGAGACACTGCGGTTATACCAGCTGCTGCCGCTGACATCACTGAAGGCTGCCGAAGCTGCCTGCTTGTTCATGAGACCTGCAACGCGCAGCAGAATGGTTGGATATTCTGCCCGGGTCACTTGGCCTGCCGGATCGAACTGTTCCGCAGATTTCCCTAGCACGAACAGCTTGGCGGATGCCGCAGCGATACCTTCCTTCCCCCAGCCTGAAGGCATATCCTTGAAAGTCTTCTGGTTGCGGATGAAGAAGAGGCTGCCTTCACCGGTCAGCTGTGTATTGACCGCCGTACCGCTGCTGTCCAGCTTCCACGGTACAGTTGTCCAGTTGCCGTCTTTATCCTTAAGCACCATGGCCGTAATTTCCTTGGCCGCAAGCGGCGCAGGAATGGCAATCTTGGCTGCAAGCGCCGGTGTCCAGCTGCCCTTCGGCAGGTTAACGTTCACTGTTACACCTTGCCCTGCCGCCATCAGCGTGAAGCCTTGCTGATCCGCAATAGCCTTCATCGCCTGCTGGTCAGCAGTGCTATTACCGCCAATGCCGGCAGTAAGTCCTGCGGTCACACCTGCAAGATTCTCAGGAGCAATGACCAGTTGTCCCATAGGAACTTCAATCACAATCTTCTTCTTCGCACTCAGCTGCTGCTGGACCACACTCTGGTCTACCCGGATACTGAATGCTTTGGCATTCGGATCAGCAGAGCTTACCGTGAGGTCACTACCTGCAACAGCTTCTTTATCCGTAATGTGTACGATCGCTGTAAGTCCATTCCACTCTGTCTTCATGGCTTGGCCGTTGACGGTAATCTGGGCTGCCTGCTCCGGTGCTTGTTCTTCAACAACTCCCGGTACGGCACCACCGCCGCCACCGCCACCGCCAGCACCGCCGCCGCCTGAACCACTGCTGGTCCAGACCGATGCAGCTACACTGCCGGAAGCCTTAACCAGCTTGTCCACAGAGGTACGCTTAGCCAGCACAATGGTGGCACCCGAATGAGCGGATACGATACCATCGAGCGGAAGCAGACTCCATGAGCTTACATTATCTTTATACTTCAGTACTTCAGGACTTGACGAGAAGACCTTGTAAGCGATCTGCTGTCCAGTCATATCTCCGGCTGAAGTCACCGTAATCTTCGTGCGGTTGCTGTCTCCGCTGATTGGAGAGGATACGGCTTGCACAACTCCCAATTCATCCGAATCCGGAACGGCTACGGTTGCCGCAAGCATGCCCTTAAGCGTTACACCCTCGGACACCTTATACTCTGCCTCAATCAGGCTGGAGCCTGTAGCCAGTGCAGTAACATTGCCTTGTGCCGACAGGGATACCGAATCGCCTACGGCCACTTCATAAGTCAGATTAGCTAGATCCTTACCGGTAACCGGCTCTTCCTTGAATTTCGGCTTGCCATTGTCATCCTTGCCATCCGACACCTTGAGATAAGCCTGGATCTTGTCCATATCCCCTGGCTCAAAATTCTTAGCCGATCTCTTGAGAACAAGAGCAACCGGTACTTTGAATCCGGCATTCGTAATATCCACTACTGCCGTATTCTGATTGCCCGCTTCGTCCTTAGCCACAATATTGAGGGCTACAGAAGGTTCATTCGAGTCAATCTTCACAGTTCCGTTGAAATCACCGGTTAACGAGTCCACTGTAAGTGGAGCAGAAATCTCAACATCCTTGTATTTCCCATCCGGCTGTAACTGACTCACGGTATAAACTGCAGCCAGCTTCGTTCCTGTAGTTGTTGTTCCGGCTACACGAACGGCCCCCTGTGCAGTACGTTCGCCCGTTACAGGCTCTGTGAGATACAGCACCGGTGCGATCGTATCTACCGTCAGATACAGCATGGTCACTGAGATATCCTTCGTTGCCGTATTTCTGGCCCTGAGTTCAATCGCATACGGCCCGTCCGTCTGGAACTGGTCGAGATTCAGTATGCCTTCGCTTGTGCCATCTGCTTTATTCTTCAGAGCTACTGTCGCAATGGATTTGTCAGCATAGAATGCTTCCACCGTCACATTGGACTGGCCTGAAGAGAGCGTCAGCTTCTGCTTCGTTTCATTCGTTAACAGGTTAACGTAGTTCCCGGAAGAGGCATCTACCGTCCCTGATGAACTCAATACCGTCAGCTTCGGCAGGCTCGGAACCGGCAACCATGTGCTGCTGCTGCTCTGCCGCTCGGCATAATGATAGTTCTGATGCTTGTCGGCATCCTCGGTTGGAACCGCCGCTGAAGTAACGCCGATGACGTAATTCTTCTTCACTTCCAGGCCGACGTATTTCACCTTACTCAGATCAATCACTGTGCCTTCAAGGCTTCCCTTGTAGACTTCATCTGTTGTAGTTACAGCCTTCCAGCCGCCGATCAACAGACCTTCATATTTGCCTGTGGATGCATTCCAGTAAGGCTTAAGTTCCTGTTCGGTATACAAAAGTTCTCCAAACGGAGCATATTCACTCAGTTTACCTTCAGCATCCAGTTTCGCATCTACTACGTAGCTGTGCTCGAAGCCGCTGTGTCCCGATTTCTTCGCTCCCGGCTTGAAGGAAAGCGAGAACAATCCGTTGCCGGCAGGCTCAACCTTGACATCACTAACACTCTGAGGTGCCAGCGGATCAATAATTTCAAACCGCTGCGGCGAAGTCTTCGTCCCGAAGTTCGCGCTGGATTTCAGCTCGGCCCGCAGGTAATAGTTGCCTTGTCTGAGCAGCCCGCGGATATCCTCGGGATTGCCCATCAATGTTACATTGGTGACATCGATCACTTTGCTGCCGCTCGTGATTCCGCCGCTAACCGAGCCGCCAGCTCCAACTGGTACATCCTTGGCGATCAGCATACCCGGATCACCTGTCTGCAGAATCTCTTGGCCATTCAGCATTTCCTTGCGGCTTGTCACCGCATCCTCAGCCAGGTACAGGTTCACTGTATCGCCTTCGGCTGCGTTAGCAACTTTCCAGGAGGCTGTGAACTTATTCGCATTCGAGCTGTCCTTCGCCAGGTTGACTTCACCCAGAGTAGGCAGGGTTGGAACGTTGAGCAGCTTGGTATCAACAGCCGAGACGGCTGTCAGCTTCCAAGTGCCGCCTTTTGTAGCTTCATTCTCAGGAATAATGATATAAGCTCTGCGAATGTCCACTTCATCGCTCAGCCTGGACGGATCTTCAGATTTGAAGCTTGCAGGAATATATTGTGTAAAAGCATTTGCCGTAGGATCAGTGTTCGTGTTATCGAATTTCACCGGATACATTTTGCCAGATGCATCCTGCAGCTTGAATTCCGGCATTTCCTTGCTGCTGTACTCCATCTCAATGATGGCATTGCCGGCTACGCCGTCCATCGGAATCTCATGGATTCTGCCGCCGTTCTTGACCGTAATGCCGCCTACGCCGACATTGATTGATCCGTTCTCTACATATTTGACTCCCTCATCTACCTTACGGTAGATAATTTCCTGATTCTCTTCCTCGGAAGCTACCTTGGAGGTGGCCAGCGTCTGTACGCCTGCACCAATCACCATAAGACGAGGTCCAAGCTCAGGATCATCCACCACCAGATGGATCATTCCCTCCGGCAGCTGATCGGTCGAAGTACCGAATTCAATGCCGCCACTCCAGTAGTAAGTAATGCCTAAGGAGATTAGCAGAATACCGATGCTGCCCCAGACCTTATCATTGTTGACGCCGAGGAACATACTCGACAGCGGCATGCCGCCGACAATCGGTACATCGTTCGGAATCTGCACCTTCGAGCTGATATAGCCTTCAAAATCAGTGCGGTTCTTCTCCAGATTCTGTCCGACGAAGATGCCCGCCTTCCCGATGATAACGTCCCAACCGCCGATATCCATCTCTGCTTCCACGCGCACGAACCATGGCGTTACCCACTGCGCTTCGAGCAGCGCTTTGGTCAGCATCGGAAGCCGGTCGTCTTTCTCCGCATCAGCTTTGGCAGCGAAATCCAGCTTGCCTTCCACTTTAAGGCCAGTGCGTTTCACTGTCAGGTCCACATCTCCGAAGAAATACGCCGGAGCAATCCCGAACCGCATGCCTACGCCTGCCTGAATGGTTAACGGGAACGGATCTTGTGCCGTGCCGCCAGCAATCGTATCTGCCAGTTCACGTACTGCACCCCGGATTGCTGTCAGGTAAGTTGCACCTGTGACCAGGATACCCGGCTGCGGAAGCTCTGCACCGAAGGCAATGACATCCGGCAGAATCCGGCCGTCCTTTACTTTTTTAAGTGAGAATTCAATCTCCACACCCATCATATTCTTCAGTTGTGCCGCGAACTCCAGGCCGTATTCATTGCCTACGCCGCCATCCTGCACAGCATGCTTAATCGTAACCTTGCCGCTCGGAGCATCAGGACCTTTTTTCTTATCCGCATCCTTCTTCTTATCCGGTCCGAACAACCCCATCTCCTGATTGAGATCGAAGCCCAAGGAGGCATCGACGCCATAGAAGCCGGCACTGTTGAAGATTACATTCTTGATTTCGGAGTTAATGATCTTCAGGGACAACGAGCCTCCGAAGGAAATACCATTCTCACGCAGAATGAAATCATTGAAGGAGAAGCCAAAGCCGTCGATTGAGAAGCTTGGTGCCCCGAACAAAGACTGCTTGTTGAAGTACACATCCTCAATCATGATCTGGCGCAGCGGGTTCAATCTGTCACCCACACCGCCGATGGCCCATTTCAGACTGCCGTTCTGACTATCGTCTTCCGGATTGCCGTCATTGCCTTTCTCATCCTTCTTATCGTCATCTTTGTCTTTATCCTCTTCGTCATCCTTCTTGGTAGGATCGAAGTCCTCTTCTCCAAGCGACTTGTTGAAGCCGTTGAAGAAGTCGAGCGTCCATTCGCCCTTATGGAAGACGAACCCGCTGCTCGCTACACTCAGCGTCCCCTCACCCTTGATGAACAGGGTATCCAGGAAAGGCAGATCGCCAGGAAGGGTGTTGCCGAAAATATCCAGCTTACCGCGTACAAAAGACAGGTCCTTACCTTTATAAGCTACAGCATCATTAATAATTGCCGGTTCTGTCTTGGTATCCACGATGACCTGCTCTTCGTCACCTGTGCCAACCTGCTTGATCATGCCACGGACAGTTACCAGAATCTCACGGTCGAATTCCGGGTCCTTGGCTTCCGCTTCTTCCTTGAATTCCTCAAAGTCCTCTTCTGTTGCAAACAGCTTGTAAGCATACATTGGAGTCTCTTTCAGCGCTTCTTCATCCATAAATTCACTGATATCGAATTTCGGATCAACCGCTTTGCTCGCTGCGCCGAACAAGGCCTTGGTTTTCTTATATTCGGTAACAGCCTTATACAGGAACGAACCGTCCTTGAAAGGCTTGCCCGGGAACAGAGAGTTCAGCTGATCCACCAGCTCATCCTTTACAGAAGCGCCGTTTGCAAGGCCGCTGATATCCACAGCTTCCTTGTATACCGCCATTACTCCGGCTTCACGGATTCGTGTGTCGTTATTATCAGTGACCAGGAAGGATTGCGGAGTGGTCATATCATAGAGAGCCGCTATTTCCTCATCCCCGCCGGCATCACCTTTGTAATCAATCTCCACCTGGTACTCACCGAGCGGCAATTCAGGTCCAAGTCCGGCTTCCAGCACATTGCCGCCTGAATCCACCTGGTCACCGCCGCGGTACGTAATCCGCATGGCGCCGGAGAATCCGTCATCCGTCGGCTGCATCACCACTGCATCCTGAACATTGACTTTGTACCGGTTACCATCTGCTTTATTCTTGAGGTACAGGTCAAAGTTCGGAGCAGTCGTTGCATTGCCCGTATTGTAAGCTTCAATATTCGACAGATTGACCGTCAGATATTTCACATCTGTGCTATACAGCTCTGCCGGAGCGAGTGCATAGGAATACGTAGCGGTTGCTTCTCCCACCGGCGGCAGGAGAATGAAGTTGGTACGGGTCGATTCATACTGGGCTTTAATGCCCTCATCCTTAACGCCTTCGATTTTACCTTGCGTTTCGGGGCTTCTCGCGGAGATCATGTACTCCCGGGTAACCGGCCAAGGTCTGCCTTTGGCTTGAACGCGGAAGGTCGCGGTAATTGCGTCACCCGGCTTGTACTTCGGCTCAATGCCCATCGCCGCTTCATCAGGTGTGGCTGACTTTTTGAATTCCAGCATTTTGCTGCGGGAATTCTCCAGGACCGGATTACCATTGGCATCCAGGACATCATAACCCTTCTCATCCTGCCTGACGAAGCTTAGCCCGCTCTCCAAGGTCATCTCCACTTCGATCTTGGAGTGCTCCATATTGTAGGCCTGCAGGTTCTCTACTTCTGCTATAACGTCGAAGACACCGTTTTTCTCATATTTCGTCGGCACTCCTCCGCCGTCTACCGGCTCGGTAGCCAGTTGCTGAACCTGATCCACATAACGGATCGAGAACACTTTATCCGGTGCAGTAAGTTCTCCTAGTCCGTATACAGTCTCGAAGCTCTGGAAGCCGCCAGGTGCCAGCTTCTCCGGGTTCCAGTAGAAGGCGACGGCGGAGTCCGCTGTGCCGAAATCATTGGTGTCCCTAGTGAAGTCCAGATTCGGATGGACTTTATAATCCCATTTCGTATTCGCCAGACCGTTCCAATGCCCCACAATCATCTCATCCACAATATTAATATTCTGCTCGGCAAAGTTATTGAAGCCGTAGGCCACCACATTGGTTGCCTGAGGATTCGTCAGATCCAGCTTATCGCGCATAACCCAGTAAGAAGGAATCTTGAAGTACGCTCTGTCCTCTTCCGGGATTCCGGCATCATCCTCCGGGTTATGCACCAGCTTCCGCTCTACCTGCAGCGGTGACTTGTAGGCTGTGCCAATCTGGAACTGCGGTCCGTCGTTTCCGCCGACCATCGTATCCAGCAGAATCCGGCTGCCGATCTCCACCTGCGCCCCGCTCTTGTTATTCACTTCATAGCGGATATTGACATTCCCGGAATTCACAGCATCCTTGCTGTCGGTGTAAAGCATCAGAATCTGCTTGATCTCTACGCCCTTAATCTTCCAGATCATCTCCAGTTGCTTGGTGCCATTCGAATTCTCCACTACTTTAGGTGCAATAGTCTCTGAATAATGGCTGTTGTCGAATTTGTATTTATTGCCGTAAATATAATCTGTTCCATCAATCCGGAACGTCGTGAACGACGTCTCCGGATCATCTCCCTGGAACAGCAGGTTAACATTATTGTCGTTCTTACGGATCGGTTGACCCTCTACCGTGCGAATTCCGTAGCGGCCTGTTTCGTTATCCACAGTGACCTTAATAAAGTCATTCTGGATCATGGTTGTCTTGGTACTGCTGGCCGCCTCGACGAGAGCATGGAAGCTCTCGGAGGTGGACAGAAATACCATGATTAAGGTGAGCATTACCGCTACTGTGCGTTTCAACAACTTCACCAAGTATTCCCCCTGTTCTTGTTTCAACTATTTCAGATTGCCGACAAAGAAGGTAGCAAATTCGCGGTCCCGCTCCTGGGTTCTCACCACAATGGTGTACCAGCCTGTTTTCGGGAAGGTGACCTTGAAATTACTGCTCACCAGCTCAGCATAGGTCAGCTTCTGCTTCACCAGCTTCAGCTGTCCTTCGCGGTACAGACCAGGGTAATACAGAATATCGAATGTTCCTGCCTGATTGACCTTGTCTACTCCGCCTACCTTCATCAGGTTGAAGCCGGATACCTTGAAGGTAATGGTGTTGGTATTGAACAATGCAGATTCGCCGGATGAAGCCGAGATTAAGGTATCGTTACCGAAGACCAGCAATCCGCCGTCCTTCACGACCACCACATCCTGATAGACCACCGACTTATTGCCTACCTGGTCAACTGCTGTGTAAGCTACGCGCTGGCGTCCAAGCTTGCTCAGATCCAGCCCGCTGACCGATACTTTCACGTTAGCTTCAGCCGATACATTATCAGAAACGGTGAACCCACCGAGATCCGTACGGAAGCTAAAGTCTTTCTTGTCCTGGACAATCCCTACCGTTTCCTTGTTCAGAGTCAGCTCAGGCGCAGTGTTATCAAGTCCTGCAATGGTCACCGGAACCTTGTTCACATTGCCCAGCAGATCCGAGATGGCAATGACCGCTGAACCGCTGCTCTCAAAAGCACGCGAGTAGCTGTACGTTCCATCCGCTTTACTGATCTGGTTCGTATACACGGCTCCGCCCTGAATAGGTCTTACGCCCGAGAACATGTGGTTAGGGGCAGCAACTGTGCCGCTAAGCGTAACCTTTACTTTGCCTTTGGCATATTTCTGTCCGCCGATGGTAACAATCTGATCTGCTGGAACCGCTTTGCCTTCGGCATCTACAAAGGTATAAGCCACTTTATCCGGTACTGGCGGTGCAGAGAGAATATTCGTTACCTTCTCTTTGATAACTGTCGTATTGCCGTACACATCCACCACGGTAAATGATGCCGTTCCATTCTCCATGAGTGTAATGCTCTTATCGGGACTGATAATGTTGAACGCTTTAGCCGAAGCATCTGCCTTCTCTACCGTAACCGTAACCCCAGTGGAGAACAGCACATTGCCGCTGTTATCCTTCAGAGTGCCGAAGGTTTGGCTTCCATTCTCGCCATATTGGTAGGAACGGACTACTTTTACCCTAGGTACTTCCTTGTTAATGTTCGCAACCGTAGCTTCAACCGTATTGATATTTCCGGCAGCATCCTTAATTTCGAATTCGAACTTTCCGTTCTCCGTGAAGGTGTAGGCTGTCTTTCCACTATTGTTCACCACCGTGACCGGCTCAGAGGTGCTCTGGAGAAAGGCAACCACATTGCCGTTCGTGCTCTCCATGTATGAATATTCAACGGCTCCTTCAGGAGGAGTACCGTCAATATTCTTCACAACCAGATATAGGGTATCTGTCCGGTCCGGATCACTAAGATCGGTCAGATCGAAGCTATAGTAGCCATTCTGATAGATTTTGAATGAATTACCGGTCCGCACAGGCACCGAAGGGTTAATCTTCGATGGCATTACCCGGATACCCGGCGGGACCGTGATTTCAATATCCACACCAACTTTGGCATTGACCGGGCTGTTCACGCTGAGTGAAGCTAGCGCATAGACCGGCTCTACTGTAGTAAGAGGGAGCTCGATTTCAAGCTTGGCCGCTGTGCTGATCAGACCGCCCGGCGTTCTGTACTTCACCCATACCTGAAGCTCCTCAGCCTTACTCGTCGGAACTTTAACTGCTACAAAGTTAGTGTACGGCTTCCAGTTCAGCCAGCTTACACCGTTATCCGGTGAGACCGAATATTCATAACCGGTCTTGTCCTCCGTTTCGAGACTCAGCTTCATAATGGCTGTGTAGCCGTCCGCTGTATCACCGGACAGATAGATCAGAGAAGACTTGGCATCCGACACCGGCGCATCCGGCTTGGTCGTTGCCGAGACTTTGAAGGTTCCTGCACTTGCCTTGATCGTACTGTTGCCTGCTCCGTCAACCGCGAGTACATATAAGCGAAATTCAGAGATTTCTCCCGCATCCAGCGATTTGTCGTCGATGGATACTGAGCCGCCTGCCGGAACATCTTTCCATTCTGTGGATGACTCTGTAGGTACTTTTGCACCTGCATCTTGTCTGACCCATTGATACTTGCTGACCAGTCCTGTTTTGCTGTAGAATTCCGACACGCTGATCCGCGTCTTCTGCAGCGGCAGGGGGTAAGCAATTGAATCAGGGCTGAAGTACACTACCGGTGCTTCATTGTCAAAATAATAAGCCTTCGAGTAGTAGTACGTTTTGTCGCTGTGCTTCACCATAAGATGAATGTACTGCGTTCCGTTCAATTTATCGCTAACTGGAATGACAAAGCTGTAAGTGGCTTCACTTACAGAAGCGCCAAGACCCATAGCTGCAAGCTTGGCATCAGTGCTGACTTCTGGTGTCGCTGCCGGTTCCGTTACTTCTGCCGAAGCAGCAGGTGTCGCCGCCGGCTCGGTACTGTTATCCGGTGCCGGAGTCTCTTCCGGTTCAAGCGGCGTCAGCGAAGGCGCTGCCGGCCCTGAGGACAGGAACCTCATAAGGGCCACCGGTCCGATGCTTGCTGTAACTTCCGGTGTGGCCGGAGGACTTGGCTCTGTAGGAGCACCAGACGCTTCCGGTTCCGATCCGTTTTCAATCAAGCTTTTCTCAGACAACGGGGACATGCCGGATGACTCGGAGACCTCCAGTCCGGTAAATTTACTATCATTATCTGGACGAATGGAGCTGTCGCTGATGGCATAGCCCACATAATCGGGATGCACACCGCTGATCTGGAACGTAACATCATGACTCTTCACATAGTAAGGGTTGGCTTCCGGTGTGAACTGTGTCGGAATAGCCGCCTCTGAACTCACGACTACCGCTTTTTCCTGCGGAGTCTTGACCGTCTCGTTGCCTGCGTAATCAAGCGCCTTCAGATAGAGCCAATATGATCCGTCCTCATCAATATCATCATAAGTAGACCGGGTTACAGTTGAGCCGGTGTAGGTCGTATCCGCCCACTTGCCGATCGCCGGAGAATCCCCGTCCTTCACCCATTGATACTGCACACTTTTGACACCGCTATGCGGGTCCTTCACAAGAGCTTGTACAGTGGCGATATCCACTGCAGCCATGGTAATGGCAGGCCCCTGGTTGTCCAGCTTCAGAACGCCTACTTCATGCTTCCAGTTAGAGTCGTCATTCTTGAAATCGTCCACTTTCCAGACGCTCAGATCGCCGTATTGTCCAACAGCCGCCAGCGCCTGATTATCGGCATAGAAAATCTTATCCGCCTCTGAACCCGGTGCCTCTGCAATCCAAGCATCATACTGTGCCTTATGAGTATCCACATAGACTTTTTTCTTCTCATACTGCATCAATTCTCTGGCAGAATCCCAGGACATATCAGCAGTCCAGGTATGCAGATACCACTCACCGCTGTTCCCTTCCTCGAAGGCTTCTGCCGGAGGAGCAAGCAGGTTCGTCTTGTTATTCACTACCGACAGCTCTATATTCTCGAATTCTCCTGGATATAGCTCATCTGACGGCTGCTTGGCGGAGAGTGCGTAACGCTTGAGCGCTGCATGATGATCTCCGGCTACACCGGTGAACGGATCAGCCTTATCCTGGCTCCACCAGTAGTACACCAGGCCCACGGAAGGAGAAGCTTCCGCACTCAGATTCGAAGGGCGGTAGATTCCTCGGCTCGGCCGTTCCGTACCGCGGTCAGGGACGGTAGGATCCAAATGCGGTACTTTAATGGAAGGATCGTTGGCGTCAATCGTAACCTTGCCTTTTTTGGCATAGGTTGTATCCGTCGCACCGCCTGTCTCGAACCGGTAACCGATCACCGGCTCCGTATTGTCGATGAACAGGTTCGCCCAGTCAATTTTGGAATTAGCGAGCGATTCGTCACTGCCGTAAGGGTCAATTTTCTCTTTATGGATTCCATCGAAGTTCGCAGGCTGAATCATCAGGTTCCCTGCATAATCCTGGATAACATCGGTATCCATCTGGATGGGCTCACTGCCGCCCTTGGCATCATTAGATATAGCTACAGCCTTGAGAAGCGGGGTTTCCACAGTTTTGCCATCAGGCACAGTCATGCGGAAGCTCCAATTCGGTGTATTCCGGCCTGCAACATAATAGGCTTTCATTCCGTTATTGAAGAGGATGAAGGTTTTCTTCTCGTCCCAGCCGGTCTTGGCAATGGCCTCTTCCGTCATCTGCAGGGTGAAGTCAATCACATCTCCCTTATTCAGCGTAACTCCGGTCAGAATCTCCGGCTGAATGCCATTGGCGGTCTTGGAATACTTCGGACGCACGGCATCGACAATGACGCGGAAGCCGCCCCGGTCAAAGTCAAAGGGGTTCCCGCTTTTCCGGTCCAGCCAGGCATTGCTGCCGCTGCTCGGTACAGTATTGAGATTGACAACCGCTTTATTGCCTGCCGCATCACTGAGCACGGATTCTTTCAATTTATTATCCAGCGACAGATCCATCTGCGCTCCGCCGGTAGTCCCCCCGGTAATCAAAGGTTTCAGCGGATTATTGCCGCTGTTGTGGAAAGGAACTCCCGTATATCTGTAGGCAATTTTTTTCTGGTAGGAATCCAGATTGTTCTCGTTAAAGGATATATTCTGCAGATACTGCTGTTGTCCGGCTGCCGGAAGTCCGGTGCCCGGATCATTAATGAACAGCTTGTGCCGCAGGAAATAATCAGAATTCGCCTTTACCACCGAAGTCGGTCTGACCGGCTCGCTGAAGTTGTAGCTGAGCGTGATGTTCTCGTCTCTTTTGACATACAGCTCTTTCTGGTTAATATTCTCGTTAAGCCGTTCTGCACCGTTGCCGGTAAAGGTATAGTTATCAATCACCGGACGCTTGAGATCCTGGAACTTGAGGTAGAATCCGCGTACACCCGCCGCTTCACCATCATCATCGCCTTCACCCCAGACCCTAATAGTGATAACAGAATTCGGTTTGATGATGGCCTTGGCCGACTTGTTATACCGCTGGCTGCTGCCGGTTCGTTCATTGATAATATCTTTTCCGTCGATGTTTACTGTAATGGACGAATGACGGGTCCATAGGAACCCGGAGTGACGCCGCAGCACGGCGAACCCTGTAAGCATCTCCGCATGTCCGCTCTCTGCCATATTCTTCAGAAGCGGATTGTCGGCTACCTTCACCTGGAATTGAACCGTTGCTTCATTATCATCAACACCGGCAAAGATATCGCCCTTAGTCCAGTCGTACTTGGCGTCTTTATCTTCCTCTGTCTGCTTGAAGCCCTCCACCTTGGTATAAAAGTTGAGAAATGTATTGTCTGCAGGGTAGCTTAAGTTGCCGACATGTTGTCCGTTTGGAAACTTGACCTCAAAATCATCACCCGCAGCCTCTGCCAGTCCGCTAAAGGCACTGGGTATTAACGATAGCAACATACTAAGAATCAAGCTTAGCGAGATATATCTCTTCAATCTCCTGCTCATTAACAATTGGTGCTCCCCCTTATTCGTTCATCATTTCCTGTCCGGCGTGCAGCAAGCTTCGCTATAGTCTGGATTCACTCCCTATGCTTCCGCATTCTCCTTTCGACCTGCCCACCCGTGGACAACAAATACTAGTTATAAAACTGCCTGTTTTTTCATATCTGCGTTTATTCTATCAGGCAGCTCTAAACAAACTCTTAACAAATCTCGACAAAAGTTGCGTCAAACGCCCCGAAATAAGGTTAATACACTCGAAAAACGAAAAAAGTCCTGATTTTTAAGGGAAAATGTCTGAAAACACAAACAAACCGCACTGAGAGTGACTCAGTTGCGGTTGAATGGGTGTGGATCAGTTTTAAATTTTAAGATGGATTATGTCAATTGCTCATTTTCTTTCTTGCTATCGATAGACTAAAGATGAATTGCTTCTTATTGAAAATAAGCAGCTCACAGCCAACCTCAGAATCCGTCCGCATTAACTCAATTCCGATAATTTCATTTCTTGTTCGATACTTTGACATATCCGATGACATTGATCTTGATTCCTCCCTCGCCGTTGCGAGAATCAGAAACCAAGATGACAAAATCTTTATACGGGTTTTTCATAGGTTATATGTGTTATTGGTAGAATGTTGGGTTTATTCGGCACTAGGTAGCCCCACCACCTTGGTTATACATGTTTCAACCAATTACCTAAACACTTTGCACCCTTGTTTTAAGTGAATCGATACGAAGACTTAAATCCTTAGCATCGGTAATTCCTAGCTCATCAACAAAATTATCAAAATCAAAAGACTTAATGATCTCATCCACTACCTCATAGATTTGAGAAGAAAGAATCCCGCTATTGATTTGCAGATCAGCTACACTAACATAAAATATAGTTTTCTCGGTGTCTCCCTCCTCAATGACCTTAGCAAACTCATACAAACATCGTCCTCCTGCTTGCAAATTATTTAAACCATCGTCAATTGAATTAGTAAAGACCTCGGCAACATATTTAGTCAATTCGTTATATTCCCATTCCTTCACGTCCACTCCCCCTTATCACCTTTACATCTTAGTGTGACATTTCTTTTTCAAGGTAAGGATGGTCAAGTAGACTAAGTAAACTTGTGGTTAAATATTTCGTCTGATACGGGTCTAGAGCTTTATTGACAAGCAGTTGGCCTTTCTCCATTCTAAGCAGCTGAGCTGAACCATCTTCTAGAAATAATAGATTTCCATCAATATGACTTATAAGCCTTCCCATAATTTTAAACAAAAGCTCTAGTCCTTGATAAAACGTACTTCCGAACAATTGAATTCTGATGCAAACATTCACATCTAAGTTGTAATGATTTCTAACAAAAGCGATATCCGAAATATCTTCAACTTCAAGTGCCAATGCAAATAGCTCAGACCCAATAACTATTTCCTCATCGTTACAACTCATTGATACCCTCTTGTCCCCATACTCAGCCGTAAATCTTTCCAGCATTTCACCTAATGAATTATTAATTACTTTAGATAGTAAAAACAATTCATAATCCATCCACTTCTCTCCCCCAAATACTAGTGTGAATTCCTCAGCTCTATACCTGAATTCCCTTTTGAATCTTTTTAAAATATCATCAATGGTAGTATTATCATTTTCATTCCCGGAAAAGTAGTGATCGACTATATCTACTATCTCATTGTAAAACCATCTTGCTTTTGGGCAAAGATCTACTGGCATTTTTTCGAGTTCTTGCAATACTTGTTTCTCCTCCAATAAGATAAAGTTCTTCATGCTCTTTTTCATTTAATTGACCCTTTAGAATAAAGTCCTTTAGTTTGTGAAAATCTATTGATTCAAGATCTCTAATGTAATTCTCTTTTGTATTCTTATATATCCGTGGCTGTTTTACTTTTAATTCCGCAGAGATAACCATCAAGACGGCCTTCTCCATATCATCTGAATTTTTTTCACTGTAGTGCTCATCAAATGCTCGGGCAACCACCTTTAATCGTTAAAATATACTCTACTCTAGATTTAACAGAATGGCTTGTTTCCCTGATTTTATATGCCCCTTTGTTAGCAATTAACTTTTTACATATTTGAATGTCCTTCGTCAGCATTTCAATGTCATTTTTATCGATATCCTCTTCAAATTCATTGTTTTCCAGATTCAATCTAAAATATATAAAATCAGCAATTTCTTTGTATTTTAAACTCTCTATTGCAATAGTAAAAATATATAATGTTTTAGTAAATAAACTATCGTTTACAATTCTCCAATCTTCTTCTAGAATTTTTGCTGAAACCTGCGCTACATTTAACCCTTCTTCCTCAATATATTCCTCAAAGTCTATCACTATTGATGATTTTATTGATTCATAGCTTGCTAAGTTCATTTCCAACACTCCTTATTTCATATTATTAGAATAGAAATTCAAATCAATATTTAGTAACTTTATCCTGAATTCCATCATTAGTTTGGAACAGCAATGGCTTCGAGTATTTTTGCCTCTGTGTCATTAAATCTTGGAAATTCATCATCAACATAACAAAAAACAGGTCAATAATGGTAACATCTGACCACAATGACCTGTTTCCCATTTCACTCGGCACTGGTAGCCAATTCCTCTTAGCCACTTACTTCACATTTTTCTAACATCCATTTCTTTGCTTCATCTGATTTCAACAAAGTCGGCTTCTCCAACGTACCAATATTAATACTTTTAATATGAGCTTCTTCTATACCTTTAATATTTTTTAAAGTCACTCCGCTTAATAATGTTTCTTCAAATGTCGCTACACTTATATCTATATTTTCTAGTCTTGCCCAACTAAAATCCGTTAAGTAGAACGATACATTAATCAAATTACAATCTAGTAAATATGCATTTCTAAATATTGCTTCCCAACAATCACCTTTACTAAATCTACTGTTTTTAATGACACAGTTGGTAAAATCCGTATATCTAAGGTCTGATTTATAAAAATCACATTTATCTAAATATGCATTTTTAAATGTTGACGAGGCTAATAATGATGTGTGAAAATCAATGTTTTCCAGTCTGAGATCATCAAAAGTACACTCAATCAAATATGCTTGTTCAAGCAATATATCGGATAAATCAATACTTCTTAAGTCCACTTCATCTAACTTTAACATTTCGCCTTCTTTACCAATTGTCTCAACCCACTTTTTATGCAAATCAAACTTCCTATTAAGATTCCCTTCCATTTTCCCACTCCTTAAGGATACCATATTATTTTATCGGTTACTCCTTCTTCATCAATTGTTTTCTTGAGTTGTTCAACATGCTCAGGCTCCATTTTTCTTGTGTCAATAATTACGTTGTTCCCATTATCAAATTCTTTTTGTAGCTTTTTCATACCTTGTTTAATAGTAAAGGCACCCTTTTTGGGATTTGTTATAGGAATTCCATTGTCACCACTTGGGTATGATTCAAAGCTTTTCACGTCCCACTTTAAACCTGATGAAGTATCTATAAACTCTGCTCCATTTTCTCCTTGAGGATCACGCACTAGCTTTCCCAATTGACCTCTTTCTTCTACTGCTAATCCAACTTCCCTTTCTCTGATATTTTTAGGTTCTATTTTCCCATTACTTGCTGGATCTCGAGCTAAGTCATCCAATTCCTTCTGAGTTCTACCACCCGTATAATTTCCAGCCTTATCGTAGAGGTTAGGTTTGTTACCTTTCCCCCTCCCCTCACTCCGCCACACCTGCCCCGGCACTTCGACCGGGCCAGAGCCGCCCGGCGTTGCCGGGATTAACCGGTTTGGGTAAGGGTTCATCCCTGGAAATTCCCAATGCTTTAAGGCATCCGGCACTTTCTTGACCGCATCGGTCAGCGGGTCCATCACCGCGTCGGCCAGCTTACCGACCATGCCGCTCTTGGCGATAGGTACGCCCGGGACGAGGATGGATGCGGCGTTGCCGAGCATTTCGGCTTTTTGCTCCGGGGTGCCTTCATTGAAATCATGATACATGGCTTTGGCTGCATCCACCAGAACTTCGGGGTGATTGACGAGATAAGCCACCTTGTCCATCGTTTCCTGAGTCGTCTTCTCCGGGTCGATGACGAAGTCAAACGCGAACTTGGCGGTGTCCACCACACCCATTACGGTAGATTCGATCAGACCGCCTACGAAAGCTTGGGTCACCTGATCGGCCTGCACCACTATTTTGCGCCATTCGGTCATGCCGTAGGTGTCTTCCAGCCAACTGTAATAGGCGGTGTATATGACTTCAGAATGTTTACTGGGATCATAGACCTTGTCCTTGAAGTAGGCAAAGGTCGTCTCGTTCTCTTTGTTCTTAGCTGTGATTGGCGTGCCGTCCGGCAACGTCATCGGCGGTCCATGGAGCCGCTTATACTCTGCCACCTGACGCTCCAGCTCGCGAATCTGTTCCGCTCGAACCACCGCTGCCTCGATGTCCTTATAATTATTCTTCGCCCACGCGCGGTATTTCTCATTCACCAGTCCTAAGGTGATAGCGAACCGCAGTTCATCACTGGCTGGCACCGCTGATCCGTCCGTCAGCAGCGGATTATAGGTGCAGGCCGATAAGGGGGAGCCCTTGTATTGTGTCCACAGGTCGGTCTTCGTATAGAAGCCCGGATCCACGCCCAGCTTCTGCAGCAGCTCCCGCTGACGTTCTGCATGTTCGTTCGCGGACTTCATATAGGCCTTGTTGCCATACTTCTCATATACAGAGTACGCCGCTTGACTTCGTCCGATTTCCCGCAACGCCTCCGCAATCCTGGACAATTGTTCCCGCGCCTGCTGCTGTTCGGCGGAACTACCGGTTTCTCGCTGCCGGAACAGATCGGAGATGACTGCATCTGCGGCAAAAAGCTGCAATTGTCTGTTCACCGAAGTGTCCCTGACGTTCCGCAGTAGCTCCTGAATCATGCGGCTAAGTGTCGGCGGATGACGAAGGACATCCTGAATGCCACGCCCTGCCCGGTCCCGTATGCCTTGCAGCCACCGGCTGAACATGCTGCCCGCCTGCTTCCAAGTGAAGGCCGGTGTCGTATGAACCAGACTCTGTGCCTTCGTCTCGGCAGCTTGATATTGCCCGGCCGCCCAGCGTAACGCCGATTGCTTACGCTCTATCTGGTCATTAAGCGACTGCGCCTCCCTTACCAGCTCCTGCAGCAACCGGACCGCCTCGCGGGAGGGAGACTGCACATAACTTTCCGGATAAGCAGCTTGCACCGAACGGACCAAACCGCCAACGCTTCTATCGGTACCGGTGACCTGTTCCTCCAGCACACGGTTCAAGCGCTTCAGTCCCTGTTCCAGCTCCAGTATCCGCTTGATGTCCACCTGCTGCTGCATGCTTCACCTCCAGAGATGCATCAGTCATACAATGAAATTATATATTTCTAAGGTCGACAAGAATTCCTGATCTCACCGTCTTTTAAAAAATCCATTCTAAAGCTCTCCACATTCTAATCTTCTGAAATTTCGTGCAGCCTTTTTAAGAATTCCCCAAAATCCTTAGAAAGGAAAAACATATTGCCCATATCTTCAGGGTCTTCATCATGAATCCAGAAATACACATGTCCAAAATGCGCTTCAGTAAGACCTAAGCATATCTGATTACCACCAGAATCATCTGCAATCGGAATAAATCCCGCCTCTAATATCTCATCAAAATTATGAATTTTTTTGTCTAAATCGTCGTACATTTCACCAATGCCATAAAAAACATTTACCATACCCATCCCTTGTTCTCTTGAGATAGTAAAGTAATAGGGTTTAGGATATCCCCCATTGTGTTTCAATAAAAATTCTCGATATTGTTGGGGAAGTTGAAGCCCGTTTATTCCTTCAAAGTCTCGGAGTCTAGATTCTGTTAAAACTTCACAGCTCCCTTGAATCTCCAATTCTAGTCCCCTCCTGTTCCATTTACAGTGGACTGTCCGCTCATTGGTTTGTTGGTTTCTACTGTTCATCATCGAGTGCATCCAGAACTTCATCCCTAATGTCTTGGGGCTGAATTCCCCTAGTCATTACCCCGGAATTGCGCGGCCATCCATGTTTGCCACATACTAACTCATTATGGTGATAGCTGATCCTTCCACCTCTCTCAAACAACTTAATAATAGGGTCATATAGATCGTGAAACTTCAGAGCCACAGGTGTTTTTTTGTCCACCACGTATGCCCATTCAAGATAAAAAGTGCAAAGATACTCTGTAACCCAACCAACGTTGGAGTTTACTAATGCATTACATTCTTCTTTTATATGTGCAGGTGTATCAAAATTAATTACTTCTGCTGCATTAAAAACAGCACGTCTATTATCATCCTTGGAGTTAAAATCCAAAAAAATATTCCCCCTTCTTATAAACTCGGTAACTAAGATTATATAAGAGGGTTTATCTATGCCATTATTTTTCCAATTCATGTTCATTATTTTTTTCTTGGCTTGTTCAAAGTTAGACTTCAATTTTCCCACCTCATTGTAAGAAATCCAATGCCTCAAGCCACCCGGCACTTTCTTTACCGCATCGGTCAGCGGGTCTTCATTATCATCCAGTTGAATTGCTATAAATAGTCCACCGAACCCAAGTATCTCAGGTAATTGGTTAATATTGTAGCTTCAGCAATCTCCCCGGTATACTTAAAGTTAAAAAGTAAAATAACTGCATTAATATCTCTAGGTAATTCCTCCTCCACTAGTGCATTAAATTTCGGGGCAATTTCATTATCATAAGAGAATCCTTCAAGTAATAGATTTAGGTTATTATTTGCCTCTTCATAATAGTCTGCTTCTCTTACTGCATCATCATATCTGCGAATCTCAAAGTGATTAGCAAATATGGATGGGATAAAATCTCCTTCATCGGAATAAGAGACATTAAGTAATCTATCCAATTCCTCGAAAGATTGAACATCTCCAACCCACAAAGACACGAATCCTTCCTGTTCCATGTTAAGTCTCCCTAAGTTTATAGTCCTTCAGGCACAGCGTATCCCCACCCTTAACCCACCCTCAGATCTGTAATTAGCCACATATCCATGGCTTTTTACTCTTCCCTGTATCTATTAAAAACAATATATAAAACAAAGCTACCACCTCTATTTTGTTATGGAATTATTCTTTGAATACATTTCCATCATTATGAATTATCCCAATTATAATGCATATAGGATAAAAAAAACCACAACACGGGCGGCTAGCTCGCATTGTGGCATGGAAGGTTGTATTTTATAATCTTCTTGCTAGAGTTATATTTCTAATCTGTTTTTTATTATTTCTAATAGACTGTGGATCTTAACATTATCTTCTGGATGATCAACAAGATGTTTCGCACTAAAAATAACTAAATAGTTATAAAATTCATCATACTCCATTACTGCCATTACATCTTCGTCACACGCTGGGGGCTCTCCTATAAAGCACACTTTCTTGTCTCCAATGTAGTACTTCTGCTCTGGCTCATGATAGGTAGAAAATTGTACTTCTAACGGACCTGAGCCATATCCGTGTCTCTCATTATCACCAAAGTATTCCAAGGATTTCGGGAAATTAATAATCCAGAAATAAGATTCAACCAGTTTATCAATTTCGTTTTGTTCTGTAAGTATTCTATGCATTTCTTTTTCTCCCTGTTAATCCTTGATTGCAATTAACTACTTATTAAAATAAGTCACCATATCTTCTTTAGTGTAAATGTCCGTATTCAGTATATATCCAAAGAAGTCTGCCACAATATTCTTATTCTCTGGATTAATACTATGGAATCGGTCTAGGAAGTGAATAATTAAGTCCTCATCCACATTTTCAATCGGGGCAGGTAAATACCTTGCACCTTCAAGAATATATGCTTGTTTGTTCACAAAAGAGACAGCATCTACAATGCAATCCCATTTCGCTTCATTTTCTTCATGTTCATCCATTTGCATTTTTATAAATAATCCCCCGAACTCTGTACCATCATCTAATAATGCGTATATTTCATCTCCAGCAGGTATTTTTGTTTCTAACCATCTCCAACAAATATCTAAAGCATTTCGAGCATCCTCAAAAAAATTATTGTCACTAAACGATTGAACAATAAACTCACTTAGTCCCAAGTAAAATATTATCTTCTTATTAATTGGTAATATAGACCAATCATTCACTTTGCATCCAGTCAATTCAGTATATTCCCATTCCTTCACGTCCACGCCCCCTCTCGAATGAAGATCAGATCAATTACGGCGGCAACTGACTATAATCAGCTTGTTTAATGTAAGGGGTTTCATAATTCCGTTAAGATATTTAGAAACTCATCAAAGGTGTTACTTGTAAAATAAGTTACAGGGTCTAAATCTGATGATTCTTCATGATTCCAAACGCAAACAGCAGGCTCTGTTTTATCAGTATTGCTATAGTCTAAACACACAAAGTCCCCTGCAAATAGAGCAGCTATTGGTAATAACTCAGTACCTACTAAGTTTTCGTCTGCCACGATCCTCTCATCTAACTGAGTTCTAACTACTCCGATATCGTAGAATTCATCATCGCTCTCCCCGATTACCTTCAAGATACATAAAAACCTATCAATTGTATAACTATGGTTGTTACACCTAAAGCTAGCTTTTACAGGAGAAGCACCATTACATATTTTAATAAATTCTTTATATTCATCCGGCAATTTAATTCTCCACTTATTTTCTTTTTCAGTCAGCAGAACATCATCCGGCAAAGGATATATTATAGTTTGATCTTTAACTTCCATGTCTCTACCTCCTAAACAATATTATCTTGGTGCGTCAGCCCATATACCTGCCGTCCGCCCACCATTATGAGGTTGTAATATTGTTGGTCAAATCAAATTGCTACATCTTGGTACCCCACCCTAGCTACTTCTTCATTCATTAGACGTATACCAATTCCGTTTTCTTCATCCCATGTACAGTCAAATGTTAGTCCAATAGATCTGGCTTCAAACCGTTTTGCAGCTGGCACATAAATTCCAACTAGTTTGATATTTTCAAGAAGTTTATCATTTGTTTCAATTAAAGGGTAATTTTTATCATATGAAGTGTCATACCCAAGTTCAGAACGCTTCTCTTTGTAATAATCTAAAATTGGGGTCAGAATACTTTGCTGAATCTCTCTCCAATTTTCTCTCAAAGTGTTATATGAAGCATACTGTTTTTCAATAAATTCACCATCTTCTTCACCATCTACCATCAAAGCAACATTGACTTGTTCGCCAAAAAATTCAATTGTGATCAGACTCACTGTCATCTAATACACACAAAAATTTCTCAATAAGATATTCCTGCTGCTTAAAACTAAAAACATTAGTGATTGGTACAACTCCATTATTTTCCTTAATGAAAATTCTATAAACTTCGGGAAATGAAACTCTCAAGCTTCGTTCAACTGCATCTAATAACTCATCACTCGGCAATGGTAAAACAACTGTATTAACATTCATTCTCATTTTTCCCACTCCTTTTTTTATCTTTTAGTTCGGCACTGAGTATCCCCTACCACTATTTCGTTACAATAACTAATCCACCTTCAAACCTAAAATGTAATCTACTGAATGTCTTGTAACAGTTTTTCAATATCATTTTTATGTATATGTAGAAACAAAATATATTGTTTTAGTAAACATACTAACATTTACTCTTCTCCAATCTTCTTCAAAAATTTTCGCTGAAACTTGCGCCACATTTAAACCCTCTTCTTCGATATATTCCTCAAAGCTTTGTATGATTCTGACTCAATAAAACTACTCTTAAATTCTTAGCTTCTAAACATACTATTAATTCTCCGTTTTTAATCTTATCAGTATTAATTTCTTCTACTAATTCAGCTATTGAAGCCATAAGTAAATCTCCCCCCTTTTTTTCAATTGTATTAGTTTTTAGGACTCTTATAGCACCAATCTGGGTCATACGGTAACGATTTTAGTTTTTGCATATCCTCCCAACTGTAGGCCCAATCATAGCCCGCGACCCAAAAGTAATCATCGGGGTTTAATTTCAGGTATTCATATATAAAGCGAAATATCAATTCTTGGGCACCATAAATCTCCTCAATTCCACCCACCTGATACAGTGAAAGACTCGGATCCAAGCCAAAAATGAACTCGTTATTATCATAAGTGATCTCGTAGTTATCCAGTCCATCAACATAAAATATAAATTGCTGATTATTCTCATGAACCAAAGGCTGATCAGTAACATTTAAGGTTGTATATAAGAACTGTTCATTCTTATATTTTTTATAGTTATCAAAATACAGTCTAGCATCTGCATGAAAAGCAGCTACTATCGTGTCGCTTAACAATTTTTCAGGGGTATACTTTTCTTGCTTCATTAAAATAAATGCTGACGTTCCCATACTACTTTATCACCTCTCCTAATTCGTCCTACTCTCTAAATCAACGTTATCTAAATTTTCATCTGAAATATCAATAGCATGTAACTTTGAATATTGTTCACGCCAATTATCTATAGGAAATGCACCAAAACCATAATCCAAATAGATACCCTGATCAAGTCTAAGAGTTCCCCCCCTTTCAAAATACTTAATCAATGGCTCATAAATATCTTGATATTCATCATTAATTAGTTTTTCTTCTCCAACTAAAGCGACCCATTCAAGATAACGTAAACATATTGTTTTACATAATAGATTTGGTTTACCTGATTCAGAAAAAATACTAGTGATAATATCCTCTAATTCTAGATTAGAGCCCAACACTTTTGCAGGACTAAAGAAAGGTCCGGATTCAATTGAATACCTCTCCAAAAATAGTGAACTTCTCCTCAAATACTCAGCAATTAAAAGTTCACTTGATTTCTTTTTTGTTTCAGAAGTTCCCCAAGCAATATTCGAGATTCGTGTTATTGCCCTTTCCAAGAAATCAATCATACAATTCACTCCATTTGAGATTATAGAATTTATTAGGCTTCGCTTGTTAGTTCTTTATATTTATTCTTAACTGAGTTCCAAGTACTCTTCTAGATACTCAACCTCATGCTCATCTAAGCTGTCCCGATAATTAACCTTATCTGACAAATCTAAGACTCGCTGCATATTAGTAATATCTAGTTCACTACTGCTACTTCATAACCTTCAGATTTTGAAATCTTGTTGATAACTAATTCACTCAAAGAAAGGAGATAGACTACCTTGGCATCCACATTTAAATTGTCGAATTGATTCATTATTTCGCACCACTCTATGCTGGGGTTATAAACAAAAAGTTTCACAACTAGGACAACGCCATACACTGTTCCCGTTGACATCTCCATTCTACCTATACAATTTTAAACTTTCGTTTAATTGCATATAGTCGAGATTCAATTACATCCTTATCATCAGAGTGCTTTAACAAATATACTTTACTTGCTTCCTTAAGATAAACATAGAAACTGGAGTAATCTAGTACGAAGGTTACATCTTCATCAACTGCAGGACGGTCAAAAAAATAACAAACCCCATCTTCTCCGAAGTACCCTTCTTCCCACTCTTCTAGCTCACTTGCAAATAAACACCAGATATGCTCATTACCAAAACCCTGCCCGTTACAATACTTTTCCAACGCTTTAATAAAGTTCCCATCTCCGATAGAAAAATAATAAAGATCGATCAGTTCTTTTTCAGAAATATTTTCATTTGTCATATCGTCACCTCCCTATTTCCCCTCAAAACATCCTTAACATTTGATGCATTTTCCAAATATACTGAACAGGCTGTCCGAAAGGCTTCTTAATCATGTAGTTCAACAACCTCCTCTAAAGTTTTTCATTAGGTTTTAAAAACAGGAATTCTCTAGGTTTGATAATTTCTTTGAAGTTCTCATTATCCCAAAATCCAGTATTATTATTAATATAGATCACTTCATTTAACCTTACTAAATAAACTGTATCGCCATTAAACTCAAAAATGCAGTTAGTGCTGACCTTATTCATGATTTCAAAAACAATAGTTAACATATTAACTATTGCTTGTTCCCATTCAAAGAACTTGTTAATTCTAAAACTTAAATCTTGTCGATTGATGAATTCATCCAAGAAGTACTCCGACTCATAACCGTAAAGTGACTTAGAAGTATCCATTAGCGCCAATGAAAACCCAAGCCTATCATATGTTTCAGTTATTCGAATCCCTTCTGACATTTTTTCTATTTTGTTCATGTCTAGTATCACACCCAATTTTTCCAGTTCAATACTGATATCAATATTGGATAATTGTATCTCTTCTAACATAAATGAATATTCTATAGCCATTAATATAACCCCCCGTTTTATGGAAGTAAGTCAATTACCTTTTTATCTTTAGTTATTACGATGACTTCATCTAAATTCTTTATAGGCCAATCAATAAATTGCTTTTTCAGTTCACTTAGATTTCCATTCCAGTCTCCAAGAAAGCGAACATAACAAAAAACAGAGTAATTATAGTAGTATCTGACCATAATCAACCTGCTTTGCGTATCGCAATAGCTTTATTTAGGTTACAAAATAAAAGCAATTGATATGCATACTTGAAATCAGCCGCCCTACTGGAGTTGAGATAAGAGCAAAAGTTGTCAGACTTCCATCCCTTTTTACAACCATTATAGCTCGATCTGGAAAAATTTATGTACCATCAGGTAAAAACCAGCACCTTCTTACATCAGACGGAAGGTCCACATAGTAAGCCCCTGGGCCTCTTTTCGCTCTCCAACATACCAATATTTAAAACTCCGTTCATGTACATTATTCTGTTCAATGTAACGTAGAATGACGCTTTGATCGCTGTACAATGTCTCATTATACAGTGCTTCATCGAAGCATATTCAAAGATCGCTCTGCTGATCATACTGTCTGACAAATCAGCCTCATCAAAAACCGACCCCAAAAAGTATCCTCCGGCAAGGTCGCTATGATGCAGAATGTTTTTTTTGAAATCCGACTCCACTATAATGGAATCACTCAAATCGGCATGGGGTAAAATTTCTCACCAAGCTGGCCGTTGGAGTCTACCCATGTCTTATGGTTCTCTAAAAGATGAGCAATGTTCATTTAATCCCCCCTTGCTGATTGGCCCTCTCCACAATCGACTTTAGTTTTCTCCAAGTTCAGCTAATCTGTCAACAATTCTATATTGAATGTATAGTATAGTGCTTAGCTAATTCGCACCTAAAAATGTGTTTACAATTGTCTCATTTGCTGGATGAATAATAGCCACTCCATCAGACCATTCCGTTCCATCAATATTCAAAGCCCGCCCGCAAGTATCACATTCTAAAATTAATTTTTTCTCCGCTGCAACAACATAATTCAACTCATCATCTTTACACCTGGGACAATGTAGTGAAACTGATTTTTCATGTCATTCAACCATTGATATACTGCCATACTCATCATTCTTTTCTATTTTGTCAGAAGCGTTGCTCCTTCAATTTCTCTAAACGATAGGGTGATGTGACAGTTAAGACCTATGCAAAAAAGAATCCCCGCACAACGGCTGGGGACATGTTAGCCAAACAACGGCAAGTATTTACGATAGTAATTAATCCATATGATCGTCCGATAGCCGTCAATCATACTGATTTAGGAATCGAGCAACTTTTGCTAAGACTTGATTCCGATGATTTAGTCTTCTCACGGGCAAGAATAGTTGAATTTGCTTGGCTTCGTTATCTCCCACCCGCTTAATATATGATGCGCTGTACTGACTGGCTTATTTGGTTACTAAATTACAATATCCTGGTATCCAACATCAACCACCTCTTCATTCAATAAACGAAGTCCCAACCCATTTTCCTGGTCCCATGTGCAATTAAAAAGTATTCCAATATCTCGACCTTCTCTTATATCTCCATATGGGACCACAATTCCCTCTAGAGCAATCATTTCAAGAATTTGGTCATTTGTTTCGACTAACGGATAATTTTCTTTCTGATCGATATCGTAACCCAATTCATGTCGCTTTTGTCGATAATAATTTAAAATTGGTTCAAGAAAACTTTCATGTAATTGCTCCCAACTCTTCATTAACGCTTGGTATGCCGCGTACTGTTCTTCATCAAATTCCCCATCTTCTTCGCCATCAATCATTAATGTAATATCAGTTTCTCTTCCGAAAAAAGAATAGTAGTATCCTTAGACCAACTATAGTTATACTCAAGATCACCAAAGATTGGATCATTTTTTTTCATTTTATGATCTCCTTTTGTTTATTTGGCAAAACCTCCAGGTTCAAATGCCCCTGCATTAATCTCTCCTACACCGCCAAGATGTCCAAACGTACTGTTAATATTTGTTGGCACTAGTTGCATTGTTTTTACATCATTTAATTCATGCCATGTTAAGTTGTTTTTTTCACGATAGATCTTTATATCCCTTGCACTAATTTTACCCGAATCCATTCCGAATTGGCGTGCTAATTCAGGAGAACTATTGAGTTGCTCAGCCAATTTTGAATCTGATTGAATGAAATTTTCCTTCGTGCTTTTCCTCCATAAATTCCTTTTCCGCCTAGCATATATTCGATTTCTACTTGCGCTTTTGCTACAGGTGAAAAGTCAGGTACAACATTTTTATATTGTATACCATCAATGCCAGCCTCATTTAATACTATTTGTACTTCAGAATCAGGTGGCGGCTTAAGAGTACACTTAGATTCGCCCCTAGTTCCTTCAAAACCAACCGTTGGATTTTCAGGTGCAGGTGTCTGACTAAGTCTTGCTTCGTAAGAACTGGCAAATTCAGTTTGCTTGAAAGCAGGCGGAGTATTGTCAATCTTACCCGTCCCCTCACTCCGCCACACCTGCCCCGGCACTTCGACCGGACCGGGGCCGCCCGGCGTTGCCGGGATTAACCGGTTCGGGTACGGGTTCATCCCTGGAAAATTCCAGTCCTTCAAAGCATCCGGTACTTTCTTCACCGCATCAGTCAGCGGGTCCATCACCGCGTCGGCCACCTTGCCGACCATGCCGCTCTTGGCGATAGGTACGCCCGGGACGAGGATGGACGCGGCGTTGCCGAGCATTTCTGCTTTTTGCTCCAGGGTGCCTTCATTAAAGTTATGGTACATCGCTTTGGCTGCATCCACCAGCACTTCGGGGTGATTGACGAGATAGGCCACCTTGTCGATCGTTTCCTGCGTCGTTTTCTCCGGGTCGATGAAGAAGTCGAACGCGAACTTGGCGGTGTCCACGGCACCCATCACGGTAGATTCGATCAGGCCGCCTACGAAAGCCCGCGTGACTTCATCCGCCTGGACCACTTTTTTGCGCCATTCGGTCATGCCATAGGTCTCTTCGGCCCAGCCATAATAAGCGGTGTACATGACTTCGGAATGTTTACTGGGATCATAGACCTTCTCCTTGAAATAAGCATAGGTCGTCTCATTCTCTTTGTTCTTCGCTGTGATTGGCGTGCCGTCCGGCAACGTCATCGGCGGCCCATGGAGCCGCTTATACTCCGC
>NZ_ASPS01000148.1:0-58800 GCF_000517865.1 Paenibacillus sp. FSL R7-269
TCCTTATAATGACTCTTCGCCCACTCGCGGTATTTCTCATTTACCAGCCCCAGTGTGATGGCGAACCGCAGCTCATCACTGGCGGGCACTGCCGAACCGTCCGCTAACAGCGGGTTATAGGTGCAGGCGGATAGGGGGGAGCCCTTGTATTGGGTCCGCAGGTCAGTCTTTAAATAAAATCCAGGGTCCACGCCCAGCTTCTGCAGCAGCTCCCGCTAGCGCTCCGCATGTTCGTTCGCAGACTTCATATAGGCCTTGTTCCCATACTTCTCATAGACAGAGTAGGCGGATGACGAAGGACATCCTGAATGCCACGGGCGGCCTGATCCCGTATGCCTTGCAGCCACCGGCTGAACAGGCTGCCTGCCTGCTTCCAGGTGAAGGCCGGTGTAGCCTTTAACAGACTCTGCGCCTTCGATTCTGCCGACTGATATTGCCCGGCCGCCCAGCGCAAGGCCGATTGCTTGCGTTCTATCCGGTCACTAAGTGACTGTGCCTCCCGTCCCAACTCCTGTAGCAACCGGACCGCCTCGCGGGAGGGAGACTGTACATAACTTTCCGGGTAAGCAGCCTGCACCGAACGGACCAAACCACCAACGCTTCTGTCCATTCCCGTGACCTGTTCCTCCAGCACACGGTTCAAGCGCTTCAGTCCCAGTTCCAGCTCCAGCATCCGCTTGATCTCCACCTGCTGCTGCATGCTTCACCTCCTGAGCACAATTCCCCTTTGACAGTTTGTTCTAGATTCATGTCATTAAAAATTCCCAGCGAAGTCTGGCATCAGATGTATCTATCAAAATATAAAGAAACCTATTTTTTCGAAGGAAACAAGAATTTGAAATCCCTTTGGAAAAACTGCCACCTCTCGGCATCCAAATCCCAGCAATTCCACCTCATCCATAAGAATGTCCCGCCTCCGGGCTATTTAGATTCTACGGTTTGTGTGCACAACCACCGGTTAACATCCTCTCCCTCAAGCTTAATAGGGTGATCCTCACTACCAATATAGATATGGTCGGCATGGATGAAGTCCACACCCTTCGCCTTTACGAATGTCGTATGATACAAATGCGCGCCATCCATATGAGCATAGGACAAGTCAGCTTCATCAAAACAGGCATGACTCAAATTAGTTCTTTGAAAAGAAGCACGGCGCAAATCTGCTCCGGTTAAATCAGCATATACTAGATCCCCATCATCGAATGACGCTTTGATGGCTGTACAATGCCTCATTACACAATGCTTCATGGAAGCATATTCAAAGATCGCCTTGCTGAGCATACTGTCTGACAAATCAGCCTCATCAAAAACCGACCCCAGAAAATATCCTCCGGCCAGATCGCTATAGTGCAGAACGATTTTTTTGAAATCTGACTCTACTATAATTGCATCACTCAAATTGGTATGAGGTACAACCAGTCCGCTCAGTGATGCTTTTTCTATATCCATCTTCTCACCGGACTGCCCATTGGATGCTGCCCATGTCTTGTGATTCTCTATAAGATTTGTAATGTTCATATCGTGTCTCCTTAGTAAATTACTATCAGGGCCACCACAAGACTTTATCACTTAGCTTCGCAGCCTCTAGTTCAATCTTTACTTCCTTTATGTGCTCTGGATACATTTTAGTTGTGTCCACTATAACGTTTTCTCCATTTGCCAACGATTTTCTAATATCCTGCATTGCTTTTTCAAGTGAATACCCTTTAGGTGCATATTTAGAATACCAACCTTTTACATCCCATAGTTGTCCATTGGCATCAATAAATTCAGCACCTTTAGGATTAGGGTCTCTTTTGATTGGGCCAGGTAACTCATTTCGAATCTCTAATTCCAAACCTGCGATTCTTTCAATTTCTGATTTTTCACTAATCTTAAAATCGTGTGCAGGATCTCTAGAGAGACTCTCATACTCATCGTTAGATCTTGAAAAGTATTTTCCTTCATGACCGTATTTATCGATTAATTCTTTATAGTAATTGGGTGCTGACTCTCTGATATCATTTATCCTGGATTTAAAATCACCGCCAGCATCATGCTTTCCTTCTGGCCCCTGACTCCGCCACACCCGCCCCGGCACTTCGACCGGACCGGGGCCGCCCGGCGTTGCCGGAATTAAACGGTTCGGGTAAGGGTTCATCCCTGGGAAATTCCAGTTCTTCAAGGCATCCGGCACTTTCTTCACCGCATCGGTCAGCGGGTCCATCACCGCGTCGGCCACCTTGCCGACCACGCCGCTTTTGGCGATAGGTACGCCCGGGACGAGGATGGACGCGGCGTTGCCGAGCATTTCTGCTTTTTGCTCCAGGGTGCCTTCATTAAAGTTATGGTACATGGCTTTCGCTGCATCCACCAGAACTTCGGGATGATTGACGAGATAGTTCACCTTGTCGATCGTTTCTTGAGTCGTCTTCTCCGGGTCGATGACGAAGTCAAAAGCGAACTTGGCGGTGTCCACGGCTCCCATCACTGTAGATTTAATCAGGCCGCCTACGAAGGCTTGGGTTACCTGATCCGCCTGCACCACTATTTTGCGCCAATTGGTCATACCGTAGGTGTCATCCAGCCAACTGTCATAGGCGGTATACATGACTTCGGAATGTTTGCTGGGATCATAGACCTTGTCCTTAAAATAGGCAAAGGTCGTCTCATTCTCTTTGTTCTTCGCTGTGATTGGCGTGCCGTCCGGCAACGTCATCGGCGGCCCATGGAGCCGCTTATACTCCGCAACCTGACGTTCCAGCTCGCGAATCTGTTCCGCTCGAACCACTGCCGCCTCAATGTCCTTATAATGACTCTTCGCCCACGCGCGGTAGTTCTCATTCACCAGTCCTAACGTGATGGCGAACCGCAGCTCATCACTGGCGGGCACTGCCGAACCGTCCGCTAACAGCGGGTTATACGTGCAGGCGGATAAGGGGGAGCCCTTGTATTGGGTCCGCAGGTCGGTCTTCGCATAGAAGGCCGAATCCACGCCCAGCTTCTGCAGCAGCTCCCGCTGACGCTCTGCATATTCATTCGCAGACTTCATATAGGTCTTGTTCCCATACTTCTCATAGACAGAGTAGGCTGCTTGACTGCGCCCGATTTCCCGCAACGCCTCAGCAATCCTGGACAATTGTTCCCGCGCCTGCTGCTGTTCGGCGGGACTGCCGGATTCTCTCTGCTGGAACAGCTCAGAGATGACTGCATCTGCTTCAAAAGGGTGCAATTGTCTATCCACCGAAGCGTCTCTGACGTTCAGTAGGAGATTCTGAATCATGCCGCTAAGCGTGGGCGGGTGACGAAGGACATCCTGAATCCCACGCGTTGCCTGGTCCCGTATGCCTTGGAGCCATCGGCTGAACATACTGCCTGCCTGCTTCCAGGTGAAGGCGGGTGTAGTCTTTAGCAAACTCTGCGCCTTCGTCTCAGCAGATTGATATTGCCCGGCCGCCCAGCGTAATGCAGATTGCTTACGCTCTAACCGGTCAGTGAGCGATTGTGCCTCCCGCACCAACTCCTGCAGCAACCGGACCGCCTCGCGGGAGGGAGACTGCACATAACTTTCCGGGTAAGCAGCCTGCACCGAACGGACCAAACCGCCAACGCTTCTGTCCATATCGGTGACACGATCTTCCAGTATGCGGTTCAAGCGCTTCAGTCCCTGCTCCAGCTCCAGTATCCGCTTGATCTCCACCTGCTGCTGCATGCTTCACCTCCTGAGTACAAATCCGCCGTCTAGTTATTTAAGTCGTCGAACATGGAGCCCTTCACTGTGATGGTCATGCCGTCCAGTGCCGTAATACCTTGAATGGAGCCTAGAGTGCGATAGGCCAGCTTGCTCTTGCCAAGCTCCACATTCCCAACCGACACTTTAATCGGATATTCACCGTCCGCCATATTGGCATGAGTATACAGATAGCTGTTCTTCGGGTTGATCACAATCGTAACGCGGGTCTCTTCCGTAATTTGATACATGCTCTGCCCGTCTTTTACGAATTCCTTATATTCAAAAGCCGTATTGCTTCCAGCCGTAGAGGACTGGCTATAGCCTTCCATCACCTTTTTCCAGTATTCATGGGTATCGCCCTTTACGTCCTGTGAATGCTCCAGCTCCACTACCTTTTTGCTGTAGCGGCTGTCATCTGTACTACGGTCCATTACGGCCAGCAGCACTTCGCCATTCACACCCTTTGGACTCGCGGCAGTCAGTATGCCCGTCTTACGGGCAAAACCTCCGCCCTGTTTGGCAAGCGGCTCATTGCTCAGGTTCACGGCGATCTTTTTATTGTTGATATAGATCAGGTCATTCTCATAACGGAAAGAATCAATGACCCGCTGCACCAGCTCTTTATGATCTTCAGTATCGTCCTTGACCGGCTTGTACACCACAGTCTTTACCTTGAAGGAATAGGACCCTGCCGGGTTAAAATAGTAGCCCGACTTCAGCGGATAGTTGAAGCGCTGCAATTCCCGGTCCGTGGCGAACACCGCTTTGTCATAGCCTGCTTTACCTGCTTGTCCATTTTTGGCTGCTGTCCGCGAAGTCTGATATTCTTGGAGCTGCGGACTGGTTGCACTCCAGGCAATTTCACCAGTACCTTGCTGCGTGAACGAACGATTGTATTGCCCATTTACGGCTACAGCTTTGTATGCTTGATTATTCTTATCTAAATGGTACATCCAGCGGATGACATCCACCGGATACGGTTCGGTTCTCCACAGCAACTTCTTGGATAGAGCGGTCCCGGTGTTCTGCCCGATCTTACTGTCTATCACAGGCTCCGGTACTTCTTTGCGTCCATGATAGAAATACATTTCATAGAGTTTCCGGTCCGTTCCCTGCGGGAAGCTGGCGATTGCCGTATCGGTCTCTGTCCGTGTGGTGCAAGTGCCATTGCTGCAGCTCGTCACTTCATACTCATAGCTTCTTTGCACTCCGCCTTGAAAGTCCACCCGGCCTTCTTTTACCGCAGGGGAATATGGATTAGCCGGATTGAGCCATTTGCCATGCTCAGGGTCATCGCCGAAATCCTTGCGGTCAATCACCGCGCTGACGATGGGCTGGCGCGAAATACGACTCCCCGGATCATCCACCACAGGATTGCCCGACACATTATATTGCCGGAATACATCCGGTGTCGCATTGGTCACATTCAGTTGTCCTGTTGCCTTGTTGATCCAGTCTCCGCGGGGTAAGTACAACTGGGCAACTAACGGTACGCCGCCGTAGATCGGGAATTCCACCTGCCGGGTCAGCACATTATAGCCCAGCGGCTGCGGCTGCAGCAGCTTGACGGCGATCGGATGCGAATCGAGCACGTTATTAGCCATCTGCTTCTCCTTGGGGTTCTTCCCCTCCGGGTTCACGCTGAACTTGATACGCACATCGCTGCCTGGCATCTTGAAGCTGGCTTTCAGCAGGCGCTCCCCGTTCTTGGGAATGACAAGCTCGCCGCTACCCTTCTGCGCATGACCGGTGAACGTCAGCTTCGCCGAAGAGCTATCGATGGCCTTGCCTGTACTCACCTGAATAATCTCCCAACGGAAGGGAGTCTTGATCTCTTCAGGAAAAGATGAATCCACCCGGATCTGTACTTGCACCTGTTCACCGGCCTCTGCCTGCAGCGGCAGCTGTTCAAATTCAGTCTTTATATCGTACTCCTGCTCAATCAAGGCCAGCGGTGCAATCGGAATGTCCAAATACGTGATATTCCCGCTGTTATGGGAGATATAGACGGTGCCATACCCCCACGAGAAATACGTGGGCGGCTGGAGCACATGAACATAGTCAATCCACTTGCCACCCTTGGATGGAGTGGCGTTGTTGGTATAGACCTTCTTATCTTGAAGCTCTTTATTCTGATTACGGTACATGAAATCCTTATACGTATGGTTGCCGCCGTATTCAATATTCAAGCCCTCGATAATCGCCTGCTCAAAGGTCCCGTCTGTGAGATAGGCGGTGAGCTTTGAGTTGTTAGTGTTTTGATAGCGGTCAAATTTATTTGTGTTAACTTTGAATTTTTGCTGAACGGCATCATCCTCCCAGGATTCCTTAATCAGGGAGAGATTCTGAATCTGCGTCCCGCTCCACCCGGCGAACCAGGGAACATTCTCTGTCGGTACCGAGTTGCCTTCCCGGGTATAGCCGGAATATTCATAGAGCCCTCCGTCCAATTGGGTGCCATGACTGGTCCCGTAGACGATTTCATAGTAACGTTCGGCACCTGAAGCAATCCTTTTTTGCAGCAGATCCTTCCGGTAGCTGCCCTTGGAGGTCTCCTCCTTGAAGTAATCCTTCACACCATATAAGTCCAGGTAATCTTCGTTGGCGAATTTCAGCACTTCGGCCGGAGTGGCCGGCTTCCCGCGTGCATCCGAATAGGTATCCATTTGGAAGACGGCAGCGACAAAAATGACCGATAGTATGGCTAGAACCAGGGCTCTCTTCATCCATCTACACCTATTTTCTGTATATAGTAAAAACCAGCGCGTTATATTCGGTAGAAGACACATTAATTTTGTATTTTGCATCTTCAAATGTTCTAAAGGGCAGGTTATACTCTACTGTCTTCTTTGGAGCAACATAGTCCAGCATGGCATCTACAGTAGCCGGCTCAATCTTTTGCCGCATAATCGCTTCTGCTTCCTTCATTTGCATGGCATAATCAGCACCCTCGATCTCGAAATCGACCAGAATGACAAGGACGGCCTTGCCCTTGGGAGGATTCTCAGTAGAAGAATTAACCTGAAGCATAGAGCCTGTATCCGTATAATAAGTGAATCCGTTGGAGGTCTTAGGAGTGCCCTTAGCGGGTGCGGAGCTGATAACAGGCGTCTTGCCATCCGTGGAAATATAAGCGGTGCTAACCCGCTGGTCCCAGTTCACGCCTACGCCCAGCCCTTCGCTGACAAACTTCAGCGGCACGAACGTTCTACCGTTCTTCATCAGGGCAGCGGTATCCATCGTCTTCTTGGCGCCATCCAGCGTAAATTGTCTGTTCCCGATGACTAGCACCAGCTTCTTGCCGTTCAGTTCCACCGTTACGGTCTTGGAAGCCGGAACCCAGCCCACCTTCGCCCCGAGGGCTTCACTCACGAAACGGACCGGCACCTGCACCCGGTTCTGCTTGTCGAGGAATGGCTGGGCATCCGGGAAGCTGATTTTGGAGCCGTCCACCACCACCCGGACAGACTGGGCGGCATGTGCAGATACAGGCATTAGCGAGATTAACAGGAATAGGGCTGTGAACAAGATTGTTATTTTTTTCATCTTCATATCCTCCTCAAGTGGGGTTGTGACAAGCCTTAGCTATACTTCCTCTACTGGCGCTGCAGAATTACCGGCTCCCCGTCTAACTCTATCGTAATTACAGGATCGTTAATCAGCGTGCCCATGAAGCCGAAGGCGTGCCAGTCTCCGCTTGCCAGTACTAGGTCTGCACTGTGCTTGCGGCCGTATTGGGTCAGGAGAGGTTCAAGCTCTTTGCCGGTAAAAGGAGTCACCTGCTTAGTCCCGTCACTGCTGTCCGAGACGGCAATCGAGCTGAGCCTGATCTCCTTCCGCGAGTCTGTCAGATCCTCTGCATACAAATCAAGCCCAACTTCAAGCGAACGTTCATCTGACGCCTCTGCAATTGCAGACAGGAAGGCATATTCATCCTCCTTGCCGCGCAGCTTGTTCATCGCAGCTTTATATTTCTCATTCCCCGGCGTAGTTGGCGACAGAATCGCCATCAGATGCACGCCCTGCGTCGAATAGCCGGTATAAATCACGGAGTCGCCCAGCAGCGGTTGAACCTGTTCTTTCTGATCCAGCATCTCTTCTACTTCCGCATCGCTGAGCACGATGGACATAATGCTCTGCAGCCCGCGAATCCGGTCCGAAGCCAGCACGGCGGCCATCAAATCATCAGAGTTTTGCGCAACCTTCTGCATATTTGCCTGCAACTCTTCATACAGCTTCTCTTTCAGTGCAGTGCCTTCATCATCTCCGGCAGGCTTCACCTGATCATAGCTCTCCGTAACGGGACTGTTCGTCTCCCACTTATAAGAAGAGACCCCCCAGCCGCCAACCTTCTGTTGCTGCAGCAGCACCGTAAAGTAATGGTCATTCATTACATATTCCAGGACCCGTCCGCCATCGTCAGGCAGCTCATAGGCATGGGAATCTTCCCCATACAGCCGAACGACATCCGCTTCCGCGTCTCCCATTTTGAGGCCTGCTGCTGTAGGAGAATCATCGGTCACATCAATGATGTAGAGCCGCTCATTCTCATCGAATGTGAAATCAGCTCGGTCCGTCATAACGGTACGATGTCCCTGATTCCAGTCGGCGGGATCACCTGCATTCTCAATTTCATTGCTGTCGTCTATGCCTTCAGCTTCCAATTGTTTGCGCACTTCTTCCAGAGTCATTCCCAGTTGGAACATACCATCTTCTCCATTCTTCTGCTCATCGGTAATAACCCTATGGGCCGGGACTGCTGAAGGACTGGGAGCAGCGGTCTCCAATACCGGACTTTGCGTGGCTGACTGCCCCGTTTCTCCTAAAGTAGCCTTATCTGTCCGTGCGCAGCCTGTAATCATAAGTGCGGTGTACAAGCCTATCATCCAAAACCATTTTTTCATATGGCTATTTCTCCCTTCCAAGAGTTACTGCTACTACTGAACTTTCTGTCACCGCGTACTATGTCCCTTGCCCGATTCTGCGCTGCCGTCCGTTTGCCCTTCTGTAACTCCGCCATTTTTGCCATACCCCACGATATAGGTGTCAGTAAGCTTATAGGAACGCCGGGCAACCCTATCTTTCGTATTGCCTTCAATGGTGTATACGGTTTTGGACTTGCTGTCATAGCCGGTGACGATGCCTGTATGGTTTTGCCCGCTGCGGGTAAAAAAGATAACATCTCCAGCCTTCGGCGTGTATCCCGAGGAGCGTTTACTATAACGCCCTTGCTTGATGTACCATTGTCTCCCGGCTTCAACACTTGCATATTTGGGTACCACATTGCCCAGGATTCCGGCTTCATTAGCGATATAAGAGACGAACATCGCACACCAGGGCTGGTAGTTCATCCCATACCATTTGCCGTAAGGCGTATTGTTGTCACCGCTTGTTTTGCCTTTGGGGACATGCTCCTTGAAGCCCTTAGCCAGTTCCAGCTCGGCGGCTGCAAGAAATTTGTCAATACCAGGGGGATTCCCGGTACTGCCGCCGTTTACACCGCCCTTAGCGTCAGGTGCTTCCGGCTTCGGCTTGGATGGCAGCTGCGGAGTCCCGGAGGGAGTCTGAAGCGCTGCGCTTTCTTTATAGGTGTTGTTGCGCCGGGGGGTATATTTGCCCATGACCTCGTCTTTCAATGCTGCATTATGAATATTCTTGAGCGTCAGCGGAAGACCCGCCTTAAGCACCGCCTCCACCACCCGGTTCGCTCCGCGCGGCGACTGATTCTTAAGATCCGCATAATAGACCAACGCCTGGGGATCGGTAATGCCGAGTTTTTCCCCGCTATCCAGATAGACTTGAACATCCTTGCGGGCCTGCTCATCCTGTGCATTCTTCCCTGCCTTGGTCGTCAATAAGGCGGCAAGCGCTTCTTTCTCCTTCAAGCTCAGCACCCTGGTATACCACCATTTATCCTGCTTGGCGTACTTGATGAGATCCTTCGCCAGACTGGCAGGCAGATGCTTCTTGAGCTTGGCTTCATAGTCTCCCTGGGATGGCGTGATATTCATTTTCTTGAAGGTAAGCAGGATCAGATCTCTGGCCCGTTCGCCGTGCCACTGTATTTTCCCGACACTCAAGCCGCCGCCGTCGTCCGGAACCACAGTACCGTAATTGCCTTCATTGCCAAAAATCACGCCCATCGCCAGGTCCGTAAGCTGCGTCTCCGTGAGCGTGTTGCTGCCCGTTCCGGCGGAAGAATCAGCCTGGTTCAGCTCACTGAACAGCTTCTTCCAGGTGTGCGGGCCTACGACACCGGCCACGTCGCCTGTATTGCCCAGATGATTAGCGGCCTTAAACGCATTCACCGCTTGTTTCGTCTTGGCGTCGAAACGGCCATTCACCGTAACCTCATAGCCAAGCTCACGCAGCCGGATTTGCATGATCCGCACCTGCTCGGAGTACACATGAGGGCTATATTTCAGCCCGCCCTGAATGACGCCGAACAAGTAGAGCCAGGTCATCTCGCCTACGATCCCGGCATCCTTGCCTGTATTGCCCAGTCCATATTTCTTCTTAAAAGCATTTACAGCCTGCTTGGTCTGCTTGCCGAAATAACCGTCTGCTTCAAGCGGATACCCTAATTCAGTCAGACACTTTTGCAGCAGCAGCACCTCTTTACTGTAGACATCGGGGTTGTACGAGAGCTTGGAAGAAAGTGCTTTGATCCCCTCCGGCAGTATCAGAGCTGCCGGTTTGGAGGCTGCAGCTGAGCCTTTGTTCTGGGAAATACCGGGTGCACTCTGCTTTATGACAGATATTCGCTCCAGCCTGATGGTAGACTGCTTCTCTTCCCGATGATACTGATCTGCTGCCCAGATGAGCGCAGCCGCTTTGCGGTCCAGCTCAGTGGAGAGCGTTCCCGCCAGCGAATTGATTTGCTTAAGCAGGTTCTCCACACTATAGACAGCAGACTGCACATAACCTTCTGTATATCGTTCGCGGGTTCTTGCAGCAGCCTGGCCTGCTGCCTTCTGCATATTGCTGCTCCCGCTGATCTCCCGGCCCATCCGCTTCAAGCCGGCCGACAGCTCAGTCAGCCTTGTACGGTCAACCTCTTGCGACACTGTCCCGGCCTCCTTCCGCCTGCTTCACTTCTATATCTGAACCATCACTTTCATGAGGTCTGGTATGCTGAAGTTATGTATGACAAGCATAGCCGCGCCGGAAGCCTAAGCTTCCGGCCGCCTATACCTATATTCCGCCTGCTTCTATCTGCGAAGCTGGCTGGCAATATCGCGATCGCTTTGTTCTTTGATCTCTGCAACCTTATTCAATTGCATACTGATGCCATTCACACACTCGACCAGCTTGTCGAGCGACGGCTTCAACTGATTGAATTCCTCAATGAAGGCCTTGGAGGATTCACCTTGCCACCATGCTTCAGCAGCTTTAATTTCACTATCCAGCTTGTTGATGATATCTTTAGCACTTTGGCCTTTAGCCTTAATGGAACTGGCAACACTTCTAGCCTGCTCAGGACTGAATACCTGTTTCACCATTCGATTCACCTCCCTTCGTGGAATCTATTGCCGTTACTTCTTCCTCGCAGCGGCTGCGGCCAGCGCGCGGCGTGCCTCTTCTTCGGCCTTCGCCCTCGCCCTGCGTTCATCGTCAGCCCGCTGAACAGCGCCCGCCAGGGCCTGCAGCTGATTCTGCAGCTCCCGCATATGTCCAAGCAAACGGGTTACATCCCGGGTAATCTCCTGATACTCGCTGCGGTAAGTATCCCCGGCTCCGCCCTTCCACCAGCTGCTGCTCTGAGCGGCACTGCTGTCATTCTTACTCTGCTCCCGGCGGATATCCTCCGCCGCACTGCTTACATTTCCTGACTGCCGGCGGATTTCTTGCGGCGTAGGCAACAAGCTCACCTCCTCAAATGGGTCATTCGAAGGCCCTAAGTAGCCGTACGAATACCCGAGTATTTATTCTTCAGAATCAGGTAGCCATCGCCCGGCTCCAGCTCCTTCTCCTTCTCACCGTATGGCAACCGGACGTTGAACAGATTCTGATCCTTCAGGCTGCCCAGCTGAAGTCCGCATTGTTCCTCGCGGATTGCCTTCCCGAGTCCGTCCCAGTTCCCGGCCAGCTCGGAGGTGTTATCTCCGGCAATAACGGCAACCTTAAGCGCCCGTTCCTGCTTTACCATTCGTTCCAGCAATTCTTTCAAGGCATAGAGGTCACCATTCGTGAACTCCGTAAGCCGGTCAATGACGAAGACGATACGCGGCCATGAGGCAAACAGCTCTTCGGCTGCACCGCCGCTGCTCTTGACCTCCAGCAGGGAGCGGCGTCTGCCCTCAAGCTCATTCTTGATTTCTTCTGCGAAGGCATACATATCATCTACGGCTGTCAAATCCGTTACACCAGGCTGCCCTAGCACACTGTAAATTCCCATACTCCCTGAATCAAGCGCATAGATAACGCTCTTCTCAGACCGATTAAGAAGCTGTGTGATCCATGACACCAGCAGTGTGCTTTTACCGGACATGGGATCTCCGGCTACCATGACAATAGGTGTTGTGTCCAGATCCAGGATGGCAGGCTGAAGGTCGCCATCTGATAGTCCAATCGCCAGCCGCCCTTCCGGGAGTGCACAAGCCTCATTCAGCTTATTGATATCAATGGATGCTGGCATCACCGGAATCCGCGGTGCTTCCGTTAACAACCCGGTGTCTGCCTGCTTACGCAGATGAAGTATCCACTGTTCCACTCCTCCATGCTTCTGCTCTGGCAGGAGCGGCAATGCCGTCTGGAACTCCAGCGGAGGCTTACCGCGCACAAGTCCCCGGCCGCCAGCGCGTGATGGCTCCAGTCCTTCCGTGCGGCCGACAATCATTTCATATTCGCTTTTCTCTGTCATCTGCAGGCTGATGGCATTCTTGAAATTGATAGCGAATTTATAGCGTACAAGCGAAGCATTGGTAGCCGTAACCACCATATAGATTCCATATTTGGTCCCTTCCCGCGCCAGCACCACCATCTGCTCATCCAGCTCCTCATAGGTCTCCGATAAGGCGAAATAGTTGTCAATCACAAGCACCACTGACGCCAGCTTGCCGATCCTTGCCCGATAATCGGCAAAGCCGTCCGCCCCGCTGTCTTCAAAAATCCGCTTGCGCTCATTCATGGTGCGAAACAGGAATTTAGTGAACTGGAGAATAGTCTTCTCCTGCTCCAGCGTCATCACGCCCCCGCAATGGGGCAGCGCTTCAAGCGCTTTGAACGAAGAGCCTCCGCAATCCATTAAGTATAAATGTACGTCATCTGGTGAATACCGGTACGCCGCTGACAAGCATAAGGTTCTCAGCAGCACCGTTTTGCCCGTGCCCGGCGCCCCGTAGATGAAGAGATTACCTTCCCCGGCCAAATCAAGCATCAACGCTTCCTGCCTTTGCCCGCGCGGGTCATCTACAAGTCCGACGGGGATGCTCAGCGTCTCCTGGACTGCCGGCCAGCCGCCAGCTTCCTTCCAGCCCCCGTCAGCCTTATACAATTCCGCTAAATCTACCGATTCAGGCAGCGGAGGATGCCAGGGTCCGGGGAGCGGGTGAATGTCTGCGCTCCGGGCAGAAGCTGCCAGCGATTTGACCACGCTCTCCAGTTGGCTTGGCACCTCCATCTCAGGCAGCTTCTCTTCATCCAGCGGATAGATCTGCTCCTGTTTGCCGTTGAGCTGCAGCCGGTAAATGCGTTTGTGCCGGAGGTGATGCCTTTGCACGTTGCCAGGATCATACATCGCTCCAGAGTAAGCCGACTGGAACATCTCAAAGATCTCGTCATTCCCCACCTGGATGAACGCCCGCCCCGGTTCCTTGATCATGGCCGCATCCGGACGCTTAATGACATCCTTGCTGTCCGCTTCATCCTGGACCTTCAGGCATATTTTGAATTTCGCATTGCTCCAGATCTGATCATCCACGATTCCTGCCGGCTTCTGCGTAGCCAGGATCAGATGTACCCCCAGGCTTCGGCCTACTCTCGCGGCACTGACCAATTCCTTCATGAAGTCGGGCTGATCCTGCTTCAGCTCCGCGAATTCATCGGCGATCATGATCAGATGCGGGATAGGCGTCATGCCGCGTTCCTTTCCTCCGTTATGATACAGCTTCTGATAGCGGTCGATATTGTTGACCCCTTGTTCGGCGAACAGCCGCTGGCGGCGCAGCAGCTCGCTTTTGATGGAGAGCAGCGCCCGGTTCGTCTCATTCCCGCCCAGGTTGGTAATCGTCCCCACCAGGTGCGGAAGCCCCCGGAATACATCGGCCATCCCGCCGCCTTTGTAGTCAATCAGGACAAAGACCAGGTCATGCGGATGATAGTGGATCGCCAGCGAAATAATCAGGCTCTGAAGCAGCTCGCTTTTGCCTGAACCCGTGGTCCCGGCAACCAGGCCGTGGGGGCCATGCCCGCTCTCATGCAGATCCAGACGAAATGCGGTTCCGCCTGCGCGTACACCGATAGGGACACTCATTCCCCTGAACGTCTTGTTGCGGCTCCAAATGGACGGGAAATCCAATTCCTCCACGGTACGGACCCCCAGCATGTCCAGCAGTGTGACCGAAGCAGGAAGAGCAAACGCTGCTCCCGTAGACCGCAGACGCAGAGGGGCCAGCTTACGGGCCGACTGTTCAAGCGTTCTCGTATTCACCTGATCGGGCAAGAAGGTCAGCTTGACTCCCGATATTTTGTCCGCGAGTTCGGCACTCTTGCTGTTCATATGGATCACTACGCGGCTGTTCATCGGAAGATAGGCTTTATTGGCTGCAATGAACATCGAGGATACGCCAAGCCGGGAATTCCCGTTATAGAGATAATTGTAGATAGGTTCATTCTCAAGCAGCGAAGGATCTTCAATGATAAAGACATAATGCGGATGCAAACTCCCGGGCACCGTGCGCAGCTCCCGTTCCCTCAGAATCTCCTGTAATTCACCCAGCACAGGGTGGGCCATCGGCCGGCCGCAGAGCAGGTAACGGGTGGTGAAATCCTCATTCCACACATGGGGCAGATGCTTAAGCCAGCTCCAATCTTGAACACGTTCCTCCGGCACCAGCAGCACGAGCTTCACATCATCGTATCCGTGATGCGTCACCAGCTGCAGGACCATTTGCTGCAGCAGATGCCGGGTTCGCTCTGCCTCTCCTGCGAGGCCGCAGATTTCAGCTTCCAGGAGGTTAACCGTAACCGGTGCATCAGGAACCTTGGCGAACTCCAGCGCCAGCCGGTGCGGCTCCATCAGCAGCGGGTCATTCTCCAGCACGACTGCCTGCTTGTTGTATACGATACGTAAGGCGGACGGCACACTGCCTACCCCCAGCCGCAAGGAGAGGAAATCCTGGTGAACCGGCATCCGTTCCCACAGCTTGCTGTCATGCTGCTGAAGTCTATGCAGACAGGCTTCAGGCTCCGGGTTCATCTCATGCAGCGCCTTACTCTGCTGTGTCCGGGCCAGTGACAGTTCGGCCCGGACATCGGCAATATATTGCAGATACTTCTGCTCCCGCTCCTTCTTCTGCCGGTTATACTTACGAATCTGCGACGCTGCACCCGTGAATGAGAACAGAAGCGTGGTTACCGTCATGGCAATGGAGAGCATCATATACATAGACTGGGCTGTCAGTGCCAGCAGCACGGTAATGACGAGCATTACGGCAGGGGGCACCAGCAGGGCCATCCAAGCGATCTCCGGTTTAGCATAGGCATGTGGAGGATTAGGAATTTCCAGTTCACCGCCAGGCATATCCGGCAAAAATCTGGGCTGGCGGCTGAATTCGTATACTTTTGCCATCTTCATCCCCCCTTAACGACTTCTGTCTGCCTGAAAGCGAACCTCTTGTCCGCCTGACATTGGCATGGTGTACCACAGCTCTTGATGAATGAAGAACAATTGCCCGTCTACCTTATGCACGCGGTCCGCACGCTCTCCATAAATGCGCAGGCTCTCACCAGACTTCAGATCCAGCCTATAGATCGATCCGTCATTGCCCGCATTGCAGCAGTAGATGTAACCACCTTCGCTGATCATGCTGAGCGGAATCAGGTCCGGGTAGGCTTTCTGCTCACCGGACAGCGGATCAAGCAGCGTCAAGGCATGTCCATTCATCAGATCCGCATACAGGAGCCGCGTTCCGCAGTACTGCAGATAAGCAGCGCCTCCCTCAGTCAGCCGGGTAGAGCGGTTACCCTCCAATGGACAACTGTAAATACCTTGTGCGCAAGCATAATAGAGCTGTTCTCCCAAGATCGTATAGCACTGCACCACACTGTCCGTAAGGCATTCGGTCTTGCGTCCGTCCGGCAGACAACGGTACAATCTTCCATCCTTTTCATTAATGTAAAACAGCCAGCCTGCTCTGAGCCTGATCTCGCGGCAAGGCTCATGCAGCAGTACTTTCAGCTCCAGCGTTCCCGTATCCACTCTGCACAAGGCATTACCACGGCTCTGGTCACTGGCGAACAGCAACCCGCCCGCTTCATTCATGAACCAGAGGATTCCGGGCAGCCTTGCAGCTCCTTCTTCATCCCGGCTCAACAGATAAGTTCCCGGTTCCGGTTCCAGCGTCCCGCATAGATCCGTTATGCAGTACACACCCGGAGTCTGTAACAGGAGTCCGCCGCCTGCAATATTATCATTCATGCTGTCATTCCTCTCCTATCAGCGTCAGCAGCGCGCCGTGGCTGACACCCTCTTCCTCAAGTGAACGTGCGCTCTCCAGAATACGGCCCAGCGGCTCTGCCTGCAGTCTCCCTCTCTGCGGCTTCTTCAGCGCAAGCGGCTCCTCCAGCATCTCCAGCAGTTCAGATACCGGGATTTCCGAGGGCAGCTTCAGATCAGCTTCCACCATTCCTGCCTTCAGCGTAACCATCACATATTCCATAAGAATCCTATCCTCCGTTCCCTAGTTCTTCACAGAGAGTACGGTCATCCGCTCGCCTGTCATGACGAAATCCACATCCTGCCCGGCTTCCCGGGCCAGGCGTAAATATCTTGTCTTGAACACATAAGGTACTTCCGCCAGGACATGCACTTCAGTAGTTTCCCGCCCATTCCATGCCTCAGGCTCATGTCTAAATTCAAGGGTTACCTGTATCGCCTGCTGCTCCCCTGCGAAGGTTAGCTGACCTCCATCGTTGCTTGTAAGCCCGGCTTTCATCGCTGCACCAAACGCTTCAGCGAAGTACTCCGCGAAACGTTCTTCATCCACCTCCGCGTCCAGGCCCCGCAGCTTCTCATAGACCAGGCTCCGGTCCTTCGCTGAGCGCAGCGCATTATTAAGCGCCGTACTCAGTACAATCTGCTCGCGTGAAATGTTGAACACTTCTGTCAGCGGTGCAATCAGGATGGACAGCATCACAGCGATCAGAATGGACACAGCGATTGTTCTCAAGTCCTTCAGTCCCCGCTTCTCATCCGAATGAGTTAATCGAAATAATAGTCCAGATCCTTATAGTGCTTCAGCCCGACTGAGGTTAGCGAAAAAGACACGGGAATCTCCGTGCGGATCTCTTCCCCCCATAGCTTAACGCTCAGCGGATAAACTGCGCGTACCGTGACCGTCACGGGCTCTCCCCGCTGGCGGTAGGGCTTCTCCAGCTCGGTCGCATTGGCATAGACTGTCTCGTCGTCATTGCCGACAGCCCTGCCATTATCTTCATTCAATGCTTCGACCTCGATCTGATTCGGATGCTCCCGGTAGATTGGACGCTCCTTCAGACGCTTCAGCGCATCATCATAATAGGATTGCTTGATATAGTTATCTTCGGCAGCGACCTGTGACAGGTTGAAGGTCTCGATGACCAGTGTCATGTACCATGGGAAGAAGAACACCAGATTGGTGAACACCATAATGCTGGCTGCCACCACAATCGCGACCAGAAAGGATTTTGCGACTCCCCGCATTGCTGGTGTACCTCCTTCAGATTACTGTGTGAATTTCTCAATCTGCTTCATGAAGAGATCCCAAATGTCACTGATCCAGGCTCCCAGATTTCCTTGCACAATAACGATGGCCGCACCGATAATGACGATGGCCGCTACGGTAAGTGCAATCTGCTTCACCCCGATATCCCCGCGCTCTTCTGTCCAAAAGCTCTCTTGACTCTTCTTAGGTTTAGCCACGTTTTCCGATTTCTTCTCCATATTGTTCAACCTCCGAATATAAAATTTATTGAAACATTTCCAGTGAACCCTTGACCAGGAACAGATAATAAATGGCAATGTACACAAACAGGATGATGATCAGTATCCATTTGATTCGGGCATTGCTGCGCTCACGCCGCAGAAGATCCTTCTCCAGTGCTTCCACCCTAAATTGATTGACCTCATTCTTGAGGTACACCATCTGGGAGACATTGTCATAGCCTCTAAGGCGGGTCTCCATGATGTCGCAGAACTTGATGACATAACGCATGGGAACCCGTTTCTTGAGCTGCTTCAGCGCGTATTCCTCGCCGTATTCAATATTGTCCAGCATCACACCCAGCTCTTCAGCCATATCCTGGCCCGCATGAGGCAGGTAATCCCGGATCACATCTGCCAGATAGATATTGATGGATTTGGAGTACTGGTAGTAGACCATGCTGTAAAAGGCAGGAAAATCAAGCGAGATATTGCGGTTCTTCTTCTCGATACGTTCTTCAAGACTCTTGACCGGATAGATCCAGCCCAGCAGAATGAAGATGGCGGTCACACAGCCAAGCAGCCGGTTTGCACTGCCCAGCACGATTGCCAGAAGCGTTCCGCCCGAGGCATAGAGCAATTGATTCAGTCTAATCTCCTCCGGCCGGACCAGCAGCTCCAGACGGTCTATCATCTTGCGGAAGCGGATGCGGTCTGCGGTGCCTACAAAGCCTGTCATATATTTCAGGGCAAAGTTCTTTTTGTACAATGCTACCCGCTGCTTCAGCTGCGTGCTTTTTCGTTCGTTCATGAACCGGCGTGCGCGCTTCTTCTTTCGTCCGCTGACCGGCTTTAGCATGGGCAGGAGAAACAGCTTAATCAGATACAGAATGGACGTTAAGGCACACACCTTGGCAATAAAGATCATTTACGGTCACTTCCTCCCCCAAGGTTACCCTGGAGCGCCTGGGTGCGTGCAAAGCTCAGACAGATTACACAGATCATCATGGTATTAATTAGCTTGCCAGCCTGCGTATCCAGCATGAATTCGCGAAATCCGTCAATGGACAGAGCGTAGATGAAGAATAGCAGTACGATGACGGTTTTCATCAGGAAATCACGGTTCATTTTACGGAAAATCGTCTCCTTACGCGCATTGATCTCCCTCAGTACCGCATTCTCATCTACAATATCCAGGAAAATGTCGGCCATTCCCTTGCGTTCGTTATATTCAAACACAATCGCCTTCTTCGTAAAATCATCGAACTTAGGACCGAGCTGGCGGTTCAGCAGAGTGATGGCCTGCCTGAAGCTATATCCGTTATTCTCGCAGTTATCAATGAACTGCCGGAGATAGACCCGGATGTTAGGGCTGATGTATTCGTCACTCTCCATCACCTTCTTGATCGCGACCAGCACACCGTCACGTGCCAGCGGACAGATCAGATCCTCTGCGTCCATAATATTTTCGATATCCTGGGCACGTATAATCTTGGACTGCATCACGAACCAGGTCATCAGGCCGACAAAGATGGAGATGGTTACGACTACCGACAACGTTACACTATTCATGAAGAACACAATGACCACGGCTACCAGCGCGAAAGAAATGCAGAGCAGAGAAGTGAAGCTCTCCAGAGTAACCGGGAGGTTGAAATCCAGAATCAGCCCTTCCACCAGCCGGTTATATTTCGCGATCGGGTTCTCCTTGCGCTTGACAATACGCTCCCGCTTAATCCGGGCAACGTAACGTTTGGTATTGTATTTACCAAGATGGTCGGCCACCGTGTCCAGCATATCTAACAGGCGGTGAAGAGAGCCCTCGAAGAAGCGGACCTGGAAGATCGTATTGAACAGCACAAAGGCCGCAGCTCCGAGCAGCAGACTAATGAGTAAGTTCACATTCATCGAATGCATAACCCTCCGTTTCGTCATCGAGGGGCTCCCGGGTGAGGAATTCAAACCGGCTGCGCTTAATGCCGGCCTTGAGCATAGATTCCTGGGCACGCAGGGATAGCTTGCCCACCCGCTTGTGCCGCCCGATGATTTGGACAACCCTTGTGCCGCCCGCCTCCTCCACCACATCATCATAGATGAACTTATAAATCGGATTAATCAGCGGCTTCAAGCCTTCAGACCCCAGAATCTCAGATATCGACGTGACCTTGCGGGTACCGTCAGCCAGCTTCTCCTGGTAGATTACGAATTTGACTGCACTGCAAATGTTGCGCAAGGCGAGCTCGGCAGGTTCATTCGACACCATCAGATAGGCAGTCAGGAAGCGGTAGATCGCCTCCTCATCCCCTTCGGCATGAAGTGTGGTGAAGAAGAAATGCCCCGTCTGTGCCGCCCGCAGCGCAGTCGCGAATTCACCCGGGGTCCGCAGCTCGCCCGGCCCGATCCAATGGGGAGACTGCCTCATCGCATTGATCAGCAGATTCTCCATGGTAGCCGGGCTGGCATCATCCTCTTCAGGCACGGATTCGTACTGCAGCACATCATTGATGATGGGGCCGAATTCTCCACCTTCCCGGCGGTGCAGCCGCATCTCGGACGGATTCTCAATGGTTATAATCCGGGAGAGCGGATGAATCTGCTTCACTAGCACTTCATTCAGCGTAGTTTTACCGCTACCGGTTGGTCCTACAGTAATCCATGACTGATCTGCTTTGGGAATTAGGGAGAGCAGCCGGAACATATTGACGGAGAAGCTTTGTTCATGAATCATCATGGCTGGAGTAAGACTTTTTTTGCTGAATTTGCGGATTACAAAAGCAGGCAGCTCATAGGGTGAGATTTCCGCATGCGTGGCATTCACCCGGTACCCTTCCACCGTTCGGGCATTCACCATCGGAACCTTCGGTGTTAGGCGCATCTTGGACACTCCAATTAACTTCGATATGATACGCTCCATATGTTCGCGGTCTGTGAAATGCTGGTCCCAGCGCAGCGTTTTGCCGCCGGTCTCCACGAAGATCTGTTCCGGCCCGTTGGCCCGGATCTCGTCAATTTGCGGGTCCTCCATGGCCTCGGTTATCGGGCCATAATGCGTGATTTCGTTAATCAGCGCATTTTTCAGGGACTGCAAACCGCCATATTCCTCCACACTAGGCTTCTGGGAATCGACAAACTCCATAATATACCCCTGGGTCATTTCCCGTTTGCGGATCGGGTCTCTCTCCCGGCGGAAGGCATTCGTTGCTGCCTTGCTAATATATTTCTGGCATAATTCCAGCGCTTCCTCGAAGCTGATGGTGGTGTATTTATTTTTGAGTGCATCCATATCTTCCGCTTGAGTGCTGTGGTGCGAGAACTTCTGCTGCATTTCACTTACTTTTGCCCGGGTTAGCAAGGCTCAGGCCTCCTTCACTGATTAATAATGGAATCCCGCAAACGGTTCATTTCCTTCATGAATGCCTTATTTTGCAGAGGATGATCTTTAACATATAGCTTGCCGTCCTGGGTGTACGCCGCTGCGGCCTTCACAAAGGGCAGCGCTGCTGCGATCTGAAAGCCCATCTGCTTGAACACCTTATAATCCAGCCCGATCTCATGCAGGTTCATCATAATCACACTGGTGAACTTGGCTGTGCTGATGCCAATGGAAGCGGCAAAGTCCAGCAGCTTGGTCATATTGCCCGGAGCCTCGATCCGCTCGGCTGCTGTAAAATATCCGATATGGCAGTGCTTCATCGCCCCCGTACAGAATTCGAGTGGAGGATTATATGGAATGTCCAGCAGGATAATATCGAACATTCCCTTAAGTGTGGATAATACCTGTTCAATATGCGCGAAACCAAATTCGAAGTATTCCTCCAGCAGATCATAGGGACTGGGGGAGAGCAGATACAGGTTCTCCTCAGAAGTAGGATCAATATCTTCACGCATATCCGCTTTATCGCTTTTGAGCACCCGGATCAGCCCTTTTCCTCTGGCGGGAGGATCTACACCAAACAGATAGTAGAGGTTCGGATTGAACACTTTAAAATCCACGATGCAGGTGTTGAAGCCTTGTTGTGCCAGCAGATAGCCTAAATTGCCGATCAGCATGGCCTGATCTGTCCCTTCACAGGCCGGCAAGAAACCAATAACACTATAGATCAGCGGGCTGTCCCGAAACTCGGCTCCTACCAGCTCCTTAGAGGATATCTTGCGGAAGATGCTCTCCAGTTTTTTTACTTCTTTTCGATCCATGATTCCACCTCATTTTGCAGTGTAGGCAGCTCATCCATAATTACCGTGCTGCCGCTTCTGCTGAGCATCGTAATCAGAAAGCTTTTGCTGTCCAGGCTTTTGTATTTGGCATACTTATTAATCTCCTCACCTGAGCCTTCCAGCAGCAGAGCCTTGGGCTGAATGCTCTTCAGGAAATCGTCGCTGCGCATAACCTCCTGCCGCTTGTCCTCGCTCAGCTTCAGCACTTCCTTGTATACCTCATAGATCGAATGGCTGTTGGCGTTGAGCATATCCTTGATGACAATACTGTCGAACAGAATCTCGGTCTTCGTAACGGAGGACTGTGAGGGGTTGAATACGGCATTGGGATTGCCTCCTGCACCAGAAGCTGCAGCTTCTTCCACATTGTAAGACACCCGGATACGGACACGGTCTCCCGGCATCAGAATGTCTCCGCCAGCCTCAAGGAAGTTGTAGGGCAGGGTGAGGACTTCCTGCTTCTCACCCAGCTTATACAGCCATTCATTCTTGACCGGCTTCTCATCCAGCAGCTGATCCTCATACAGCACACTATTATCCCGAATATAATATTTCGTGAACTTGCCCAGTACTTCAGGAAGCTTGTCCGCCAGCACCATATCGGATGTATACTCTGTGCGGATAATGTTATAGGTCTCCACTTGCTTCTCTGTCAGCACCGTAAAGGCGGGCAGCCCTCCCTTTTCTGTGAGCCGCAGCACCTCTACCGTATCACGGGCATCCTGGCTCGCGTTGGTGATGACTATGTATGAGACGACAATGACGGTCAGACTGAACAGTACTGCAACTATTCGTTTCAACAGGTTCCGGTTGGGAGCCACATTTTTTACACTTCTGATATCCATCTACCCCGAACCCTCCATCAATCTAAGAAGTATGGTGCCGAAGGCCCGCTCGAACTCCGGTCCGCTATTCACAATCGGGATATCACTTTCGATCTGCTGGTCAAATCCGGCACTGGCAGGCACGTACCCGGCCAGTGCCGGTTCAAACCGGAAGCTGTCACTGAGGCCCGAGCCGAGCAGCTCACCGACCTTCTCCGGGGTAAACAGGTCACCGTGATAACGGAAGCTGTGATTATAGCGGGTGACAATAACTTTGGTCTTGGCATTGAGATAGGCGGCAGAATCCCGTTCAAGCACTAATTCAATATTCCGCAGGGTGCTTAGCACCGAATATAGGTTGTTAGGAACACACAGTCCGAAGGTATCCATATGAATCAGCGCACTCTCCATCTGCCGCATGGCATCCAGGGGAAGATCGAGTACGACCAGGTTGAAGTTATTCCGCAGAGCCGATAACAATCCGGCCAGCTTCTCGCTGGTGTAGAATTGCTGAATCGCCCGCTTGTCCTGGAATCCGTAGCTGAGTGTAGTCATCCATAGATTTCCTTGGACCGGAAAAGCATTGGTCCTGTAATCCTGCGGCTTCGCCAGCATCCGGATCAAGGAACTCCCCAGATGCTCATCCTTGTGCGCCTGTTCATCAAATCCGCTGAAATATAAGTTAATCCCTCTGTATTCAGTATCCATATCCACAAGAATAGTGTTCAGTCCGCGTTTTGCAGCTTCTGCCGCCAGATTGACTGCGGTGCTCGTCAGCCCGCTGCCCCGGTGTCCGGTCACCGCCACTACCCGGCTCATCCCCCGGCTGATGTTCGCCAGTTCCCGGGAGAGCGAATCAGTGGACTGGAGGGCTTCTGTATCCTTGCCTTTGGAACGGAATCTGTCCAGGAAAGAACGCTTCTTGCCCTTCAGCTCACCCGGTTCACTCTCCCGGGCTGGCGTGAAGCGCATTTCTAGGCTGCCTGATCCTAACCCATTATTCCTCAGACGATCTGCAAGCTGTGCCAAAGCCTGCTTCACCAATGCGATTGGCAGCCTGGGTGTATGATATTCAAGAACACTGAGCCCCAGATATTGTCTTGCAAGGGATGACCATGCTTCTCTCTGACGCGGGTCTCTCGTTAATATAATTACCGGAGTGTCTTCCCGGGTCTGGGATAGATGCTCTAACAGATTATGAACAGACTCCCTGTCAGCAGCCAGTCCGTCCGGCAATCCTTCGTCTGTAATCACAACAGCTTCCGGTGCGGGAATCGTGGAATTCTGCAATAACCCGGCTGTATCCCGGACCCGCAGGCCTCCGTCATTCATAGTTGTCCACGGATCAGCGATATGGGCAGTGATGTACCCGTGACCTGTACCAGCCAGTAGAAGTACCCTCATCATCAATCCTCTTTCATTGTAAATTTGCCTGGTATAGAACCCCGGCCTTCAGCCTTGACACAATACGGCACATCATGAGAACATTTTCCATAAAACGACTAATAGTGCAGAGCACAAAACCCAGCACAGCACACAGAATCCGAGGCGGTGTCCTATATGAAACTCCTACTGTTATCCAGCCTTATGCTAATACTGATCCTATGTAGCTTAAATGATATCCGCCGGCGCAAGATTCCCAATATTCTGACAGTCTTAATTCTGGGAGTGGGCATTCTTCATATGATCCTGTACGGGTCTCTGCTGAACTCGCTTAACGGTTTGCTTCTTCCCGCCGCCCCCCTTCTTCTCTTGCGCAGGTACTCTCGTTCAATTGGAGCAGGAGACATTAAGCTAATCTCGGCTGTAGGGGTATGGCTGGGAGGACTCCTGAATCTGGCCCTGTTCGGTGCGGCTTGTCTGTTATGTGCTGCGGTTCTGCTCTTGAAGCGGACTTACCGGCAGGATATTCCCGGCTCCGTGCCCTTCGCTCCTTTTCTTACTGTTCCAGTCATTCTGACTGTGTTAATTATGTATTAACTTCATTTGATTTAGCTTTTCTCAATTGGTAATATTTCCTTCTGTTTTTAATTAATCCAATGGCAGGTGATTTGAAACAGGCCACATTACCCAAATTAAGGTGCAAATGCGAAATATTATACAGACCTATAGACAGCATAATTTTCAGGTAAACCGCTAATTATTATGTAGATCAATCGAACTAATCGTTCGTCCTAACGAAAAAGAGCGTTCCACAGTCTCTATCGGCTGTGAAACGCTCTTTTTTTTGTAAATAAACACTTTATGCTTGTGCCACCCGCTGCCCAATCGTCCGGCCTACCTGATCCAGAATGGCAGACACCGAGGCGGGATCATGCACATCGTACTCATCAATATTCAGCCGCAGCACCGGACAGGCGCTGAATTCGTTAATCCACTGGGAATAGCGGCCGTGCATATGCTCCCAGTAGGAGACGTCGGTCTGGATCTCCATCTCGCGTCCGCGCTCATTGATGCGGGTCAGGATCGAAGGCAGGCTGCCTTCAATATAGATCAGCACGTCGGGATGCGGGAAATATGGCGTCATTACCATGGCCTCATAGAGGCTGGTGTACGTAGCATAATCGGTCGGGGACATGGTGCCTTGATCGGCGTGCATTTTGGCGAAAATCCCTGTGTCCTCATAAATCGAACGGTCCTGCACAAACCCGCCGCCCAGCTCGAACATCTTCTTCTGCTCCTTGAAGCGTTCGGCCAGGAAATAGATCTGCAGGTGGAAGCTCCACCGCTCGAAATCGTGATAGAACTTCTCCAGGTACGGGTTATGATCTACCTGCTCCAGCGAGGTCTGGAAATTCAGGCGCTGCGCGAGTGCTGCGGTCAGCGTCGACTTGCCGACACCTACGGTTCCGGCCACAGTGATAATGGCATCATTCGGGATGTTGTAACTACTCATTTCATAAGCTCCTTTACTTGCTTCGCGATGGTGTTGAAATCTTCGGGATTCTCCACGAAATCCACCTGATTTCCGTCGATAGTGACGATTACGGTGGACGGTTCGCGGCGGGCCAGTGAGGCCATTGCATCGTCATAATCCTCAATTAACTGCTGGAGGTAGGCAGGGGCAATGATCTCTTCAAATGTACGCGCACGCTTGGCAATCCGGGCCAGCAACGTATCCAGATCCGCCCGGATATACAAAATGATGTTCGGCTTGGGGAAATCATCGGTCAGAATATGATAGATCTCCCGGTATTTGTCCCGTTTCGATCCCTTCAGCGTCCGTTCCCCGAAGATCAGATTCTTATAGATATGATAATCCGAAATGACCGGCTTCCCTTGATCTATGTACTGCACAGTTGTGTCTTCAAGCTGCTTGAACCGGTTGCAGAGAAAGAACATCTCAAGCTGGAAGCTCCAGTCGTCCATATTCTGATAGAACTTGTCCAGAAACGGATTCTCGTCGACAATTTCTTTAATGACCGGAAGCTGTAGTTCGGTGGCGAGCATCGTGGCGAGGGTGGTTTTACCGGCTCCAATCGGGCCTTCCACGGCTATAAAAGGTGCATGTTTCATTAACGCTAATTTCCTCCTCAAGTACGGACAATTCCAAAAAACAGACTAAATTATTGTACCACAGGAGCACCGCAAGCAACGGTTAATTTTCAAAGAAACTTTTCAGGGCCAAGCAGCGTCTATATTCAAGGTAATATATTCTTTTATTTACCTAATTCAGTAATTTCCTATAGAGAGTAGAGGATATCGTGATGAAAAAAAGAATTTTGCTTGTGAGCATGGTGGTGGGTTTGACGGCGTGTCTGACTCTGGGGAATCCCGAGGCTGCAACAGCAGCAGCTAATGACGTTGGCTCCGGCATCTCCTCCTACGGACCCGATTATCTGATTAAGGACGATGGGACCCTGTGGGTCTGGGGGGAGACGAAGTCCGTACCTACTCAGGTACATGGACTAAGTGATGTACAGGCTTCTTTCCCTTTATATTACAGTGCAATGGTAACCACCAAGGATGGCTCGGTCTGGAAGTGGGAGAGCAACGCCCGGACTATGGCCATTGAAGTTACACCTGTGCCCGAATTGAAGAATATAACCAGTTTCCAAAGAGTATACCCGCGTCATTTGGCAGTCACTGGAGAGGGTGCAGTCTATACTTCAGTTACGTCAACCGACGACAATACGACACCTCCGTTCGCGCCTGTTCCCGGCCTGGATCACGTTACAGCCATCTCTCAATATTCCGAGAGCAACAAGCTTAACAATAAGTTTAGCGACTGGCAGCGCTATCTGTTCCTGAAGACAGACGGGACGGTCTGGACCAGCATTGACGAACTTGCCACTTTTACACCGGTCGCCAATCTGAAGGACATTGTCCAGCTCGAACAGAATTATGCGCTCAGTAAGGATGGCAGCGTCTGGACCTGGCCGGACCAGGATAGTTATTTACCGGAGACCTATAGTGACCCGGCGAAGATAACTGCAACTCCTTTTTCCGGCTTAAAAGATATTCGCACTCTGTACAACAACGGGCGCAGCCGGCTCGCGATTGACAAGCAATCCCGTCTCTGGTTCTGGGGCTCCACAGTCACTGGATATTCGGATGGAACCACGTATCAGGATGAACCCGTTCCGGTTGTCTTCTCAGGGATCAGCAAGGTGACCGATGCGTACATTGTTGAACAATCAATTGTCGCTCTGACCTCAGACGGCAAGGTCTATGCGGCTTCGATTGCCGCAGAACTTATGTCGCCAAATGCAAAGTTTACCTTGCTTGCTTCCGACATCCAGTCGATAAAAGGCGGAGGAAGACATGTCATTATGCAGAAGAACGACGGCACCCTCTGGGGGTGGGGCGTGAACAAGAATGCTGAGCTCGGGTACGGTACTTATGAATTCAGCTACAAAGAGCCCGTTCCGATGCAAAAGCCAATCTCCGTTAGCCTGAATGGCGAATCCATTGCCTTCACCAATGGTGTCATTACCCGTAACGGACAGAATTTCATTCCGCTGCGTTCACTGTTCAGCAAGATGGGAGCTACTATCGGTTATTCCATGGACAAAGTAGTAACGATCACCGGTACCGCTGCCGATAAAACTCCGCTAACCATCGTCATCAACACCGTGAACGGAGCCACCACCGTAAATAATAAAAACGTCACTCTGGCAACACCGCCGTTTGTAGTTAATGGTACCGTCTACCTGCCGCTGCGCTTCATCAGCGAACAGCTCGGGGCCAAGGTCGACTGGCTGCCGCAGGAGAGCCGGATTGCGATTAGTATGAAGTAAGGATTCTATCCTGAAATAAAAATATAGCGGACTATTCTCAAATAGAGAATGGTCCTTTTTTATTTTTGATCTTGTATATAAACAAAGAATAATCTAAAATTCGCCTTTTGAGATATTTTGAAACCTTCAATCGTGTTGTTTATAGGAGGCGAAATAATGAAATCCAGCTCTTTGTTAGACACAGATATAGAATTCGCTGAACTCTATCAACGGCATGCAGATCTGGTCTACCGGCTTTGCTATATGTATTTAAAAAATCCTGTTGATGTTGAAGACGCTGTTCAATCTGTGTTCCTCAAACTAATTAACACTCCAAGGTTCTTTAATGACCACGAGCATGAAAAAGCATGGTTGACAGTAACTACTAGAAACTACTGTAAAGATATTCTTAAACATTGGTGGAGAACCCGCCGTGTGGCATTAGAGCGTTTGCCGGAGGCTGTTACTTGGAATGGTTTTGAGCCTTCGGGTAAAGTCTTTTCAAAACTTCTTTCGCTCCCCGAAAAATACAAAACCGTATTGTATCTATATTATTTCGAGGAATACACAGTAAAGGAAATCGCTGAAATGTTAGGCTGCAAAGAAAGCACAATCCAAACACAATTATTTCGAGGCCGTAAACGGCTTAAGTTAGATTTGGGAGGAGATTATATTGAGGATTAAAAATATTCATGAGGCTTTTGAAGCATTGACGCCAACAAAGGATCAAAAAGAAAAAATTTTTCAAAATCTTTTAACAAATAGCCAGATTAATCATAAAAGTCAAAGAAGAACTGCTCCTATTAAACTTAGAAGATATACTATACTTGCTGCTGTCCTGATGGTTGGATTAACCACAACAGCTTTTGCAGCAATATATACAGGACTTGATGAAGCACTGATTCAATTTCTTAAACCATCCAATAAGAATCAGGTTGTACATATGTCCAATGGTGCTTATACAATAAATAAAATAATTAAAAATAAACAGGGTTCTGTTGCCATTAAGCAGGTAATCGGTGACAGCAATCTAACTTACATTTTAATGGACTTTACCGCTCCTAAAGGCACTATTTTGAATGCAGCCCGTTATCGTTTTCATGCCAATATCGACTCTATTCAAAGCTCGTACAGTACAGGATACCAGGTACTCGATGACGGGAATCCTTATGACAACAAAATAAGTTTGGTTATGAATATAATGACCGATAATTCCTTAGCTGGTCAAACTGTTGATATTATTTTTAGAGATTTAGAAGCAGCTGATCCGTTTCCCGGTATTTTTGATACCGTAGTATCTGGTTCCTGGGAAACCTCACTTAAGCTTGATTTCAAAGAGTATTCTACCCTTCATCAGATTAATCAGGCCATTTCACTGTATGGTTATAAGGCAACCTTAAAGACGATCTCTGTCTCGCCCATCTCAATTACCTTAAAAATTGAGAGCGATTCATTAAAGGAGATAGATAAATTCGTCTTCAAATCAAAGGAAATTGGTCCAAATATATATTTGGATGACTTGCCTATCACTATAAATTTTACAGATGGCACTTCAGAAACAACTAGAATTTTCACAGGAATGTCTACGAGCTATTATACAAGTAACCAGCTCATTACACTAAAAACTTTTGATCGTGTTATTAATGATAAAGAAATCGATTCTTTCGTATTCTTTGGTAAAAAGATTCCGATTAAGACAACCGGCCGCTGAAGTCACTGTCTGAATGTCGCTTTTGTGCAATACAAACCAGGCACGATAATATACAATGAGCTTAGTAAAATCATCTATAGCAAATTTGGGAGGGGCTATTGTGGGCTTCAAATCAACAATTTTGGTAGTAGAAGATATAGCGAGATCAAGAATGTTGTACGAAGATATTCTTAAATGTAAAGTAGAGGCTGATTTTGGCTTATATAATGTTGGATTTGAAGGCGGTTTGGCGCTGTATAGAAAATCGTTTTTTACAGAGTTAATTCATCAAATTGACAACGCATCCAAAACACATAATGTCGTTATTTATTTTGAATTTAAGGATATTTACTCGTTAAGAGACCGGATTGTGGCTGACGGGTTTGAGTTATTGCACGATATTAAGGAACAGCCCTGGGGACAGAGCGTACTACGTTTCTATGATTATGATCAGCATATTGTTGAGGTAGGAGAAGACATGGAGACTACGCTAGTTAACATGTACCGGTCAGGTATGTCAGCAGCAGCCATTGCTGTCAAGACCGGCTATCCTGAAGACCATATCAAAACTCTATTAGGAGTTTAGTTAGCCATTTAAGGGGAGGTCGTTTTTATGATAACACCATTTATACATTTTCCAGGAAAATGTGTCGAAGCCATTCAGTTGTATGAGAGGGCATTTAAGGTGACCGACAAACAAGTGATGCTCTTCCAAGAAGCCCCTGACAACTCCGGAATGACTATCACATCAGAAATGTCCAATCTAGTCATGCATTCAACCCTCACAATCTGTGGAACAATGTTTAATATGAGCGACACGGTAGATACGCATGATGCAGGAAACATGTTAGGCTTTAATGTGAGGATGGACTCGGAGGCTGAGTTCTATAAGGCCTTCGATGTATTGAGTAAAGAAGGCGAAGTTTTACAAGAAATCGGGCCACAGTTTTTCAGTAAGCTATATACTGTTCTGGTCGATCCCTTTGGAATACGCTGGCAAATCATTTTAGTCTGACCACCCTGTTAGATTAATACAATGCCGCAAAAAAACGCCCCCTCAGCCAAGCTGAAGGGGCGCTTCTATTATTATCATCAACCGATTAAGACAACCGGCCGCTGAAGTCACTGTATTCGAACTCGCGGATCACCTTGAGGCCTTCTGCTTCATTATAAGAAGCGATGGCCGGGAGGTTGACGCCGTTGAACATGTGGTTCTTCACCATAGAATAATGCGCCATGTCGGTGAAAATCAGCTTGTCACCGTATTTCAGCGGCTCCGGGAATGAGTAATCGCCGATGATATCGCCTGCCAGGCAGGTCATGCCTCCAAGCCGGTAGGTGTGAGCGAATTCACCCGGTTCTCCGGCACCGATGATGGCCGGGCGGTAAGGCATCGCCAGCACATCCGGCATATGGCATTCCGCCGAAGAATCGAGAATCGCGATATCCATGCCGTTATGCATCGTGTCGAGTACCGTAGCAACCAGATAACCAGTGTTCAGGGCAACGGCCTCTCCCGGCTCCAGATAGATCTCTACATTATAAGTCTCTTTCATATGCAGAATGCACTTGATCAAGGTGTCGAGATCATAGTCAGGACGGGTAATATGATGCCCGCCGCCGAAGTTCAGCCATTTCATCCCGTGCAGGTACTGGCCGAATTTCTCTTCTACAACCTTAAGCGTACGCTCCAGCGTATCCGAGTTCTGTTCGCACATGGTGTGGAAATGCAGTCCGTCAATGCCGTCCAGCTCGTCCGGCCGGAAGTTCGGCAGGGTTACGCCCATACGCGAGAAGTTGTAGCAAGGATCGTACAGCGGCACTTCAATCTCGGAATACTCCGGATTGACGCGGATGCCGCAGCTAATCTGCTTCGGCGCGTTCTGCACGCGCTGCTTGAACCGGCTCCACTGGTCGAACGAGTTGAATACCATATGATCGCTGTATCGAAGCAGCTCATCGAACTCACGGTCAACATAAGCGGGTGCATAGACATGAACCTCTTTGCCCATCTCCTCGAAGCCCAGCCGGGCCTCGAACAGGGAGCTGGAGGTTACGCCATGCAGGTATTTGCCGACCAGCGGGTACATGGCGTGCATGGAGAAGCCTTTTTGCGCAAGCAGAATCTTGGCTCCGCTCTTCTCCTGCACATAATTCAGGGTCTCCAGGTTCTTCGTCAGCAGCCGTTCATCCACCAGATACGCAGGGGACGGCAGATTGCTGATATCGATATCGATGTCCTTGTTCTTCATGGCCATGCGCCTTAATCCAGCAGCGTCGGCGAGAAATCTTCTTGCCAAGGCAGGCCGTGTTTGTTAAGAGCATCCATGAACGGATCGGGATCGAACTCTTCGATATTGTGTACGCCCGGTTTGTTCCAGATCCCTTTGATAATCATCATCGCCCCGATCATCGCAGGAACGCCGGTAGTGTAGGAAATGGCCTGTGAGCCAACCTCTCTATAGCACTCTTCGTGATCGCAGACATTGTAGACATAATAGGTCTTAGGCTGACCGTCTTTGGTTCCTTGAATGATACAGCCGATATTGGTTTTACCTTTGGTTCTCGGTCCCAGGGAAGCCGGGTCAGGCAGAATAGCCTTCAGGAACTGCAAAGGAATAATCTCTTTACCTTCATAATTAATAGGCTCAATAGAAGTCATGCCGACATTCTCAAGCACCTTCAGGTGGGTCAGATAGTTCTGCGAGAAGGTCATCCAGAAGCGGATCTTCTTCACGCCAGGAATGTTAACAGCTAGTGATTCTAATTCTTCATGGTACAAAAGATAGATATCCTTCGGACCGATCTCCGGGAGATCGTATACTTTCTTCTCAGACAGCGGCGCGGTCTCAATCCACTCGCCATTCTCGAAGTAACGTCCGTTCGCAGTAATCTCGCGGATATTAATCTCAGGATTGAAGTTGGTGGCAAACGGATAACCGTGGTCGCCCGCGTTCGCATCCACAATATCAATCGTATGAATCTCGTCAAAATAATGCTTCTGCGCATAAGCCGTAAATACACCGGTTACGCCAGGGTCGAAGCCGCTGCCGAGCAGCGCTGTAATTCCGGCCTTCTCGAATCTTTCCTTGTAAGCCCATTGCCAGGAATATTCAAACTTCGCCGTATCCTGCGGTTCGTAGTTCGCTGTATCCACATAGTGCACTCCGGTAGCCAGGCAGGCATCCATGATCGTCAGATCCTGGTAAGGAAGAGCCACATTAATCACGACATCCGGCTGGAAGCTCTTGATCAGCTCAATGACTTCTTCCGTGTTGTCAGCATCCAGCTTGGCCGTAGAAATCTTAGTCAGGCCCCCGTCCAGCTTCTCTTTGAGCGCATCGCACTTCGATACCGTACGGCTGGCAATGCAAATCTCTTCGAATACATCCGGGTTCTGGCAGCATTTATGAACAACAACGCTCGCTACACCGCCAGCGCCAATAATTAACGCTTTTCCCAAATTAATAACCCCCTAATTTTGCTTAAGTTATTAGTTATTAGCCTTGCTGCTCTGGAACAGGCTACATCCTATGAAAAATCAACAACGCTGATTATACCGAAACTTTCTCAATAAATCAATAAATTCCGACAAAAACTGTGATCTTCCGTGTAAAATCTGCAGTTTTCTCCATTAATACTCTGTAATTCACTTCATTACACTGAAATCCTTCGTTTTCCTACGCTTTTAAACTTAATAAATTGAAAATCAGCTAAGGAGACTGTCCACTTTTCAGTCCATCAGGCCAACCGGATAATTATATCACAACGGCGGTGTTGTTCAACATTTTATTTTAAATTTAAGCAAGGTCAGCCGGACAAAAGTGCAAATAAGGCACATTATAATAACTTACCCGTTTTTCTCTACCGTTAACTGATAAGTGTAAAGGTCGCCCAATGTTGACTAATCTGATCCCATCAGTCCATGTGTTTATTATGCGTAACCCTCTCTATCCCATACCTCCGTCGTGCCTAGCGGTTACGGGATTAAAGGGACCTCATCACAGACGGCGGCTGTCCGCTGAGCTGCTTGAAGGCTTTGCTGAAATGAAACTCATCGCTGTATCCGCAGGCGTCCGCAATCTCCTTCAGGGTTAGCCTGGTGTATAGCAGCTGCTTCTTCGCGTGCTCATAGCGGATTTCACTTAAATACCCTTTGGGACTCTTGTGCAGATATTGCTGAAAAAGACTGCGCACATACGAGGAGGATATGCCGTAGCGCAGCGCCAGCTCATGGATCTGCAAGGGTTCACTGAAGCGCCGCTCCAGCTCCTCCTTCATCCGTAAGAATAATTCGTATCCCTGTCCCCGGTCAGGATTACCGCTCTCCTTAGCCTGAAATAATTCGTACAAAAGCTCATAGAGCAGCGCCTGAGTCTTAAGCTGGCTTCCGGGACTACCCGGAACAAAATCGCCGGCAATCCGGCGGAACAGCTCACCCAGCGCTCTGCCCGGCTCCCCCCCGGGCTTCAGGTGGAACGGCAAGGGCAGTTCATGAAGCGGCTCTACCCTCCCCTGATTGTCCGCCGAAGGCGACAATGTATACAGCGAGAGCAGGATCATAGTGATCCGCAAAGGTTCCCCGCCTCCGCTGCTCATCTCCATGGACAGTCCCGGCCGCAGATAGAACAGCATGTCCGGCGACACCGGATACTCCTCTGTATCTGTCCGAAACACTCCCTCCCCCTCCTGAATCCAGTACAGGCTGTGTACATGTATATTCTGACGGATATCTCTCCAGTGCGGAAAAGTGGTCTTGTCATGAATCCAGTGGATATCCATCACCAGATTCTGCGGAATCTCCTCCATGTATAGCTCCTCCGTTTCTCGTCCTGCCATTTACCAGGGATGGGATCAATCAGGGATTCATTTCTGAAGCGTTTTTGACATGCCAGTTCTGTTCATTATACCATGCCACTCCCCTGCATTCATTGCTACACTTAGGACATTAACGGCTGGAATGATGAAGGAGAGATACCAGATGACTGAAACCTTGTCCACTACGGCACAAGCCCTGGATTACATGCCTTGGATTGGCCTGTCCGAACAAGAAAGGCTTCAGCAGGACCGGCACCAGCAGCAGCTTGCTGCGGATTATCCCTGCACCTTCGGGGAAGCCTGCTTCGTCTCGCCGCAAGCCATTGTGCTGCCGGATCAGCTAACGCTTGGCGACCGGAGCTACATCGCCGGAGGTGCGATTGTCCGCAGCACACGGCTGGTCACAGGCAGCGACTGCTCTATTAACAGCTATAGTATATTGTCAGGCGATATTACCATGGGCAATGGCGTACGGATTGCTTCCCATGCAAGTCTATACGGCTTCAATCACGGCTATGCCGTGACGGATGTTCCGGTCTTCCGCCAGCCTCTGACAGTCAAGGGCATTGTCATTGGAGATGATGTGTGGATCGGGGCGAATGCCGTGATTCTTGACGGAGTGCGGATCGGGGCGCACAGCATTGTTGCGGCGGGGGCGATCGTAACCCGCGATGTACCGGCGTACAGCATTGTCGGCGGCAATCCGGCCAAGCTGATCCGCAGCCGTCTGGCCGGGAAGACAGTGACAGAAGATCATAAGGAGGATGCAGCAATGGAGATGAAAGAGCAGGCTGGCGAATACGCAGAGCATGTAGCGGATGCGCAGAGACTGTCGTCTGCTGAATATGAGGCAGATACTGCTAAGCTTGAAGGAGCGGGAATGGGCAGCGGGGTACTGCCGCTTGGCGGAGCGGAGCCTGCTCCTTCAAGCCTGTATGAGCAGCTCGCGAATTTCAGCAAGCAGGTGCAGGAGCAGCTAACTCCCCTGCTTGCGTTCTACTCCGAAACGATAGAGGGAGAGAAGCTGTTCCGGGACCGGCCTGGAGCGGGGCGGACTGTAAGGGCGTACTGCGATGCTGTGGAAATTGCTGCGATGTTCGGCAGTCTGCCGCCCGGCTGGACGAAGGAGGAGCTGACCGCCACATTACACCAGTTCCAGGACAGCGGGACCGGATTATTGCCCGACCCGTGGTCGCCGCCCGGACCGGAGGATCAGCCGGAGCTGTTAACCGATCATCTCTCGCGTTATCATCTTCTCGCTGTAGGCTACGCGCTAGAGGTGTTAGGTTCTGCTCTAACCTATCCCGTAGCCGTGGCCGAGAATATGGATACCGCCACACTGTATCAGCAGCTTGATAGTCTGCCCTGGGCGGACAATGCCTGGGGCGGCGGCGACTGGATTGATTGCTATGCTACCGGGCTGTATCACAATCTGAAGTCCTTCGGCTCCGGCAAGCGCCCGGATGATCTGTTCGGCTGGCTGGCGACGCACTGCAGCCGGGACTCCGGGCTGTGGGGTCTGCCTACTCCGGAGGAGAGCTGGCTGCAGCCGGTGAACGGCTTTTACCGGCTTACCCGCGCTACCTATGCACAGTTCGGCCTGCCCCTGCCGTACCCGGAGCAGAGCATCGATACCGTGCTGGCTCACAGCCGGGACCGCCGCTTCTTCCGCCTGGACGCGCTGAATGCCTGCAACGTGCTGGATGTCGTCCACCCGCTCTGGCTCTGCCTGAAGCAGAGTGATTACCGGCAGGCGGAGATTCGCGCTTGGGCAGAGAAGCTGCTCGGCGAAGTGCTGCCCTTCTGGGTTCCCGGACGCGGCTTCGCCTTCCAACTGTCGCGGCAGCAGGAGACCGGCCTGCAGGGCACGGAGATGTGGCTAAGCATTATCTGTCTGCTGGCGGACTTGTGCGGGTTAAGCTCAGCCCTGGGCTACTCCCCGAAGGGAGTTCACCGACTGGAGCCTGCCTTCTCGTTATCCGTATAAACGCGGCTTGCGCCCAGAAGGCGGCTTGAACTTATTTTCATAAGTGGAAACGGCTTTGTCGTCCTTTAAAAGGACGGTACCGTTTCAGCGCAAAAACCCCGTTATCTCCGCTCGTTCTGAGCAGTGATGACGGGGTCTTGTACGCTTTTATAGGCTGCTCCTGGTTATTGCCCGAAGCCGACGCGCGGACGCTCGCGTTCCTTGGTCTGCAGCTCTACCGCCCGGATCGAGGTAATGGGAATGTAGAGGGTCTGATACTCCGTACTGTATTTCACGAACCGTTCATCCAGCTCCTCCAATACGCCACCTCTAACACTTGTACCATCCAAAAAATGAATATGAACTTCCTGTCCCTTCAGCGCTTCCAGCATGCTCTTCCTCTCCTTCGTCTCACAAATGGGTGATGATGGTGTCAATAATTCCGTATTCCAGTGCCTCCTCAGCCGACATGAAGTAATCCCGGTCCATATCCTTCTCCACCTTCTCCTTCGGCTGGCCGGTCCGCTCAGCGGTGATCCCGACAATCTTCTCACGGATCTGAAGAATACGTCTGGCGCTGATCGCAATATCGCTGGCCTGCCCCTGCGCCCCGCCATGCGGCTGATGGATCATAATCTCGCTGTTCGGCAGGGCCGATCTTTTGCCAGTGGCTCCCGCAAGCAGCAGCAGTGAAGCGAATGAAGCAGCAAAACCGGTGCAGATCGTGTTGACTTGAGGTTTAATTACCTGCATCGTATCATAAATACCGAAGCCTGCGGTAGTTGAACCTCCCGGGCTGTTAATGAACATCTGAATATCCTTCTCCGGCTCATCGGCCGCGAGGAACAGCAGCTGCGCGATAATGCTATTGGCCAGCCCGTCATCGATTGCCGCACCCACGAATACAATCCGGTCCTTCAGCAGCCGGGAATAAATATCATAGGACCGCTCTCCTTGGGCTGTCTGTTCAATCACATAGGGGATTACGCTCATTCTGGTGTGCCTCCTCTGATCTGTTTTAGTGTGGATACCCTGTAAACGGTCCACCCGCACGAAAAGATACGGTGGGCGGAAGAGGTGCGGAAATAGCGGGGTGCGTATCTTTTACATTGTGCTGTTCGTTTATATAATAGAAGCAACGCAACCCATCGAAGGAGAGGGCCACTATGACGATTCTTGAACATCACCGGACACCGGATACGATAGCTATGGATACAAGACATCTTCAGGAGCTGGGAAGAACCTTGCAGCGCTACTGCCTGTCGCTCACCCGCTCCCGCTGCGACGCCGACGATCTGGCGCAGGAGACCTGGGCCAAAGCGCTCGGCTACCGCAAATTCACCATCAGCCCCAATCCCGAAGCCCTGCTGCTGCGGATTGCCAAGAATACCTGGATTGACGCTTCCCGCCGCCGGGGGTCGCTCATCCGTGCCATGGAACGGTCTGGAGTGTCAACCGATCCAGCTTCTGCTGCGGCAGCCCTAGAGGAGCTGACCGGGACGGAGCTGACCTTTCAGGCGCTGCTCGCCCATCTCTCGCCGCCGCAGCGGACCGCCTGGGTCCTCCGCGATGTACTGGGGTATTCAGCCGCCGAGTCCGCCGGACTCTTGGCTACGACGGAAGGCGCGGTCAAAGCAGCGCTGCACCGTGCACGCCAAGCCTTGAGCAAGGTCCGGGAGGAGCTGATCCAGCATGAAGGTCCCGCGCTTCCGCAGGATGCCGATTACCGGGGTTATCTGCGGGCGCTGGCTGAGGCCTATGAGCAAGGGCAGATTCCAGTATTACTGGAGCTGCTCCGCCAGGAGAACGCCGGGGAGGTAACCGCTGCTGTAAGCAACTTTACCGTTCAGTCCGTGTATTCCATGTATACAGACAACACCAGATACGCCTATACCCAGGGAGCACCTGCATACGGCGGGCTTCAGATGGCTGCATAATACGGATGAATGGAGCAGTGGCTCTGCTCTGATTATAACTTAGGAGAGTGAACCCATGAAGAAGGTGCTTGTGCTTGGAGGAACGAGATTTTTCGGCAAAAGACTGGTGGAGCTGCTGCTCCAGGACCAGGACAGCGAGGTCACCATCCTGACCAGGGGGCTAACTGAGGATACCTTCGGTGAGCGTGTGACCCGGCTGGCTGTGGACCGGACGGATGAAGCGGCGCTTGAGCAAGCTATCGGGGATACTTTATGGGATATCGTCTACGATAATATTTGCTACACGCCGGATGAGGCGGCTGCTGCTGTGCGGATCTGGGCCGGGCGGACCAAGCGGTATATCCTGACTTCCAGCTTATCCGTGTACGATCCGCAGCCGGAGGCGCTGGCTGAAACGGACTTCGATCCTTGGTATTATCCGCTGAAGTCTGGCGGAAAGACGGAAGTCAGTTACCAGGAAGGCAAAAGGCAAGCCGAAGCGATTCTGCTTCAGACAGCGGATTTCCCGGTGGCTGCGGTACGTTTTCCGATTGTGCTGGGCACAGATGATTATACGCGCCGGCTGCATTTTCACATCGAGCATGTTCTGGCAGGTCAACTGATTGGCATTCCTAATCCGCAGGCGGAGATCTCGTTCATCCGTTCGGACGAAGCGGCTGATTTCCTGCATTGGCTGGGCCGGGAGGGCTCAGCTGTCACGGGGCCGGTGAACGCCTGCTCGGACGGCACCCTGACCATTGGCAGCGTTATTTCCATCATCGAACAGATCACGGGAAGGACGGCTGTCGTCCAGTGTGAGGCGGCGGAAGCAGAGCAATCCCCTTTTGGCATCGGTGCATCCTGGTTCATGGATACGGCAAAAGCCCGCTCGGCGGGCTTCAGCTTCCTATCCTTATCAGAGTGGTTCCCAGAGCTGGTCTCGTCGCTGACCCATTCACTTCGCCAGGACCAGTAGTTCCTCTTCCAGCTCTTTGGAGATCTCTTTCTGCGGTTCGTTAACAAATGTACTCAGGCCGGGCGCAGGCTTATCCTGCACCGGTATTCCCGCAGGCAGGGGCCGTTGAATTTCGGCTTCTGCCTTTTTTCTCGTCTGTTGCGTGAGGTTCTTATGCATCTCCTGCTGTGGCTTGGCCTGGATATGCTCTTCTGTCTTCGCTTGCGCCTTCACTTTCGATGCCTGCACCCTTCCGCGAACCGTTGTATCTGCATGTGCTGAACTTGAATTTGAACCGGAATCCGCTGCTGATTCTTGCTCAGATGCTGCTTCCCGTGTAATTCCGTCCTCAGCAGCCTCCGGTATTTTGAACACATTGATCTCCCGGAACAGCCGTTGCGAGATTTCATTAATCTCCCCGGCCTGCCTTGCAATGTCCCCGATGGCCTGATCCTGCTGGGTGCTGGAAGCGTTAACCTCCTGAACTCCGGCCGCCGTCTGCTCAGCTACAGCCGCAACAGAATGTACAGATTCGGCAAGCCGTGAATTGAGGGTACGGGTCTGTTCCACCTTGAGGTGAATTTGCCCGATCTGTGTGCTGATGCCTGTAATCGATTCGTCGATAGCGGCGAAGGAAGCCAGGGTCTGCTCCACCTGATGGTCCTGCTGCTCCAGGCTGTCCCGGGTCTCCAGCATATGTCCCTGGAAATCCGCCATACCGGCCCCAAGCTCCTGAATAATCCTGCTGATATGCACCGAGGAGTCATTCGTCTGTACGGACAGCTGCCGGACTTCATCGGCAATCACCGAGAAGCCTTTGCCTGCTGCTCCCGCTCTGGCAGCCTCGATGGCCGCATTCAGCGAGAGAATATTCGTCTGCTTCGAGATTTCGGTGATTGAATGGGTAATGCGCGAGATATCCTTGGACTGGTTCACCAGCTTGTCCAGCGCACCATACACCTTGCCGATGGATTCCCGGGACTGACGGGAGCTGTGGCGCAGAGCCGTAACGGTATCCGAGCCCTGCTGTCTGTTCCGGTTAGCCGCTTCACTTGTAGTCAGCATTACATCGGTATAGTCAGTAATTTCCTGGACCCCACTGGCCAGCTCCTCCAGGAGCTGCGTGCTCTGCTCCGACTGGCTGGCCTGCTGGTCTGCCCCAAGCGAAATCTCCTGTATAGTTCTTACAATATTCTGGTTCGTATGCGCTGTAACGGCCGAAGACTCCTCAAAAGATTGCGCGTAATCGGCAAGCGAACCTGCCGCAGACAAGGTCTGCCGCAGCATCTCCTGTACCCTGCCGACCATATGGTCGAAATGATGGCTCAGCTGTCCCAGCTCGTCATTGTACGGGGAGTTAATCTGCTGCCGCAGATCGCCCTCCGCGATCTGTCTGAGCGCCGCCTGAAGCTTGCGCACTGGTGACAGGAACGAGCGGATCAGCAGCCAAGCGAGCATCAGCATAAACAGGGAGACTGCGATCGCAGCGTACATCACGATGGATACGGTATCATCCAGCAGAGCGAAGGAGACCCCCTGGGCCTGATCGGCATTGGCAGCGGCAGCGGTGTACAGCTCACCGTTAGTCTTTAGCATGTCCTGATTCAGCGCAAGCGCTTTTGTATGTATACCATCTATGGTCTCCAGCACACTCAGCGGATCAAGGGTCTCGTCCGATATCGTCGTTACCAGTTCTTTCGTTAGAGCGCCATATTCTTTTGCTTGTGCAGACAGTAGCTTATAACTGGCAGAAGCATGCGTACCCTGTTCAAAATTCACCTTGACCAGCTCCGCAGACAGCTGCTGCTGCTTCTCCTGCAACGGTTCGGCCTGCTCCAGGTCACTGGATTCCGCCAAGGAAGTCTCCGCACGGTTCAGCTCCTGCAGCTGCTGGGTGATGGTTGAGACCGTAATTCTATTCTCCATTTCGCTCTTCTGCCGTTCCATGGATTGCTCGACCTGCTTGATTTTATGTCCCTGGTACACAGCCACGCCCAGAAAAATAAGTGTAATCGCCGAGAAACTCAAGATCAGCTTCCATTTCATCGAAAAGTGCAGCGGCTTCCCCTTCAAAAGTATCATCCCTTCATATCCAGCCTGATTTTGCAATAGGTATATTCTGCTAATACTCTCTAATTGTAAAAGCCGGATATTAATTGTCCTCCTAAGTTATGTATGCGCAGCGTAAAGATTCTGTTGCGAAACTGTTAACAAATGTGCAGAATTTAAGGAATGACAGGACTAATTGGACTAATAAGACTATTGGATAGGAACACGGCTTATTTGTACGGGACGATTGGGCCGGTGGGTGTCAGAGAGACAAGGTGTGACAGCAGCGGCAGGCCCGGTTGTTGTACAAATTGCAACTTTGATATACCGATAAAAGGGTAATTCTAAAGATTGTTGCACAAAATGCAGGAATATCGCCGCCCAACCCCTTAGAGTAGAGGGAATGCTGCCTTTTGTGCAATATTTTCAGATTAGGATTAATTTAATGAGGGAGAAGTTGTATAATATGCAGGATTTGTACCAGCAAGAGCGCAGAAGGCATACGCAAGAAGGGACTGAAGAGTAACAGTGAGCATTGAAAATAGGCTTGAAGCTACTTCAAGAGAAGAATTAAGAGATTGGCTAATGGCGAACAGCACCACAGAGGGTTCTTGCTGGATAGAAGTCAGTCTCAAGCCGCTCCCGGGGACGATACTGTATCTGGACGCCGTGGAAGAAGCGCTGTGCTTCGGCTGGATTGACGGGGTGAAGAAGGCGGCGGCTGACTCGAAGCTGATACAGAGATTATCCCCGCGCAGCAAGCGCAGCTCATGGACCGAGCTGAATAAGGAGCGCGTCCGCCGCCTGGAGAAGCTGGGACTGATGCGCGCCGAGGGACGGCGGTGCCTGCCGGATATGGATGAAGAAGCTTTTCGAATTGATCCCGTGATTGAGCAGAGATTGAAGGCGGATGAGCAGGTGTACCGCCATTTCCTGGCCTTCCCGGCGCTATATCAGCGGGTGCGGATCGACACCATTCAGAGCTACATCCGCCAGCCGGAGCTGTTCGAACGCAGATTGGACAAATTCATAGAGAATACCAGAGTGAACAAAATGTACGGCCAATGGCATGACGGTGGGCGTCTGCTGGAGTATTAGTTCGGTTGGAGTATAGTTCTGGTGGATTATTAGTTCTGTTGGTGAGTTTGATTTCGGACAAATTGTCCTTACAGGCGGGGCATATAGCTCCCGAATGGTTTGCACAAACGGCAAGTGTGGGGATGTGTGATGGGTACATTGAAAGTACTGGGATGTGCTCTGCATGATGGAGATTACATAATGCATATTAGTTGGAAAAACGTATCCTATTCTGGGTCCTTTGGAGCGTTTGCAGAATTTAATTGGATTTATGTCATTTATTATTGTGCAAACTCCCTCTATGGCTCTGATGCCAGCATATTAAGTGCCTTTTTTCCAACTACGACTCGCTGTGTCCCCTTCCGTTCCTGAACGAGTGTTTAAAATCCAACTGTTCCCTGCGGCAGGGGCTGATGCAGACGATGAGGCTAATTCAGTACACATATATTGATGCTGATGTGATGCAGCTTGTGGTCCAGGTGCTGGCGCAGACGTTGACGCTAGTGCGGACGTATTGCGGATGCTAGTGCGGGTGTATTCAGAAAACCGAATACATTTACTATTAATGTTACTGGCGTGGTGCTGACGCTGGCGCAACAGCCATACTCGTACTCGTACTCATGCCCCTGCCCATGCTCATACCCTAACCATACCCTCGCCCAGCACCTGCCGCTCCCGCTCTCTATAATCGCTCAATTTGAGCGATTCACTTACATATCATAACAGGCCCCCGTAACCGGAGGCCTGCCCACACCTTACCGCCGCGCCTCTCAGTCCCGGCGGTACACCCAGCCGCCGGCCTGGCACAGCGCTGCCAGCGCAATCCCGGCACCGCCCGGCCCGGTCCGGCGGATCAGCGCCAGATCGGCCGGTGCCCCGGCCGCCAGGCCCGCCGCCGCAGGCAGGGCCATGAAGCCTGCCGGGCGCACGGACGCCATGTCCCAAGCGTCCGGCAGCGCGGCCAGGCCCGCGGCGCTGAGGCGCGCGATGTGGCGCAGCAGCATCTGCGCCGAGCCCGCCAGCAGCCCGGGCTCGCCGGCGAGATGCAGCCGGCCCGCCGGGGTCAGCACGACACGGCCGCCGACTGGCGTGTCGTAGCTGCCGGGCGCCAGCCCGGCAAGGGCAACGGCATCGCTGACCAGCAGTGCCCGCTGGCCCTTGACCTTCATCGCCACCTTCAGCACCTCCTCCGGGAGGTGGAAGCCGTCGGCGATCAATGTGCACCACAGCCCGTCCTCCGCGAGCTGGGTCCACAGGTAGTTCGGATGGCGCGGCAGCATAGCATGCGCGCCATTGCCCAGATGCGTGGACAGCCGCGCTCCGGCGGCTACCGCCCCGGCAATCTGCGCGGCATCCGCTGACGTATGCCCGATGGAGACGGTGATCCCCTGCCGGACGCAGTGGCGGATGAACTCTGCGCTCCCCTCCCACTCGGGGGACAGCGTCACGATGGCGAGGCGCCCGCCAGAGGCCGCCTGCCACTGATCGAGCAGGGCCGTGTCCGGCGGCCGGATATGCTCCAGGGCATGCGCCCCGCGCGGACCGTCCTCCGGCGAGAGGAACGGGCCCTCCAGATGGATGCCCTTAATGATCGCCGCGCTGGCTGCATCCTCGTCACAGGCCCGGGCAATAGCCCGCATCGCCCCCAGGATGGTATACGGCGCGCCGGTAATCACCGTAGGGTAACAGGCGGTCACACCTTCCCGCCATACCGCGCGGACTGCCTTCTTGACATCCTCTGCAGTCAGTGCCGGATGATTGAAATCATGTCCGCCATAACCGTTGATCTGCAGATCGACAAGCCCCGGAGCCACCAGCGGCAGCTCTGCCTGTTCCTCCAGCGTCAGCCGGGTCTCCAGCGGTTCGATAGCAGCAATTAAGCCCTCCTCCACCGTAAGCCGGACCGGCTCGCCCGTCCGGTAATGCAGCGCCTCCAGCTTCATGAGAAGACTGCCCCGAACGAGTCGGTATCCAGGAACATCCGGCAGTCCCCATGCCCCCGCAAGATGGTGGACGGACATGCCGTAGAGACGGATTCATGCAGCGTCCGGGTCACCGCACCGCGCTTGGAAGCGCCCGGCACCATGCAGAACAGCCATTGCGCGGACAGTAGCACCGGTATCGTAAGCGTCAAGGCCTGCTGCGGCACTTCCTCCAGACTGGCAAAACACCCGTCATTCACCTGCTGCCTCCGGCAGATATCATCCAAGACCACCAGCTTCACAGGAAGCGGATCAGCGAAATCGGCTACCGGCGGATCATTGAACGCCAAGTGGCCGTTCTCCCCGATGCCAAGGCAGACTATATCGATAGGCGCTTCTGCCAGCAGCCGCCCGTAACGCCTGCATTCCGCTTCGCTACCTGCGGCAGGACTCAGATAATGAACCGTTCCCGGCCGGACCTTGTCGAACAGCGCCTCCCGGAGGAAGCGGCCGAAGCTCTGCGGTGAGCCTGCCGGCAGGCCGGTATATTCATCCATATGGAATGCGGTAATGCGGCTCCAGTCCAGCTCCTTCGCAGTGGCAAGCTCAGCAAGGAATTCGTTCTGCGAAGGGGCGGCGGCGAAGACGATCCGCACCTGCGCTTTGGAGGCCAGCAGCGCCCGGATGGCTGCCGCCGCCTCACGCCCGGCAGCAGCTCCAAGCTGTGCACGGTTTTTGTATACACGGACAAGCATAGCACCCGACAGCTCGGTGTGAATCGGTTTGATCGTCAGCATGGGTAGTGCCTCCTTGCTTCAGGGGGTTGTGTGAATCGGTTTGATCGTCAGCATGGGTAATGCCTCCTTACTTCAGAGGGTTGTATGAATCGGTTTGATCGTCAGCATGGGTAATGCCTCCTTGCTTCAGGGGGTTGTGCGGAACGGCTGCCTTCCTCTCCCCGGAATTCTCCGGGCGTAGCACCGGTATGCAGCTTGAACAGCTTCGTGAAATAGCTCTTATTCTCATACCCGAGCCGCTCGGCAACCTGTTCCACGCTTTGCGGAGATTGGTCCAGCCATTCCTTGGCCTGCTCCATTTTGATATGGGTAACGTAGTGGATGAAGCTCATTCCGGTCTCCTTCTTGAACAGGCGGCTGAAATAGCTCGAATTCAAATGCGTATATTCCGCCACCTCCTCCAGGGTGATCTTCCGGTTCAGATGGCGGTCTACATATTGCTTCACCTTCTTAATCTCCTCCCGCCGGGTCTCCTGGTACATCTCGCGGATATAAGGAAGCCGTTCGTAGAAGAAGGCCAGGGACCAGCTCTCCAACGTGCCGATATCGTCAATGTCCGCCAGGGTATCATGCAGCAGCTCCAGCGAAAAAGTAGACTGGAACTGCTGGCGCGCCATCAGCCGCATCTGATTGTCGTAGAGCAGCTTGAGCGTCCATTCCTTCACCTGGCGCGGGGCATAACGCTTCAGACGGATGTGGTCCATCCATTGGGCCAGCAGCTTCGCAAGCCTGTCCGCGGATTCCTCCAGGAAGGCTTCGCGGATCTCGTGCGCAGCTTCGGCGTAACGGGTGAACAGGTCCTCCTCTGTGAACGGCGGAAGCTCCTTCAGTCCCGTTAGCTCGCCCGGCTTCAAGTAGAAGGCATACTCCCGGCCTTGGGTTAGCAGCTCAATCAGCCCCTCGCGGAAATGCCCGCTGCCCGCAGGGATACACAGGTATTGAAAGGAAGCCCTTACCCCCGGCACGGCTTGAATGGCTGAACGCAGCCTGCCCAGCATAGAGATGTGTCCGGCCTCTGCCCCGTTCCCCATACCGCCGGTGAACACCAGTACACAATCACGGCCGCTGTAGGGCAGGCATAGGACAGCAGTATTGTCCTGATACACCGACTCAGCCGCCGATGCCGCCAAGGCCATCCGCCTAGGCTCCTCCCCCGCAGAATCCCCGCTGTCTCCGCTAATCCGGCAGAGCACAGCCACATGAGCTGTGAGCTCAGGCTTAAGGCCCAGCTCGGCAGCGTCACTCTGCCACTCGCTGCCTGGCAGCTCCCGGGCAATGATCCGTTCCAGTACCCGTTGCTTCAGCAGCCCCTTTTGATGCTCGGCCATGCTTTTCCATTTCAGCGTCTGGGCCTTCTCCTCGTCCCTGCGGCGCAGCTCCCCGCCCAGCTCCCGGAGCAGGGTGATGATCAGCTCTCGGCTCATCGTCTCCTTCAGAATATAGTCGCTCACCATCAGCTTGACCGCCTGCTGCGCATAGGTGAAGTCATCCATGCAGGACAGCACAACCACGCGCACCTCCCCGCTTCGCATCTTCAGCTCGCGGATCAGCTCCAGACCATCCATATACGGCATGCCAATGTCTGTAATCACAATATCCGGCATGTCCGCCCCGGCCTTCTCCAGAGCGACCAGACCGTTCTTGCAGGCCGAATGCAGCGTGAATCCAAGCTCGTCCCAGGGAATCATTGCCGACAGAAAATCCAATACCGGCTGATCATCATCCACCAGCATTACGCTATACATCCCTACCACGCTCCCTTTCCTCAGCCTGATCCGGAATCTGCACGGGCAGCACGAACCGGAAGGTTGTCCCCTCGCCGGGCCTGCTGTCCATCGTAATCTGGAAGGCTGAACCGTAAGTCAGATGCAGACGTTCATAGACATTGGACATTCCGATGTGGGCCAGCCTGCCAGGCGGCATCGCTTCCTTGCCCGGCGGCTTGGAGCTTAGCCCGGCGCACAGGCGGCTCAGAGTGACCTCATCCATCCCCTGACCGTTGTCTTCTATCTCAATGAACAGCCGGTGATCCTGCGTCCAGGTTCGGATCAGAATACGCCCGCCCCCTTGGCGCAGCCCATGAATATAGGCATTCTCAATGACAGGCTGAAGCAGGAAGCGGGGGATACGGACACTGAGGCTCTCGGAGGTACAATCAGTATCCAGCGCCACCTCCTCGGACTGGCGGAAATTCAGCAGCTCCACATAGCTCCTGACAATATACAGCTCATCATGCAGCGTAGTGTATTCATCCCGCTGTTGAATCGTCATACGCAGCAGCCGGGAGAGCGAGAAGAGCAGTTCCGCATTCTCCTCATCTCCCCGCATCATAATGCGCAAGCGGATCGAGTTCAGGATATTGAACAGGAAGTGGGGATTAATCTGCGATTGCAGCATCGCCAGCTCCGCCTTGCGCTTCTGTGCCTGCTCTTCCTTGATCTGAAGTACCATCCCTTCTACCCGGTCCAGCATATGATCGAAGGATTTGCCCAGCCGCCCGATCTCATCATAGCCCCGGACTCCCGAACGGAGGCCGAGCTCCCCCCGGTCCACCCGCGCCGCCACCTGATCGAGCCGGATAACCGGCTTCGTGAACTGCCTGACCAGCAGCACCAGGATCAGCAGGAAAAAAGCGCCCGACACCACCTGCACCGCCGTACTCCAGCGGTGGGTCGCGCTGATCCGGCTGACCGCCTCACGGTAAGGCGACAGGCTGACAATCCGGTAATTGCCGTAAGGGATCTCCAGACTGCTGAGCAGATACTGCTCCCCCCGGTAATCGATGAAGCTGGAAGCGGCGGCGGGCTTCACGGCATCCATAAGTGAGAACGGCCGGCCCAGCAGGGACTTGTCCCGGGCGGCAATCACCGTTCCGTCCGGCGCAATCAGCAGGGTCTGCTGTCCCTTCCCGCTATCACTCAAGATCTGGCTGATCCGGCTCTCGGCGATACTGATGATTACCGTAGCGTAGGTTGAACTGGAGGACAGCTTGAGATTGCGGGCAATCGTAAGCACCTGCGGGCTGCCGGCTGCTGCGGTCGGGATATAGTTATCAATTACGCCTGCCCAGTACAGCTCGAAGGCAGGCTGCTTGCGGGCGGTATCCATCCAGGGCTGCTGGAGCAGTGCCCCGACATCGAGCTTGGCGTAGGAATAATTGGAGTAGTATTGCCCGTCCGAGGTGAGGACGGTCACGAACGTTTTTTCCATCATGGAGGTCACGCTGACCAGCTTGTCGGTCACCTCTTTGAAATCCAGGATATGCCTGGCTGTATCAGGCTGGTGCAGCTTGCTGCGCTGCCAGTTTTCTTTGAGAATAAGTGTGATGCCGGGATCGAACTGGATATAATTCGCCACCAGCACCATATTGCTGAAGAGGTTCGAGATGTACAGGCTCTCCTGCTCCAGCGAACGGCGTTCATTCTGAATCACCTGGGAACGGAGGATATGCTCTGTGTAGGAATTGGAAATATACAGGGTAATAGAGGCGGGAAGCAGCAGACAGAGCAGGGAAGCGACGAGCAGCTTATTGCGAAAACCGAGTCTCCATCCTCTTAGCAGCAATGGCCATCCCCCTTCACAATCAGACTATCGTGTCTATGCTTCTATCATATCAGCTTTCCGCCTCAAGCAGCTGATTTCACCGCAGGATTTCAGGTAAAATCCGGCCGTTTAGCCCTGCCAATTTTTACTTATTGGCATCCACAATCTTCTGCAGCTCCGCCTGCGCTTTGCTGATCGTAGTCTCCAGATCCTGCTGCTTCAGGATGAACAGCTCGGTCTCTTTGGTAAAGGCCGTTTCCAGCTCGCCCTGGTAGGTCGGCGGCACACTTAAGGGAGCAGGCTTCGCATTCTTGATCACATAGGCCAGTGAGGTTTCGTCAATGTTGTCCGGGCTCATGGCCTTGGTTTTGACGCCTGCAATGAACTGGTCCACATCCTGCTTCTTCCAGGCGGAGTATACATTCTGCATCTGCTCGCCCTCCGTGGAGTACCAGCGGATGAAATCATACGCTTCCTGCTGATGCTTCGACTTTTCCAGAATTCCAACGTAGTTGCCGTTAGCAATACTGACCCCGCTCGGTTCTCCTGCACTGTTCGAAGGCATCGGCGCGAACGCGGTGGTGAACGTAGCCGGGAACTCCTCCGACCCGCCGGCTTCACCGATCATCCAATTGCCGGTCACGATCATCGCGGCATGTCCGGTGAAGAATTCTGAGCGGTATGCGAGCTTCTGGGAGATCGTATCGGCATACGGTACGGCCACTCCGGATTCCTCAGCCTTATTGCGCAGCTCCAGAGACTTGCGGATGCCCGCGCTGTCAATATTTACGATACCGTTATTGACCAGATTATTGTCCTTCTCCTGGTTGATGATTCCGAGCTCCCAGTACATGGCCCAGGTATGGAAATAGGTGCCGAAGGTCTTGGAGGGGCCAGTGCCGCTGGTCAGTTTGGCTGCATAATCGAGATAGTCGTCCCAGCTCCATTCCGTCGGAACGGCTAACCCTGCCGCATCCAGCTTGTCCTTGTTCAAGAGGACGAAATAATTCTCAAGCGTATCCGGGAGTGCATACACCTTGCCGTCCACGGATGGATCAATCGTGTATTCATCAGCCAGCGTGATCCCTTCCTTGGTGATCAGGTCATTCAGCGGAGCCAGCAGGCCAAGTCCGGCACGCTGTGAATAGTCGGTGGCTCCGGGCATGAACACCACATCCAGGTTCTCGCCGGAAGCCACGAGCAGATCCAGCTTTTTCATGCCAGCCACAGAGTCCCCGTTGTCGGCAAGCTCGACATATTCCAGGGTGACGCCCGGATGTGAATCCTCATAGGCCTTCAGCACAGGCTCCATATCCGCCGCAGGGGACCAGTTGGCCACCTTAATCGTTACCGGTTCTGTGGAAGGTGCGGCACTTTCCCCTGCCTCCGGTGCAGCCGTACTGCCAGCAGCGGGAGCTGCGCCATTGGTGTTGTTTGAATTGCCGCAGCCCGCCAGGGCTACCAGAAGCACGACGATCCATACCAGAGCGAACACATTCTTTTTCATCAATAACACCCCTTCTAATGTGGTTTACACCCGGTTATGCAGTTTCCGGGAATCTGCCCGCCCTCACCCCTTCACCCCCCCTAAGGAAATACCTTCGATAACCTGCTTCTGCCCAAGGATGAACACAATCAGCAGCGGGACAATAGCCGAGACCGAAGCCGCCATAATCAGCGAATAGAAGGCGCCGTTGCGGTCGGCGAAGGCGTTCATCCCAAGCTGTAGCGTGTAGAGCGTCTTACTGTTCAGGAAGACCAGCGGCGTCTGAAAATCATTCCAGGTCCAGATAAACCGCAGAATCGCATACGTGGCAATCGCGGGCCGGACCAGCGGGAACAGAATGAAGGTGAAGATGCGCAGATGGCCCGCACCGTCAATCTGTGCCGATTCGATATATTCGTTCGAGAGCGAAGCGAAGAACTGGCGGAGCAGGAAGGTGCCCAGCACGCTGAACCCGCCCAGCAGGATCAGGCCCAGATGCGTATCGTACAGGCCCGTGGAACGGAAGATGATGAACAGCGGCACCAGTGTGGCTTCCGCAGGAATCATATAGGTTGCCAGCACCAGTACGAACAGTGCATTTCTGCCGGGGAAGCGGATTTTGGTGAAGCCGTAGGCGGCCATGCTGGACACTCCCACAGACAGGAGCGTGGTGAGCGCCGTGACCTTGATTGAGTTCCAGTAATAGAGCGTGAAGTTGGCTTTGCCGAACCAGACGGAATGATAGTTGAAGGACGCCCGCAGGGTCTGCGGAATCCATTCAATCGGATACTTGAAGACATCGGCCTCCGGCTTAAGCGAAGCAGACAGCATCCATATAAAAGGAAGCAAAAACACGATCCCCAGCAGCGCCATGATCAGGGTGATGATGGCTTTTCCCCAATCCAGATTGCCTATTCTCACAGGTGTGCGCCTCCCTTCTCTAGTAATTGACCCAATAGCGCTGCCCCAGCCACTGCAAGCCGGTAATGGCCAGCACGATGACGAACAGAATCATAACCATGGATGAAGCATACCCGGTCTGAAGATCGACGAAAGCCGTCTGGTACATGTCATATACGACAACAGAGGTGGAATGGGCCGGTCCGCCGTCCGTCAGCACCTTGACCAGAGCGAAGGATTTGAAATTGCCGATAATCCCGGTCACCAGCAGGAAGAAGGTGGTCGGCGTCAGCAGCGGAAAAGTAATTGAGCGGAACTGGGCCAGCTTCGAGGCGCCGTCAATCGTCGCCGCTTCATACAGATCGGCAGGAATATTCTTGATTCCGGCGATATAGATAATCAGCGAGACCCCAAGATCGATCCAGATCATCAGCAGCATGACCGAAGGAAGCGCGTAGGTCGGATCGGCCAGCCATTTGGGCGGATGGTCCACGCCGAGCGCTGACAGGAAGCCGTTAACCGGACCGTACGAAGGATGGAAGAGCACCTGCCACACGACCGCTACCGCGACGACACTGGAAATCTGAGGCATGAAGTAGATGACTTTAAAAGCACCCGGCGCGTACACATGACTGGTGATAATCACCGCCAGAATCAGCGCGATCCCCATTCCGGCCGGTACGGCAAGCAGCATTATGAAGTTATTGCCCAGCGACTTCAGAAACACCTCATCCTGCATCAGCTGGCGGAAGTTATCAAAGCCATTGAAACGTATCTTGTCGAACCCGGTGACAAATGACCATTTGGTGAAGCTGAGCACGAAGGAGAATATCATAGGAATTAGCGTAAATACGAGCACACCCAGCAGCATGGGACCGGTGAACAGGTAACCCATCCCGGCTTCCAGCCGTTTTCTTTTTCTGCTGCCGGCGGTAGGTTTCTCACGGGACTGCGGTAAAGTAACTGACGTCTTCAATGGCTCTGTCCCCCCTCTTGCGTGATCTTATCTCTCATTATAGAAAGGTAAGGCAATAGGCATAAGCCACGATCCTGACCCGTTCGGAAAAATTTTTACCTGACCCTGCATCAATCAGTCAAAAACGGTCCGGAATTGCGCAAAATAGTTGATTTACTGAGGTAGTCCGGTTTGTTATCTTCTAGGCAAGCACCAGCTTAGGCTTACAAAACTTAAAGTGTATGCTTTCGAAGCCAGTTTGGCGAAGAGACCCAGGGGGCTTATGCTTACAAATCTTTTAGGAGGGATAGTGATGAACGTGAAGTCAGATATTATGTCCGCTTATATGGATACTATTGTCGAACTGCTGAATGAGATACGGAGTGAGCCGCGGGACAAGCTGCTGGAGGTGGCGGAGCTGCTCGCCGGGCATATTGCGGAGGACAGGCTGATCTATCTCTACGGACCCGGGGGACACTCCAATATGAATGCTACCGAGGTCTTCTTCCGTGCCGGCGGACTGATGCATATCAGCGCTATTTTAGATGAAGGCACGATGATCTCGAATGGTGCCCTGCGCTCCATGGCGGTTGAACGCACTCCCGGCTATGGCACATTGGTGATCGAAGACAACCGGCTCGGACAAGGAGACATTCTGATCATCGCCAATGCTTACGGGATCAACACAGTCTGTGTCGATGCCGCTCTGGAAGCACGCCGCCGGGGCGTGATCACTATTGCGGTGACCTCCGTGGGCCATGCCGAGGCTACGCCAGCGAATCATATCGCCCGCCACCCCTCGGGACAGAATCTCTACGCACTCTGCGATTATGTTCTGGACAGTAAGGTCAAGCCCGGTGACGCTGCGCTTCACATTGACGGCACCCAGCCGAAGATGGGCTCCACCTCTACCTTCGCTAACGCTTTTCTGCTGAATTCCCTGATGATGACCACTGCCGCCTGCCTCGGGGCAAAAGGGATCGAGGTGCCGGTCTGGCGCAGCGGCAACGCCCCGGGCGGGGACGAGTGGAATAACCGCTTCATTGAGCGCTTCAAAGGCCGGGTACGCTGGCTATGAGCCTGCAGCTGATTCCAGCCCCTCAGGTGGTGCAGAGCCGTGGACCGGAGCCGGTCACCGGGCTTCACGGCTGGGCGGTGCAGTTATGGAGCCCCGGGGAGGATGTCCGGCTAGTGGTGGCGGCTGAACGGATATTCGCCGGGGTAACAGTACATGCTGCTCAGGGCGGCAGCGGTGTATTCGCCCTGGTCACGGAGGGTACCCCGCTCAACCCGCTGCTGGCCCGGCGGGTCGAGGGCAGACATGACAGCTACGTGCTGATTACCGATAAGGACCGGATCGAGCTGTATGCGCTTAGCGCCTCCGGCCTCTTCTATGGGCTGAAGACACTGGAACAGCTGCTGGGGAGCGGCGGCGGTACCGTACCTGCGGTGACGGTTGCCGACTGGGCCGAGCTGCGGCTGCGCAGCGATTATCTGGATCTGCGTACCGTCTATCCGACCTATGAGCATCTGCTGGAGTATATCGCAGAGCTGGCCGATTATAAGATCAATACGCTGATTATCGAATATGAGGACAAGCTGCCCTTCCGTAAGCTGGCCTTCCTGCGCCATCCTGAGCTTGCCTTCACGGAGGAAGAACACCGGCGACTGCTCAGGACGGCACACGACCACTTCATTACCGTCATTCCGAAGCAGCAGTCCTTCGGGCATCTGGAATACATTCTGAAGCATCCGGCCTATATCGGTCTGCGCGAGGTCCCGGAGACCGTGTCGGAGCTGTGCCCGCACCGCAACGGCTCCTTCGGGATGATGGCCGGGATTCTGGAAGAGGTGGCAGCTCTTCATCCGCACAGCCGCTATCTTCACCTCGGCTGTGACGAGGTCTGGACCCTTGGCACATGCGAGGACTGCAAGCGCTCCGGGCTTACCCCGGAGGCTTCGTTCATCCGCTTCGTCAATCAATTGGCGGAGAAGACGCTCAGCCTCGGCAAACAGCCGATGATCTGGCATGATATGATCATGCAGGCTACAGCAGAGGAGATTGCGGCGCTTGACAAGCGTGTGATCGTGGTCGTCTGGATCTATGGCGGGCACCGGATGAAGGCGGATGCCCGTCAGATTCTCCACAAGCTGCGGGATGCGGGCATCCAGACCCTGGGCGCTTCCTCTGTCCGCTGCTGGGACGATAACGGCGATCAGAATTATCCGGTCATCCATAACCGGATCAAGAATGTGCAGGACTGGATTCAGCTCGCCCGCACCGAGCAGCTGGAGGGCATTATTCATACGAACTGGGGTTGCCCGTTCTCGTTAGGCAGCCCCTACGGATTGTTCGAGACCTCGCGTTATCCGGCTTTCTTCGCTGCCGAGCAGAGCTGGAATGCCGGAGCGGAGACCGGGACCTTCCTGACACGGTTCCTGCACCAGTTCCACGGCTTGCCTGCGGACCTGCTGAGCGGGGAAGACTGGGCGGAATATGCGGTCACTGACTATTACTCGCTGATTCCGCAGCTTCTGCCCGAGGTCAAGAAGAACTGCTTGACCGCTGAGCTGATCGATGCCATGATCCAGTACGAGCTTCCGGCGCAGCGCCGCTCACCGCTGCATACCTTCCTTTTCCGGGGAGCGATGTCGCCGGGCAGCGAGGAAGTGATGACCTTCCTCCGGGACAAATACCGGAGCGGCTATGGCGATCTGCGGCGAGCCAAGCTAAGAATGCAGAGCGTGCTCGCAGAGCTGCTTGTGCCGCAAATGTCGGAGCTGTTCATCCGCTCTCGCTTCTACCGGCCTGAACTATTCGAGGCCAACCTGCAAGCCATGATGACCGATCTTGAGATCATAGAACAGAAAGCGGGGGAACCTTGATGCCTGATATGCTTGTGAAGCTATACGATCTGCCGGACAACGGGGCGCTGCTGGAGCGTCTGCGGGGACAAGGCATTGTTATTAAACGGGCGATGACCGGAGATAAGCAGGCCATTGTGGATTTTGTCGGCCGCCATTTCACGGAGAGCTGGCGGAATGAATGCGAGGTAGCCTTCGCCCACCTGCCCGTCCACTGCTATATCGCCGTGAAACAGGGCGAGGTCATCGGCTTCGCCTGTCACGAGGTTGTAGTGAAGAACTTCTTCGGCCCGACCGGCGTGCTGGACGATTACCGGGGGCTGGGCATCGGGAAGGCCCTGCTGCTGGAATGCCTGTCCGCCATGCACCAGAGCGGCTACGGCTACGCCGTCATTGGCTGGGTCGAGGACGCACTGGCCTTCTATGAGAAGACCGTCGGTGCGATAGCGATCCCTGACTCTTTTCCCGGGGTATTCCGTGACCTGATCAAACTGGGCTGAATCTGGCCCTGATACAGCAATACAGCGGCACCCCGGGGCTTGACCGTCCCAGGTGCCGCTGTTTTTGTTGAGGATGTACACCTCCATCAATATATAGTCGGCACCATCCCTCCATCCATACGGATGGGAGAACCTCTAAAGGCTGCCGCATAAGGACTGCATACAAAGGCAGCCAGCCTGCCGATTTCCACCGGCTTGATGAAACGCTGTAATTCAGATTGCGGCAGATTAGCCGCCATGAATTTCTGTTCTTTTTCTGCAAAAGTTAAATTTTCGTCAGGATACATACCCTCAATGATATGGTGAACCTTTTCTGAGAGTGTAGGCCCGGGCATGATGGTATTCACTGTAACTTCCGTTCCTGCTGTCACTTTAGATATACTTTTGGACAAGGACAGCAGCATGGATTTGGTCATCGCATATTGAGGCATTTGTCCTGAGGGCATGACCGCCTCTTCGCTGGCAATGAAGATCACACGGCCATAATTCCTGCTCAACATTCCAGGTAAATATAATTTCGTTAATCCGTTTGCAGCAAGCACATTCGTCCGGAAATATTTCTCCCAGATGTCATCGTCCACTTCCTCATACTGCATCAATTCATAAATGCCCATACTGTTTATCAGAATATCAACGCTGGGGAAATGGGCGAATAAGGCTTGTCTTTGCTCAGAATCGGCAACATCGGCTGTGGCATTCTGAGGAGAGGTGGCCGGGTAATTCAGCTTCAATTCACGGACAGTCTGCTCCACCTCTTCCCTATTCCGTCCATTGACCAGTACGTTGACACCTTCCTTGGCAAGCTCTATCGCAATAGCTTTTCCTATACCCTTCGTTGATCCTGTAACTAGCGCTGTTGTATTGTGTAATCCCATCTCCATAATGCACTTCTCCTTATTCATTCCTTGTTGTGTTGCGGATAGTGATTATATTATCTCGTTGGGATCGTTCAGTAACTAGCACCTTGCGCCAAGCTTCTTGCCGGACACGCCAAAAGTTACAGCTCAACACATGCGGCATTCAGGTGTTCAACTATTCAGATGTTCCGCACGCCACTGTGAAGGCGTAACCCCTTCCCAATGGCGGAAGGCACGGAAGAAAGAGTTCTGATCCTCATACCCGGTCAGATACGCCACCTCTTTAAGATCAAGCGAAGGATTTGCCAAGAACTTCTGTGCCTGCTCATGTCTGACTTGTGTCAATAGCTGCTTGAAGGTCGTCTTCTCGTCAGTCAGACGGCGCTGTAAGGTCCGCCCGCTCATCGCAAGCTCCTTCGCAACCGTCTGGAGGTCGGGGCATCCGCCTGCGAGACAGTATGCAATAATCACCTTGACCTTCCCGGATACAGAGAAGCTGCCAAGCTGTTCATTGAGTGAGCGGTCCAGTGCGGGAGCAAGGATCTCCAGCAGTTCTTCGTTATACGAAACAAAGGGAAGGTCCAGATGGCTTTGCAGCAGCGTCAACCGGTTATACTTGCCGCCTGTTTGAATCGCGCAGCCGAAATAAGCTTCGAGCACTTGTTCATCGCCCATGGAGTGGACAAATTCGGCTGCCTGCGCCTTCAAGGGCTGACCCGTCCCCTTTCTTCCCAGCTCCAAGAGAAAAGCCAGCGTAATTCCCGCCAGCACCTGCGGGCCGGGCAGCCCTGTATCTCCCCACTCCAGTTCAATGATGCACTGCCCGTTCTCTTCCGCCATCCGCAGGCTTTCGGGCGGACACATCTGTTTGTACTTGACCATGCGGTGCAAGGCATCGCGATAGTCGCGGGCGTGATAAGTCGCTAATACGGCGGGCGGATACTGCGCGGTGTCAAAGGCGGCCGCAAGTCTGGTGATGCCTGATGCAAGATCTCCGGCGAGCTCGGAATACGCCTGCCAGATGGCGAAATATTGGGCAGTGGTAACTGTGGCTTCTGTTGTTATGGTTACAGGGAGCTGTGCCATGCGGGCTACGTCGGTTGCAGCAATCCCCAGGCGGCTTATCCCTGTCCAGAATCCCGGAGGCATTTTAACGCGTTCAGAGGGACGGGACTTCATAGGTGGGCCTCCTTTAGCCAGTTGCATATTACAGTGTTATGGTTGTCTTAAGGCCATATAAGAATACTCTTGTGCCTGTGATCATGTCTATCTTAATGAACGGCAAGGGTAGAACACTTCCTAATTTCACACATATTTCTTATTTGGTTGTACCCTACAGGGATTACAATGGATTCAGATCATCGCTGTACGGTGTCCATCATAATTAGTAGGAGGATCAATCATGCCCAATATCTGGATGCATATTGAATTCGGTCAGCAGCTGGCCGTAGAATTCAGCAGCCGTTTTCCGTGTCTCCAGCTGCTGGAACAACAGCAGAAGCTCTACAATCTTGGCTGTCAGGGTCCGGATTTCCTGCTGTATCACAGCTTTCTCCCCTGGAGCAAGGATGCGGGGGCGCTGCATCTCGGGGATCTGATGCATTCGCGCAGCTGTGGGCCTGTACTTATAGACTTCTGGGAGTCTGCGCGAAACCTCAGCGGAGCTGAGGGGGATCAGGCACAGCTCTACTTCCTCGGCTTCCTCACCCATCATCTGCTGGACCGCAATCTCCATCCCTATATTAACTGGAAAGCGGGCTATCAATACCGCGACCATCAGCGGTTTGAGATTGATCTGGACACCTTGTTCATGGACCGGCGGCGGAACCTCAACACATGGCAGAACCCGGCTTGGTCTCTGATTGACGCCGGCTCCCGCCTGCCCGGTCCGGTTCACCGCATCCTTCACACTACTGCCCTTAAGCATTACCCGGAAGCGATGGCCCGGTTGCCTGAGGAGATCTGGCAGACCTCTTACCGCGATATGGTGCTGGCCCAGCGCTGCCTGTATGACCCGAAGGGCTGGAAGAAGGCTATCACCTGGGGACGGGCACGCCTGCTGTTCTCCCGTAAGCTTACCGCCCGCGAGGAGCTGCTGGATTATCTGAATGAGCGGCACTCCGAATGGCGGCATCCCGCACTCTATTCCGAGGTCCGCACAGAATCGGTGTGGGAGCTATGGGAGGCTGCTCTTGCGGAAGGCCGGACGGTGCTCGGAGCACTTGCCGATTGGCTGGAGAGCAAGGACCCCGCTGCGGCAAGGTGCAAGCTGGAGCAGTTCTCACAGGTGCTGGGCAACCGCTCCTACGATACCGGCAAGGATTGCAGCATGAATCTGCAGAACCAATACGCCGAGCCGATCTGGACAAGTCTCCCGGGCAGTTGACGGCGGGGGGGGGGGGGGAAGGATTT
>NZ_ASPS01000149.1:0-541 GCF_000517865.1 Paenibacillus sp. FSL R7-269
AAATGGCAACGCCCCCTCATTCCCACGCAGTAGCCTAAAATAACCACAAACAGCAAAAACGCCTGGTTACCCGGGCGCTCAGCCTAATCTATACACTAGCCTGCTATCACACAGCCTTTACAGCTTACAGCGGATCAGCATTCGGAAGAATCTCCGGCGGGGCTGGAGGAATAATCTCGGGCTGCTCCGGCGGTACGATTTCGGGATGCTTCTCCGGCACAATCTCCGGCGGGATCACAACCGGCTCCGGGAGGATATCCGGCTTCACACCCGGGACAACCTTCGGCGGAACCTCTGGCGGCAGATCTTTGCTCATCTCCTTATACCTCCTTCATTCCTGATACCTCATGTATACCCGTTCCGCTCCTCCCTTAACCTTATTGCCCTAGTCCTCTCTAGTCCCCCCTCCCCCTCCTTGGTCCTCCCTAGTCTTTCCTACTCCTCCCTACTCCTTCTACTCCTCTCTAGTCCTCCCCACTCCTCCCCACTCCTCCCCGCCCCTCCATTGTCCTCCAAATCCCCCCCCTTCATGCGAGATGTT
>NZ_ASPS01000150.1:0-1860 GCF_000517865.1 Paenibacillus sp. FSL R7-269
ATGAAATGGCGATAGATGCGAACAACGGTACATTGATTAATGTGACTAATGCGATGGAGTATAAGCAAGGAATAGCAGGAACGTGGACAGATGTGACCGGTACAACGGTGACGGGACTGGCTCCGGGTACGTACGAGGTCCGTGTGAAATTGACGGCGTCGTCGTTTGTATCGGAAACGCATAGTGTAACGGTGAATACGTATGTGCCAACGGCAGAGACTACCCCGGCAGCGGTGATTGACTATGCAGCCGAGCAACTGAGTGGTCTGCTGGCGAATGGCACCTATACCGTGAATGGTACAGCGGTAACCGCGACTGCGGATGGCACCCTGGTGCTGGAGCAGAGCTGGCTGGGAGAGTCCCTGAGTATTGTGAAGCAGGGGAATGCTTCGACAACGGTAGACAGTGCGGCGCAGGTGCAGGTCATTCCATCCCGTCCGGCAACACCGACAGGTGTGACGGTAACGGATGAACTGGCGATAGATGCGAACAACGGTACACTTGCGAATGTAACTTCAGCGATGGAGTACAAGCCAAGTACCGGGGGAGTATGGACGGCTGTGACCGGTACAACGGTGACGGGACTGGCTCCGGGTACGTACGAGGTCCGTGTGAAATTGACGGCGTCGTCTTTTGCCTCGGAGGCGTATAGTGTTACGGTGAATGCGTATGTGCCAATGGTAGAGACAATCCCGGCAGCGGTGATTGACTATGAAGCCGAGCAGCTAAGCGGTCTGCTGGCGAATGGTCTCTATACGGTGAATGGCACGTTATCAATATATGCGGATGCGGCGGGCAAGCTGGCACTGGATAGCTCTTGGCTGGGAACCTCTCTGAGCCTTGTGAAGCAGGGAAATGCGTCCACGACGATTAACAGTGCGGCGCAGACCTTGACCATCCCTGTTCGTCCGGCAGCGCCTGCCGGAGTAACAGCAACGAATGAGACGGCGATTAACGCGAAGAACGGTACGCTTACGAATGCGACTCCGGCCATGGAGTACAAGCAAGGTGCCGCAGGAGCATGGACGGATGTGACGGGTACAACGGTGACGGGACTTGCTCCGGGTACGTACTACGTCCAGACCAAGGCGACATTGACGGCTTTTGCCTCGGTAGCACACATCGTGAATGTGGTAGCGTATGTAGCGATACCGGAAGCCATACCAGCAGCGGTCATTGACTATGAAGCTGAGCAGCTGAGCGGTCTGGCGGCGAATGGCACGTATACACTGAACGGTACGTTGACCGTAACAGCGGATGCAGACGGCAAGCTGGCGCTGGATAGCTCTTGGCTGGGCAGCTCCCTGAGCCTAGTGAAGAAGGGGAATGCATCGACAACCATAGATAGTGTGGCGCAGACCTTGACTATTCCTGCCCGTCCGGCAGCGCCTGCGGGTGTAGCTTCAACGGACGAAACGGCGATTCATGCGAAGGATGGCACGCTCACGAATGTGACAACAGCCATGGAATACAGACAAGGTACAGCAGGCGCATGGACAGATGTTCCAGGCACCACCGTCACAGGACTTGCGCCAGGTATCTATGATGTCCGCAAGAAGGCAACAGCAACGGCGTTCAGTTCTGCGGCGGTGGAAGTGACAGTGACCTCCTTTGCATCTGAGGCGGAAGTGACGCCTGCGGCGGTGATTGATTTTAACGCTGAGCAATTGACAGGTCTGATTCCAGAAGGGGTATACACCGTAAATGGTACGGCTGTAACAGCCACCACGGACGGAACGCTGCCGATAGACAGCAGTTGGCTGGGCAGCGTGCTGAATATCGTGAAGACAGGTAACGGTGTGACCACCACCGATAGTGATGCGCAAGTGTTGAGTGTTCCTGCGCGTCAGGCTGCTCCGG
>NZ_ASPS01000151.1:0-315 GCF_000517865.1 Paenibacillus sp. FSL R7-269
TGAAGCAGGGATCCTACCCTCTCCGACATGTCGATCTTCATCGGGTGATGGTCCGCAAACCGAAAGGCTGGCCTCGTATAATACAAATCTACGGAGAACCTTCCCATCATGCGCTGGTAAAAAACATCCCGCATGATCAGACCTGACGGCCTGTCCTCCTCATTGCAGTAAATAACACAAGGGATGGACGGATCTTTCGCGAATGTATTCAACACGTCCAGGCAAGATTCACTCTCCCGGATAACAGGGACCTTTCTTATGTACTGCCGATATGATGCACCTGCTTCAGGCTCCGTTGTTAATCGGATCTCGTAT
>NZ_ASPS01000152.1:0-211 GCF_000517865.1 Paenibacillus sp. FSL R7-269
AGCAATGCATGGAGCTGACCAATACTAATCGGTCGAGGGCTTATCCAAATTTCTATCACGCAGATTCGTTTCGGATTCAGTTTTCAGGAATCAAATTCCTGAAGCATTTACGCTGTAAATGCCCGTTTGGTGGCGATAGCGGAGGGGTTCCACACGTACCCATCCCGAACACGACCGTTAAGCCCTCCAGCGCCGATGGTACTTGGACCGA
>NZ_ASPS01000153.1:0-1398 GCF_000517865.1 Paenibacillus sp. FSL R7-269
CCGGAGCAGCCTGACGCGCAGGAACACTCAACACTTGCGCATCACTATCGGTGGTGGTCACACCGTTACCTGTCTTCACGATATTCAGTACGCTGCCCAGCCAACTGCTGTCTATCGGCAGCGTTCCGTCCGTGGTGGCTATTACAGCCGTACCATTTACAGTGTATACCCCTTCTGGAATCAGACCCGTTAGTAACTCAGCAGCATAATCGATGATCGCATTAGGCATCACTTCCGCCGTTGCCGCAAATGACGTTATCGTCAACTCTGCCTCAGCTGAGGTGAAGGCCGTTACGGTCGCCTTTGTGCGGACAAAGTACATGTCTGGTGCAAGGCCTGTGACGGTTGTGCCCGTAACAGCTGTCCAAGAACCTGCCGTGCCGCGCTTATATTCCATCCCAGTATTCACATTGATGAGTGTGCCGTCCTTCGCATCAATCCCGGTTTCATCCATTGAAGCTACACTCGCAGGCGCTGCCGGACGGGACGGAATGATTAAGGTCTGCGCCGCGCTGTCGACGGTCGTTGTAGCATTCCCCTGCTTCACGACGCTCAACGTAATACCCAGCCAGCTGCTGTCCAGAGCCAGCCTCCCAGTCACATCCGCTGTTGCTGCCAGTGTGCCGTTAATGACATACTTACCGCCTGGAACTAGTCCGGTCAACTGCTCAGCTTCATAATTAATCTCTGCTGCCGGGGTGATTTCCTGCGCTGCCACGTACAGCTCGACAGCTACACTTTGCTCTTCCGAGGCAAAGTCCGTTGCAGTTGCCTTCACCCGTACGTAGTACGTGTCCGGAGCAAGGCCTGTCACGGCCGTGCCTGTAACGACACCCCAGGCACCTGCGGCACTCTTCTTGTATTCCATCGTGGAATCTACATTAACCAATGCTCCATCCTGAGCATTAATCGCGGTTTCATCCGTTGCCGTTACACCCGCAGGCGCTGCCGGACGGGACGGAACATTCAGCGTCTGCGCCACGCTGTCTGTAGTCGCCGAACCGTCACCCTTTTTCACGATGCTTAATGAAGCTCCCAGCCAGCTGCTAGCTATAGCCAGCTTACCGTTAACGTCAGCCGTTACAGGCTGACCGTTCACGGTATAAGCAGCGCCTGGCGTCAGGCCAGTCAGCTGCTCGGCAGTATAGTCGATCACCGCTGCCGGGGTAGTCTCTGCCGTTGGCACATATGCATTCACCGTCACACTATGTGCTACCGATACAAATGCTGCCGCTGTCGCTTTCGTGCGGACATAATAGGTATCCGGTTCAAGGGTTGTTACGCTTGTACCCGCAACATTCGACCAAGCACCTGCCGTTCCACGCTTATATTCCATCGCAGCAGTCACATTCGTCAGTGTTCCATCCTTCGCATCAATCGCGGTTTCATCCGTTGAAG
>NZ_ASPS01000154.1:0-646 GCF_000517865.1 Paenibacillus sp. FSL R7-269
CCCTGCCGTTCCACGCTTATATTCCATCGCAGCAGTCACATTCGTCAGTGTTCCATCCTTCGCATCAATCGCGGTTTCATCCGTTGAAGCCACACCCGCAGGTGCTGCCGGACGAGACGGAACATTCAGCGTCTGCGCCACGCTGTCTGTAGTCGCCGAACCGTCACCCTTTTTCACGATGCTTAATGACGTTCCCAGCCAACCGCTATCTATAGCCAGCTTGCCGTTAACGTCCACCGTTACAGGCTGACCGTTCACGGTATACGCAGCGCCTGCCGTCAGGCCAGTCAGCTGCTCCGCAGTATAGTCGATCACCGCTCCAGGGGTAGTCTCTGCTGTTGGCACATATGCGTTCACCGTCACAGGCTGCGCTTCCGATACAAATGCTGCCGCTGTCGCTTTCGTGCGGACATAATAAGTATCCGGTTCAAGGGTTGTTACACTTGTACCCGCAACATTCGACCAAGCACCTGCCGTTCCACGCTTATATTCCATCGCAGCAGTCACATTCGTGAGTGTTCCATCCTTCGCATCAATCGCGGTTTCATCCGTTGAAGCTACACCCGCAGGCGCTGCCGGACGGGACGGAACATTCAGCGTCTGCGCCACGCTGTCTGTAGTCGCCGAACCGTCACCCTTTTTCACG
>NZ_ASPS01000155.1:0-374 GCF_000517865.1 Paenibacillus sp. FSL R7-269
CGCAGTATAGTCGATCACCGCTGCCGGGGTAGTCTCTGCTGTTGGCACATATGCGTTCACCGTTACAGGCTGCGCTTCCGATACGAATGCTGCCGCTGTCGCTTTCGTGCGGACATAATAGGTATCCGGTTCAAGGGTTGTTACGCTTGTACCCGCAACATTCGACCAAGCACCTGCCGTTCCACGCTTATATTCCATCCCAGTATTCACATTGATGAGTGTGCCGTCCTTCGCATCAATCGCGGTTTCATCCGTTGAAGCCACACCCGCAGGTGCTGCCGGACGAGACGGAACATTCAGCGTCTGCGCCACGCTGTCTGTAGTCGCCGAACCGTCACCCTTTTTCACGATGCTTAATGACGTTCCCAGCCAAC
>NZ_ASPS01000156.1:0-252 GCF_000517865.1 Paenibacillus sp. FSL R7-269
GACTCTCCCAGCCAGCTCTGCTCCAGCACCAGGGTGCCAGCCGCAGTCGCCGTTACCGCTGTACCGTTCACGGTATACGTGCCATTCGTAATCAGACCACTCAATTGCTCGGCTGCGTAGTCAATCACCGCTGCCGGGGTAGTCTCTGCCGCTGGCACATACGCATTCACCGTTACACTATGCGTTTCCGATACAAACGACGACGCCGTCAATTTCACACGGACCTCGTACGTACCCGGAGCCAGTCCCGTA
>NZ_ASPS01000157.1:0-368 GCF_000517865.1 Paenibacillus sp. FSL R7-269
CGCAAGAAAAACTTCCGCTATACGCGGTCTGTCTTCTGAGAAAGTACGTCGATAGATGTTTTTCTTATTGTAAGAGCAAGGATATTTTGGGATCAAGTAGAATTTTATTAGGAGCAAGAACCAGAATCTTAAGCAATTGTTAAGAATTTGGAAGTAAGACGTTAAGAAATGTCTACTATACTGATTGAATTCGTTTCGGTTAGGAACGAGAAAAATTCGGACTTTGAAATGAGAGGGTACTGCCATGAACAAAATGAATTCTCTGCCAAGGGAGCGTCTTCCCGAGCTGCAATTGGTCCGCGCATTCGCCATTATCGGCGTGCTGTCCGTTCACTCGATCTCGTATGCCGTCTTCTGCTTGAAAAAAA
>NZ_ASPS01000158.1:0-419 GCF_000517865.1 Paenibacillus sp. FSL R7-269
GGGCTGCGGCGCAGCTCGCCTACCTCCAGGGACGGCTACGCCTTACGGCAGCCGTCCTGGCCCCTGCGGGCGCCGCGCGGCTAGGCCTGCGCCGCCGCGAAGTGCCGCGCTGCCTGCGCTGCGGCAGCGTACCCACGGGCCGCACGGCCTGCGCCGCGTGCGGCCTTGCCGGCTGCGCCTATTGCGAGGCCTGCCTCGCACTGGGGCGCAGCCGGGCTTGCGCGCTGCTGCTGCGCAGCGCACCGCTGCCGGCCGTGCGCTGCACGGCCGGCATGTCCCCCACCGTAGCGGCACGCCGGTGGGGGCTTAGCGCAGCACAGGCGGCCGCCGCCGCCGCTGCGCTGGGGTTCCTGGCGGAGCCGCGCAGGCGCTCCGCCGGGCCGGGCCCAGAGCGGGTCCTGCTCTGGGCAGTGACGGGA
>NZ_ASPS01000159.1:0-274 GCF_000517865.1 Paenibacillus sp. FSL R7-269
TGATGTCATCAAAGCCATGGGGACACCAACTTCAGTTAACGGTAGTAATTGGAGTTATGATTTCTCAAGTGTCGATTTCAATAGAGAAAGTGAGGTAGAGGGCTATAGTGATATTAGTGATAATTTGAAAGTTTGGTTAGGAAACCAAGAGGCTAATACAAACTTTTCGATCGGTTCCACAAAAAATGATGTCATCAAAGCCATGGGGACACCAACTTCAGTTAACGGTAGTAATTGGAGTTATGATTTCTCAAGTGTCGATTTCAATAGAGAA
>NZ_ASPS01000160.1:0-320 GCF_000517865.1 Paenibacillus sp. FSL R7-269
CCGTTCCAGGTGAGATCGTATCCTCCGGTGAGTATTATGACTATGCAGCCAAGTATATTGATGGTCAATCACAGATGCTGATTCCAGCTCCACTGGACCCAGAGGCCGCAGATCGCATTCGCGAGGCAGCTTTGCAGGCGTTCCGTGCGATTGAAGGTAACGGTATTTCACGTGCGGACTTCTTCATTCGGAAAAATGACGGCGCCTTGCTTATTAATGAAGTCAACACCATGCCTGGTTTCACACCATACAGCATGTATCCACTTCTTTGGCGTGAGACAGGTATCTCGTATGCCGTCTTCTGCTTGAAAAAAAAAAAA
>NZ_ASPS01000161.1:0-311 GCF_000517865.1 Paenibacillus sp. FSL R7-269
GCCGATTCCGACATGTTCATCATCGGACCGATTCTGCACTTCCTGGCGAAACTGTTCTTTTAGAGGTTAAACAAAAAAGTCGGCTTTGGATCACGAGATAGATCAGAAAGCGGTCTAAGGCGTTGAGAGAAGCCGGCTTTTTTGAACATGCACTTTTATGAATCGGTCAGGTTCTTATTTTATAGAGAGTGGAGGAGAAACGATATGGGCTTTATCCGTACCTTGCATGGAGATATCAGCAAAGAGGAATTGGGCTTTACGTATTCCCATGAACATCTCGTATGCCGTCTTCTGCTTGAAAAAAAAAAAAA